>NZ_CP011427.1:616180-924270 GCF_001506165.1 Pantoea vagans | reverse complement strand
CTCAGCAGTGCTTCACCACGAATGTCCGCAATAATGGCTGTCCAGCCATCCCCCTTAACATTGTTGAGGGTAGTCAGTGCGGCATCAGCCTGGTTTTGTTGCAGTTGAATGCGCGCCAGACGCAGGTTAATCACCGCCTGCAGGTTGGCATCTTTGGTGTCTTTCAGCCCGCTTTGCAACAGCGTAATGGCTTTGTCTAGCTGATTGGCTTCGACGTACTGCTTCGCCAAATCCAGCGACGCCAGTGCACCGTAGGTGTTGTTGTTTTCACTGGCAAACGTCGCGACGGCTTCCAGCGTCTGAGGCTTGTCAGCCTGCATTGCCGTGGTCAACTGTTGATACTGTGCCGATGCGGCTTTATCTGCACCATCCTGATGGCTGGTCCAGAAACGCCAGCCACCCAGCGCAGCGATGCCGATGATCACACCCACAGCCAGTGCTTTACCGTTGTTGGCAAAGAACTGACGCAGTGCGTCAACTTGTTCGTTTTCGTTGCTGTAAACTTCCACGCAATCCCTCTCCTGTAAATGGCTGTCGCAGTGCTACGCTGACTGCAGCAGCGTGCGCAACGTTGCTGCGGCTTCGCTCTGGGCGATAGTTTGTTGATCGCCGGTTGCCAGATTTTTGACGACAACCTGACCGGTTTTCACTTCATCTTCACCCAGCACCAGCGCAATGCGTGCGCCCCACTTGTCTGCACGGCCAAACTGCTTCTTGAAGTTACCACCACCGAAGTTCGTCATGAGCTTCAGTGCCGGATCAGCATCACGCAGTTTTTCCGCCAGTTGCATCGCGGCAGACTGAACGCCCTGCCCCGAAGCGATAACATAGACATCAACAATGCGCGTCGGTTCAAAATCTGGATTAACCGCCTGAACCAGCAACACCAATCGCTCCAGACCCATCGCGAAACCAACGGCTGGCGTGGCGCGTCCACCTAACTGTTCAACCAGGCCATCATAGCGGCCACCGGCACACACGGTACCTTGTGCGCCGAGGCTGCTGGTCACCCATTCGAAGACGGTACGGTTGTAATAGTCGAGACCACGCACCAGACGCTGATTCACGGTATAAGCAATGCCCGCATCGTCCAACAGGGCACACAGGCCGTCGAAGTGCGCACGAGAATCTTCGTCAAGGTACTCGTTCAAGGTTGGCGCGTCATTCAGCAGAACCTGCACGTCCGGATTCTTGCTGTCCAGCACGCGCAGCGGGTTGCTGTACATGCGGCGTTTGCAATCTTCGTCCAGCTTATCTTTATGCTGTTCGAGGAATGCCACCAGTGCATCACGATAGTTAGCACGCGCTTCAAGGGAGCCGATGGAGTTCAGTTCCAGACGCACGTGGTCAGCAATACCCAACGCTTTCCACCAACGTGCGGTCATCATAATCAGTTCGGCATCGACATCCGGTCCTTGCAGACCAAACACTTCAGCGCCAATCTGATGGAACTGGCGATAACGACCTTTTTGCGGACGTTCGTAGCGGAACATCGGGCCGATGTACCACAAACGCTGTTCCTGGTTGTAGAGCAAGCCATGCTCGATACCGGCACGCACGCAGCCTGCGGTACCTTCTGGGCGCAGCGTCAGACTTTCACCGTTGCGGTCGTCAAAGGTATACATCTCTTTTTCAACCACATCGGTGACTTCACCGATTGCGCGTTTAAACAGCGGCGTTTGTTCCACAATCGGTAAGCGAATTTCGCTAAAACCGTAACTGGCCAGCACCTGCTTCAGGGTGCCCTCAATACGCTGCCAAATCGCGGTATCCGCTGGCAGGTAATCGTTCATCCCACGGATCGCTTGAATATTCTTCGCCACGTTAGAATCTCTTAATACAAAAAAACCTGTCCGGCATCATACCTTATGAGGATGAAACCGCACAGGTTCATTCACAAACTGGCGCGCGGCGAGCGCGCACCGTCCCTTATTTTTCCAGCTGCTGCACGTTAATGCGGCGGCTTTCATCCAGCATACTGGCCTTGGCACGAATGCGCGCTTCCAACTGGTCAATCATGTTGTCGTTATCAAGACGGTCACGTTGACGCACGCCGTCTTCGTAGAAACCACTTTTGCGGCTACCGCCCGTCACGCCCATGGTTGAAACCGTCGCTTCGCCCGGACCGTTCACCACGCACCCGATGATGGAGATATCCATTGGCGTGATGATGTCTTCAAGACGTTCTTCCAGCGCATTCACGGTACCGATCACATCAAACTCCTGACGTGAGCAGGTTGGGCAGGCAATGAAGTTAATGCCGCGAGAACGAATACGTAGTGATTTCAGAATGTCATAACCGACTTTGACTTCTTCAACCGGATCGGCCGCCAGCGAGATACGCAGCGTATCGCCAATACCTTCTGCCAGCAGCAAACCGAGGCCGATAGCCGATTTCACCGAACCGGCACGCGCGCCGCCTGCTTCGGTGATACCGAGATGCAGTGGCTGATCAATGGCTTTCGCCAGCAGACGATAAGATTCAACGGCGAGGAAGACGTCAGAGGCTTTAACACTCACTTTGAATTGATCAAAGTTGAGGCGATCGAGGTGATCAACGTGACGCATAGCGGATTCAAGCAGCGCCTGAGGCGTTGGCTCACCGTATTTTTCCTGCAGATCCTTTTCCAGTGAACCGGCGTTAACGCCAATACGGATAGGAATATTGTAGTGACGCGCGCAATCCACCACCTGGCGAATACGCTCGTTGTTGCCGATGTTGCCCGGATTGATACGCAGGCAATCTACGCCGTATTCGGCGACTTTCAAGGCGATGCGATAGTCAAAATGAATGTCCGCCACCAGCGGCACATTGACCTGTTGCTTAATCAGTTTGAACGCTTCAGCCGCATCCATGGTAGGCACAGAAACACGGACGATATCGACACCGACTCGCTCAAGCTGGCGAATCTGGTTAACCGTGGCTTCCACATCCGTGGTGCGGGTGTTGGTCATTGACTGAACGGCAATGGGCGCACCATCACCAACCGGCACCTTGCCGACGTAAATCCGTGTTGATTTGCGACGGATAATGGGTGCTTCGTTATGCATATTCTCTCTCCACAATTACCCGGAAAGCGCGCTGCGCGTTATTGCGCACCCAGCGTCAGACGGGCAACCTGGTTATTACGGATAAAACGACTTAAATCAACGGGCTGATTCTGATATTGCACATCAACCGCACCTGGAGCACCAATTTTCAGACGATACGGAGGCGTTCCAGACAGGCTGAGCTTACCGCCGCTACGTTGCAGACCACTGAACAGCTTCTTACCGGTCGCGTCTGTGACTTCCAACCAGCAATCCGCTTTGAAATTCATGACGACAGCGTTCGGATCGCCCGCTGGCTCGCTGACTGCGGCATTACCCGTCGGCATTTGACCCGCCGGAATGCTGTTGGCCGGAGCCGGTGAAGTGGCTGCTGGCGGTGCGTTGTCAACAGGCGCCTGGCTTGGCGAGACCACCGCGTTATCGCTAGTTGCTGCCGGGGAAGAGGTGTTTGCCACTGGAGCATTGCTGCTGGTGTTCGGCGTCGCAACGGCACCGGCACCATTGTCGACCGGTGTACCTGCTGCATTGGTGTCTGTATCTGCAGCACTGTCAGTGCTGCTATCACCCAACGGAATTGACTGGCTGCTATCGTTGCTGCTGCCATTCTGGTCCGCCATAGAGACCAGATCCGCCTGCGAGGCTTTATGGTTCTGCCACCACCAGGCACCTGTCAGGCCGATGACCACAAAGACCACCAGCCACGTGAAAATCATCAACCAGCCATCGCGCTTTTTACGGCGTTTGCCCAATGAGAAGCTCTGCATCGGCTCAATTTTAGCCGCGCGCACCGGTGCCTGTTTTGCCATCATCGGCAACAGGTCATCTTCCGGCACATGCACCAGACGAGCATAAGAACGGATATAACCTCGCAGGAAAGTTGAGGCTAAATCAGCTGGTGATTTGTCCTCTTCAATATCCCGCACGGTAGAAAGTTTCAGGCACAGGCGTTCAGCGACGTTTTGCTGGGTCAGTCCCATCTGCTCACGGGCCAGACGCAGGCGTTCACCTGTGGAATGTACTGCAGAATTCTCTTGAGTGGCTTCAGTATTCATTAGCAAAATAACGCTGGTACTGTATCGATTGTGGAAAACTTCGCGCCAACAGATCGCCATAACGTGTAACGTCAGCAGCGTTTCCCTGTTGCGCGGCGAAACGTATTTGTAACCACAGGCTGTCTGCCGTTGCGGGCAACCGCTGGTGGTACACTTCTAATAACAGCGGAACCGCCGTGCGATCCTGCTGCTCAAGACGCCTTTCCACTTCCGCAAGCAGATGACTTCCCTGCTCCGGTGCGGCATCCAGCGCGTGGCCTAGTGGTTCGCGCGCTGCGGCACTCTCTCCAGCCTGCAGGTAACAATAGCCCGAAAACAGAAATGCATCCTGCCGGGCATCAATTTCCTGCGCTGCGATCGCCAGCTTAAACTGTTGATGCGCTTCGTCATACTGCCTTAAACCGCAGAGAAACGCACCGTAATTGTTAGCGACATAGCCATTCGTTGGCGCTAACTGCTGAGCGCGTTGGTAGTGCCAATGTGTCTGCGCGCTATTCTGCTGCGCCTGTGCCAATCGCGCAAGCGCCAACGGCACGCGGTAGTCCTTTGGTGCGGCACGCTCTGCACGTAATAGATTGCGGTGCGCCGCGCCATAATCTTTCACAGCCAGATAGTGTAATCCTAACTGTAGTCTGATGTCAGCGGCACGGGTGTTGGGGGGTGGATTGACACAACCACTTACAACAAAGCCAGCCACAACCACCGCGAGTAATCCTTTACGCATTTCTGTCTCTCCTGCTCAAAATCGAGCAGAGAGACTGGCACGCCTCACGCCCGGTGAATATCACCAGACGATGGGTTTCAGAGCGCCTTCACAGAGATGGTTTCACCGGCCATTTTCTTACGCAGTGTGCGCTTGGTACGGTCAATCACATCCCCTGCCAGCTGACCACAGGCGGCATCGATATCATCGCCGCGCGTCTTACGCACGATAGTGGTAAAACCGTAATCCATCAGCACTTTAGAGAAGCGGTCAATACGGCTATTTGAGCTGCGGCCGTAAGGTGCGCCAGGGAAGGGGTTCCATGGAATCAGGTTGATTTTGCACGGTGTCTCTTTCAGCAAGGCCGCCAGTTCATGGGCATTGTCGGTGCTGTCATTGATGTGATCCAACATCACGTACTCAATGGTCACTCGGCCCTGATTGGCGTTTGATTTGCCAATATAGCGCTTCACTGCGGCCAGGAAGGTTTCGATGTTGTACTTTTTGTTGATCGGCACAATTTCATCACGGATGGTATCGTTCGGCGCGTGCAGTGAAATCGCCAGCGCAACGTCGATCATATCGCCCAACTTATCCAGCGCGGGAACCACACCTGAAGTCGAAAGCGTCACGCGGCGTTTTGACAGACCAAAACCGAAATCGTCCAGCATGATGTCCATCGCAGGCACCACGTTGTTCAGGTTGAGCAACGGCTCACCCATGCCCATCATCACCACGTTGGTGATCGGGCGCTGGCCGGTGATCTTAGCTGCGCCGATGATTTTCGCCGCACGCCATACCTGACCAATGATTTCGGAGACGCGCAGATTGCGGTTAAAGCCCTGCTGCGCGGTCGAACAGAATTTGCACTCCAGCGCACAACCTACCTGCGAGGAGACGCACAACGTTGCACGGTCGGCTTCCGGGATATACACGGTTTCTACCAGCTGATCGCCCACGCGGATCGCCCATTTGATGGTGCCATCGCTGGAACGCATCTCTTCCGCCACTTCCGGCGCACGAATTTCAGCGCGCTGCATCAGTTTGCCACGCAGCACTTTGTTGATATCCGTCATCTGCTCGAAATCGTCGCAGCAGTAGTGGTACATCCACTTCATGACTTGATCAGCGCGGAACGGCTTTTCGCCCATTTCAAGGAAGAATTCACGCATCTGCTGACGGTTAAGATCCAGCAGGTTAATTTTTTCGTTTTTTGGGGAAACAACCACGGGGGAAGCGGACGACGGCGTCACAATCTGTTCGGACATAATGTTCTCTGGCCTCGTTGTTACACGTTACGGCTCTCGTTAAGAATAGGAAAAAAAGGCGCCCTCGCTGAGGCTGGCTCAACAAGGGCGCATAATTGTACTACATCTGCTGCATGATGCCAGGGGGAACGACTTTACTTAAGCGTAAAAGGTGTAAAGACGTTTATCCGCATCAGCTGCAACGCACTTAGCGAGTGCGTGGGCAGACTTCGTTCTCAGCGAAGAAGTAAGCGATTTCACGTGCAGCAGACTCAGCTGAGTCAGAACCGTGGGTCGCGTTCTCGGTGAAGCTGTCAGCGTAGTCAGCACGCAGAGTACCGGCCAGTGCGTTGTCTGGGTTGGTTGCACCCATCAGGTCACGGTGACGCTGAACGGCATTTTCGCCTTCCAGAACAGAAACAACAACGGGACCAGAAGTCATGAACTCAACCAGACCATCGAAGAATGGACGGCCTTTGTGCTCAGCGTAAAAGCCTTCTGCCTGCTCTTTGGTCAGGTGCAGCATTTTCGCGCCAACGATTTTGAAGCCTGCGCTTTCAAAACGGTTGTAGATAGCACCAATCACGTTCTTAGCGACGGCATTTGGTTTAACGATTGAGAAAGTACGTTCGATTGCCATGATGACCTCTAGTTAGCATCCTGAAGAAACCGGGAACTCGCTCCCGGTAAGAAAACGCGCCGATTATAGGGACATCATCAGGCGTTGCCTATTGCCGATTGGTGGAATTATCGAAAATAATTGATTTTTGTCGGGGCGGACACGCGCAAAATCTGGCATAGCGTGGATTCAGCCGCGAATAAATGAGACGGATGCCAGTTGCCCCGCTTCATCCATCACCACCAGTTGATACGGGCCAGGCTCACTCAACACCAGTGCGGCACTGTTTTTCTCCGCTTCCTGCTCAACGGGTTGTCCATTCAAAAACCACCAGCGCTGCTCCCCTTTTCCACCCTGCACCGCCACCGGCAATATCAATACCATTTTGCCCGGCAGCGGCTGCACGCGCTGACCGTTGATGACGCCGGTGATCACCATTGGTGGCGCATTGCCTTGATGTAACGGCGGGCAGCGCGGGTCAATCGGCGGCAAGCGCTGTTCGCGGCGCTCTGCTAAGGGTAGCCAGGGCTCAAGCGGTAATGGCCACATCAGCCGCTCATGGCTTTGCGCATCCGGACAATCTGCCGCCACACGTAAGCCTTGGCTATTCAGCCAGTATTGCTGGCGTAGACCGTTAACGCTCTCCTGACCGGGTGCCAATAGCGTGGGCGGCACCGTTTGATTCAGCACCCAACTTTGGCGACGCTGGCGGCAGTTATCGTCACCCATCGGTAAAGGCTGACCTCCGGGCCAGCAAATGCTCATGGCGCTGACCGAGTCCGGGCGCGGGTCACGCGGTGCGCCGCGCACCGACATATACCCCGCCAGCAGATTGTTGACCTGATTCATTACCGGCACAGCCGAGGCAAAGCCAAACTGCCCGGCGACGGGTGTGGCGTCAGGTCTGCCGACCCATACACCAATCAGATAACGTGGCGTGATGCCAATGGTCCAGGCATCCCGATAGCCATAGCTGGTACCGGTTTTCCATGCCAGTGGTGCAATATCCGGCACCGCGCCCGAAGGCAGCGCTTCACCTGCCAGTATGCGCCGAATAATCCAGGCTGCTCCGGGTGACAGCAAGGGCCGTTCCAGCAGAGGCTGGTCAGGTAACCAGCGCAGTTGCGCCGCATTACCTTGACGGGCAAAAGCGCTGTACGCCGCGACAATATCATCCAGTCTTGCGCCCGTGCCGCCCAGGATCAATGACAGGTTGGGCTCTGCGCCAGCCGGGAATCGCAGGTTCAAGCCCACATTGCGTAAGCGCGCCGCCACCGTTTTCGGGCCGAGCGCATCCAGTAACTGTACCGCAGGCAGATTCAGCGAACGTTCCAGCGCTTCACTGGCACTGACCGGGCCATGAAAACCGGCATCAAAATTACCCGGACGATAATCGCCAAAGCGGCGCGGCACATCCTGTAACAGCGATTCACCGTGGATCAGCCCTTCATCCAGCGCCATACCATAGACAAAAGGCTTTAGCACCGAACCGGGCGAGCGCACGCTGGCGATCATATCGACATGGCCAAAGCGGCTGTCGTCATTGAAAGACACCGAACCCACATAGCCACGCACCTTCATATTGCTGTGATCGACCACCAGCAGTGCCAGCGAGGTGCGCGGTGGCAACTGAGTTTTAAGCGAAGTGGCCAGACTCTCCAACTCACGCTGTAACGACACATCAATCGTGGAGGTAATTTTATTGTCGGGTGAAAGCGACAGCAGACGACGCGCCAGTAACGGGGCCATTTGCGGCGTCTGACGCGGCGGCAACCAGACGGACTCCTGTTTGATATCAGCGACATCTTGCGCCGACCACACCCGATACTCAGCGAGACGATCCAGGATTTTGTTACGTGCGGCTTCCGCACGTTGCGGCCAGCGGTCTGGACGCAGACGGCTCGGCGCCTGCGGCAGCACCGCGAGTAAAGCCGCCTCGCCTTTAGTGAGTTGTGACGGTGGTTTACCCAACCACATCCAGCTTGCCGCTCCGACACCTTCAACGGTACCGCCAAAAGGGGCGCGATTGAGATACAGCGTCAGAATGTCGCGCTTCGACAGGTGCCACTCCAGTTGCAGTGCGCGCCACGCCTGAACCACTTTGCCACGCAGCGTACGCGGTTGCGGATCGATCAGCCGCGCGACTTGCATTGTGAGTGTACTGCCGCCCGAGACAATGCTGTGATGCAGTACGTTTTGCCCGATGGCACGCACAATCGCCATCGGGTTGATACCCGGATGGTGCCAGAACCAGCGATCTTCGTAGGTCAGGAGTGCCTGAATATAATCAGGCGAGACCTCCTCCAGCGTGACGGGATAACGCCAGACCCCGTGCTGGTCCGCAAAACGCCACAGCGGTGTGCCATCTTCGGCCACCACGACGCGCGCAGGCTGCACCTCCTGCAGCGGCAAGGGATCGAGCCGATCCAGCAACCACATTCCTGCTAACATCAGTAGTAAAAAAAGCGGCAGCCAGCGCCACCGCTTTAGTCGCTTTACCTTGTTCATCAACGCTTAGCGCACATTGAGTTTTTCTGGCGTGCTGCCAATCGCGCGCCACTCTGGCACATACATGGATTCCACCTGCGGCGGCGGCAGAAGATAGCTACCCGGCGTCACGGCCCGCGCCAGATACAGCAACGTGCCTGGCGTGTAGCCATCCAGCGCCAGCGCCGCGACAAAACGATCGTCGCGGAACTCAATGTGTTTGATGTTGGCCTGCTGCATATCCATCATGCTCTCTTTCAGCGCATCAGCACTGTCGCCAAGACTGGCGCTGCTGTCGCTGAGATTCTGGTTTTCCAGCTCAAGCCCCGCGGGCAACAGATCCACCACCAAAGCATCACTGACACGTTCGCTGGCCGCCACCTTCAGTCGGACCACCAGCAGTTCACCACTCTTCAGATTAGTGAGATCGGCCGGTTTCCCTTCCAGTGTGAAGTATTCACGGGTAATGCTGAGGACGTTGCTCATTGGCGACGGTGCCGTACGCGGATAACCCACCACATTCAGCGTGCCGTAGAGCGGTGACGCATTGTCGCTTTTCACCGAAAGCCCTTGTCGCAGCTGCGCTTCGTCGATCCCCATGTTGATTGCCTGATTGCTGCTCAACGGTTCGCTTCTTCCTTGTAGCGAGGCTTGCCACTGCTCACCTTTGTGCTGCTGTAAGGTGCGCGCAGCAAGGAACAGGGCGTTATTTTCCTGGGTGGAGAACCAGCGCTGGCCGTGCACCGCTTTTGCCAGGTCAATCAGTAATGGCCCCTGCATATCTGGCAACAGCTTATTTTCCGTTAACAGCGAGAGTATCAGTGCACGATCGCGCACCGGGCTACCATAGTCTCCCAGCCAGCTATTCGGTTTACGCTCCAATCCGATTCCTTGCGCCAATGCCAGCTGCGCGCGCTGTTGATCGCCCATCAGTTTCAACGCCCCGCCGAGTTGCACCAGTGCCAGACCCGATTTTGCCTGTTCACGCTTGTCATACAAGGCACGCAGTGCCCCGAGTGGTGCCTGTTGCTGGCGTGCCAATACCAAGCCGGCATAGGATTGCACACTGAAACGCAGGCCATCGGCATCGCTGCTCCAGCTGGTTTCAATCTGTGACGGGTCCTGCAAGTAGCGCAGCAGACGCTCATCTGCACGGCTGATGACGCCTTCTGGCACGCTGTACCCCGCCTCACTGGCGCGCAGCAGGAAGTCGGTGACGTAAGCGGTCAGCCAGAACTCTTCAGCGCTCTCTTTGCTCCACAGGCCAAAGCTGCCGTTGCCACGTTGCATGCCAGCAAGGCGCGCAATACCGGTAGCAATCGACGCGCGGCGCGCCTCGTCTGTGCTGGTTTTGATACCTAAGGCATCCAGTTGCGCCTTGTTGGTGAATACCGACGGCCAAATCCCGCTGGCCGTCTGCTCCAGGCAACCGTAAGGATAAGCATAAAGTTGGCTGATGAAGCTGGCGATGTTCAGCGGTGGTCGATTGCTCAGGGATAATTGCCCGGTCAAGGTGTCTTTTTGCAGGCCATTAAACGCGCTGGCGACAACCTGCCAACTCAGGCCGGTTTGCATCACATTCTCGAAATTCAGGGTTTGTGCTGGATAGGCCGGGCGCACGCCGATGGACCATTGACGCTCACTCGGCGCCAAAGTTTCCCCTGGCAGGCTCATGCCCGAAACCTTGACCTGCACCGCGCCTTCGCCAAAGGCCCCCTGCGCTTTCACGGGAATCTGCAAGGTGGTGCGCGCCCCTTTCGCCAGCTGCACCGAAGAGGGCACATTACCGGTCAACGCAATCAACCCCTTCGCCGTCACATCAACCTTCAATGTTTGAGGCTGATCGGTGAGGTTGGTGAGATCCAGCGCCAGCGTCGATTGGTCACCGCTGGCCATAAAGCGCGGCGTTGCCAGCTCGCTGATCAGGGGTGCAGCCACCACCAATTTACGATCCGCCGAGCCAAAGCTGTCGTCACTCCACACCTGCGCCATCAGGCGTAACTCACCATTAAAGGCGGGAACAGGCAGTTCAAGTGTGCCTTCACCATTAGCGTCCAGCGTGACGGGTTGCAGCTGCTGCGCGATAATTTGCACGTCCGTCACAGGTTTCTTGCCGCCACGAGACAGCGCATCAGCATCGTCACAATCACCGCCAAAACGCAGCGCGGCCAGCTTGCCGCCGCCTTCAATTAGTTGACCATAAACATCGTATTGATCGGCGTTGTAGCGCTTGCGACCAAAGAACGCCTGCCACGGGTTCGGCGTTTTGTAATCCGTGATGTTCAACACGCCACTGTCCACCGCAGACAGCAAAACCTGAACCTGCTTGGGTAACTCGCCACCTTCTCGGCTGGCTTTGACCTTCACTTTTATGGTCTGCTCAGGGCGGATTTTATCCGGCGCATCCAATACCAGGTTAAGGCGACGCGCTTCCGTAGCCATCGGCAAATGCAGCAGACCCACCGCCCGTTTGGGTGTGGTGCCACTGGCTTTATCGCCGTGTCGCACGACGATAACGCTGAGATAAAGATCGTGACGCTGCCAGCTTTCACTGACAGGGACATCAATGGTCGCGCCACCTGCAGGCACATCCAGCGGTTGCCACCACAGTGTGCCGCTGCTTGACTCCACCATCAGATAACCTTTACCGGCCGCAGGTGATTCGACCTGCACGTGCGCAGTGTCACCCGGCTGATAGGCGCTTTTATCGATTTTCAGTTTGACCTGATCGGGACGCAGCGCACCCGTGCCGTCGGTATTGTCCTGCCACCAGTAACCGGCATTGAAGCGCACACTGCTGATAATCTTGTCACCCGCATGCACTTCCAGCCGATAGGTGCCCCACTCCACCGGGAAGCTCACTTTCTGGCTGCCACCCGCCGCGATAGTGATGTGCTGCTCATCTTCCTGCAGATCTTTTTGATCGTAACGCGACTGCCAGCCCTCGCTGTCGGAGAAGCTCCAGAAATAGTCACGACGCTCATGAATCAGGCGCACATCCAGATCCTGTGCGGCCAGTTTCTCCCCCTGAGGGTTGGCATAAACCACATCGAATTCCGCCAGACTGTTTTCTGGCACCGTCGGTTCATCACGATAACGATCGGTGCGATAGTCGTAGACTGATTCGCTGTTAAACAGCGGGCGAATACCCGGCAGTGCAGGCGCAGGCCAGATGGCTTGAGTTGCGCGGCGCGTCACCGGACGGCCACCGGTTTCCAGCAGGCTGGCTTGCAAAATCAAATTTAATGGTGAGTGACTCTCCGCCCAGTTGCTCTCCACGTTGAGCTGCAGCTTGCCGCTTTCATCCAGCTTCTCGTCGACATCGTCCAGGCTGCGCTTTAGCTCTTCGGTAATGTCACCAAACTGGTAGCCAGGTAGTGCCGTCACCGCTTCACGCGCCGGGCGCAGGAACAGTTGCCCCTGCAGTTCATTGCCTGCCGCAGGCGCGCCATAGAGATAACGCCCTTCAACCGCAAAAGTCACTGTCGCATCCGGTGCCAGCGGCTGTTCACTGTTGCTCAGCGCCAACGCCATCCGCTCTGGCAGAAAATCTTCCACATGGAATGACCAGTTCCGCGGCTGGTTATCCCCGCTGTTAATACGCAGCGTCCACTCTCCGGTCATGGCCGAAGCAGGTAACGCAAAACGCTGCTGATAGATACCGTTTTCCGGCTGCCACACAAAGGTTTGTGTGACTTCACCATTCGGCTGCACCACCTCAGCTTTCACCGGTTGCGGTGGCAGCGGCTTGCCATCCGCATCACGCAGTAAGGCGTTCACAATGACAGTTTCGCCGGGGCGATAGAGATCGCGCGGACCAAAAATAAAAAACTGTTTGTCGTAACCTTGTGGGCCGTCGATCGGGAATTCTGCCAGATCCAAGGCGGGGCGATTAAGATCGATTAGCGAGGTTTGTCCTTTTAGCGTCGCCAGCAGCAGCTTACCTTTGGCATTGGCGGGTAAACGAAGATGGCCCTGACTGTCACTGCTGCCACTTGCCAGCTGCTGGCCTTTTTCATCCAGCAGTTGCACATTGACGTCATCCAGCGGCGCGCCACTCGCCAGACTTTGCGTAAAGAGTTCCAGTTGATCCGGGAAGCTGTGCAGCGAAAAGCCAATGTCGCTGAGGGTGAACAGGGTCGCGGGTTGCGTGTAGTTATAAGTGCCCGCCTGCTTCATCACCGCCAGATACACACCGGGTTGTTTGAGTGCATCAACGTCACCCAGCGGCAGCTGCATTTTTTCACGGGTGTTACGTGCTGGATTGAGGTCAAAACGACCGCTGTAGATTAAATCAGCATTTTTCAGCAGGTCGCGGGATTCCCAGTACGAAAGATTGTTGCCGTAATTCCACTGGGCGAGAAAATCGGCCAGCGCGGCACTTTTTACCCGGAAGAAGTCGACATCAATGTTATTCACATTCAGCGCCAGCACCGGTAAACCCTGCGTCAGGCGCAGCGGCAGTAATGAACCCCGGCTGGAGAAACCGACCATCGGCTGGATGTCACGCGTGGTGAGTGTCTGGTTAAAAGGGCTGGATAAGCTGCTGCCATCGGCGGCTTTGAGGCCAGCATCAACGGTGACCGTCAATTTGCGCGACGGCTCAGGATGGCGGAAGCGCAAGGTTTTGCCATTTTGCGCCAGCTCCCAGCCGCCATCAACTTTACCGCTTTTCTCATCGCTGAGGTGGATAAGCGCATTGATATCCTGCTTGCTGTCGAGCGCGGTGTTGAAGGTCAACACCAGTGCCGCCGCGCCATCCAGTTGCAGTTCTGAAAGGTCGATAACCGCGAGTGTTTTTGCCGCCTTTTGCACCGCAGGCGTATCCGCCGCTTGTGCAGGCAGCAATGTGCTGCCCAAAAGTGATCCGCCGATCAGCACACTGAGCAGCAGTCGATTAACACGTCTTGCCATGGTAAGTCCCTCACCAGCCCCAAAAGGTTAAAAAGTGTTTGCTGCGCAATTTCACATCAACCTACTCACTTTAGCAATGATACCCTTGAGATAGCGTTCACATTCCCGGACACTGGGCCTTTCTGCTTTCCGATGATTAAGAAGAGGTTGTTGCGATGACAGCTCCCCTGTTTGTATCTGCCGATTGGTTAAAAGAGCATTACACCGAGGAAACGTTGCAGGTTTTGGATGCGCGCATGTTGCCGCCTGGTCAGGAAGCGGTGCGCGATATCGAGGCAGAATATCTGGCTGGACATTTGCCGGATGCGCCTTACTTCAATATCGAAGCTTTATCCGATCACACCAGCGCTTATCCACATATGATGCCGCGCCCCGAAGCTTTTGCAGTCGCGATGCGCGAACTGGGCGTCAACCAGGATAAACATCTGGTGATCTACGATGAGGGCAACCTGTTTTCTGCGCCACGCGCCTGGTGGATGCTGCGCGCCTTTGGTTGCGTGAACGTCTCCATACTGGCGGGAGGATTACAGGGTTGGAAAGCGGCCGGGTTTGACGTTGCGACAGGGCCAGTCAGCTTGCCGGAAGGCGAGTTTGAAGCCAACTATGACAGCGCGCAGGTGAAGCGCCTGACGGATGTGCTGCTGATCAGCCATGAAGGTGGCGCACAGATCGTTGATGCCCGTGCCGCTAACCGCTTTAACGCTGAAGTGGATGAGCCCCGTCCCGGCTTACTGCGCGGACACATTCCCAACAGCCTGAACATGCCGTGGAATAATCTGGTGGTGAACGGTGCGCTTAAGCCCGCTGCTGAGCTGCGCGATCTGTTCGAGAAAGCGGGAATCAAGCTGGATCAGCCGATTATCGCCAGCTGTGGTTCTGGCGTGACGGCGGTAGTGGTGATTCTGGCATTGACCGCTTTGGGTGTGCGAGATGTGACGCTGTATGACGGCTCTTGGGGAGAATGGGGCAGCCGCGACGATTTGCCGATCGAGAAATAAGAGATTGCAATGCAGGGTAGCGGCGCGATTTAACGCGCGTATCTGAAGCCGCACGATGGCTGACCGATGCGCAATAAATTGCGCCGCTACAACGGGTATTTTAAATAATGCGCTGGCTGCCTTTGAAATCACGCAGGAAGCTGCCCCAGCGGCGCTCGTAGAACGGTGTGATGTGAGCAGTAAAGAAATGGCTCACGCCCTTCTCATCGCTCACCACTTCGCAGATATCGATGGGGGCATCGTCTGCCAGCGTATCGGTAGCGACACTGCCTGCGGCCTGGATAATCTCATCAATATTGCTGTCCGCTTCAATGCCAATCAGCAGGTTCGGTTCTTCCGTGGCGCTTTCGCGGATGCTGGCAATATAAGCACGACGCACCTGCTTGTACTTGGCAAACAGCTGCGTGAGCGAATCAATCATCTGCGCCGGTGGCTCAGCGACTTCCGACAATAACAGCGCATGGCCACCTTCCAGAACGGTTTGCTGGCTAAGTGCACTGCCCTCTTCACCGATAAGATGCGCAATCTCGCCCGGAGAAAACTCTTTGCCCGCTGGCAACTTCGGATTGAGGAACAAACTCTCCCCCAACGTCATCTCGAACAGGGTTCGCGCCGGTAAACGCAGGTATGGCTGCTCCTCTTTGATCGCCTCACCCATCGCCTCTTCAGAAGTGAAGAACGGGATCACGCTACCACCGCCCTCTTTTTCCCAGTGCAGCAATTCCACCGGTGAGGTGGCATCAAATTGTTCAGCAGGACTTTCACCCGGTACCCAGACGTCAGATTCCAGTAGCAGTTGAAAAAATTCCGGACGGTGCGCGGGCTCAGTAGCGGCCAGCTTCAGCACCTCTTCAAGACGATTACTCATTTATCCAGTTCCAAAAAACGGCAAGCTCAGGCAGAAGTCTGTGACTTAAGCGCTTTTTGGCCGCCATAAATGGCGGCCCTGCAGCAGCGCATGATGCGCAGCGGCTTTATTTCAATAACAGGTTGGCGACGGTACGCACGCCAAGGCCGGTTGCGCCAGCGGACCACTGATCGACAGCACTTTTGCGATAGGTCGCAGAACAGTCAATGTGCAGCCAGCCCTGCTGATATTTGCTAACGAAATACGAGAGGAAAGCGGCCGCACTGCTGGCACCGGCGGCATGTGCCGGGCTGGCGATGTTATTCAGATCGGCGAAGTTCGATGGCAGATGGCTACGATGGAACTCGGCCAACGGTAAACGCCAGAAAGCTTCGTTTTCACCGGTTGCGCTCCCCATCAGTGATTCAGCCAACACGTCATCAAAGGTAAACAGCGCGTGATAATCGTTACCCAGCGCGGTTTTCGCTGCACCGGTCAGGGTGGCGGCATCAATCAGCAACTCAGGATTCTGCTCGCTGGCATCGATCAAGCCATCAGCCAATACCAGGCGGCCTTCGGCATCGGTATTCATCACTTCAACGGTTTTACCGTTGCGATAACGGATGATGTCGCCAAGACGGAACGCGTTACCGCTCACCATGTTGTCTGCACAGCACAGATACAACTTCACGCGTTTCGTCAGGCCGCGTGAAATCGCCAACGCCAGCGCGCCCGTCAGGGTTGCAGCCCCGCCCATATCGGATTTCATCGAATCCATAAAGGCGCTCTGCTTCAGGCTGTAGCCACCGGTATCGAAGGTGATGCCTTTACCGACCAGGCAGGCATAAACTGGCGCATTCTCATCACCAGTCGGGTTAAAGTCCAGCGCCAACAATACCGGTGGGCGCGTTGAACCGCGGCCTACGGTGTGAATACCGGCATAACCTTGCTCGCGCAGATCTTCGCCTTTGGTGATGCGATAGCTGACAGCATCTGCGCCCACTTCTGTGATCAGATCAATAGCACCGTGTGCCAGTTGCTCTGGGCTCAGATCTTCCGCTGGCAGGTTGATGGTGTTGCGAACCCAATCAATGATCTTCAGACGACGATCGAATTCTTCCTGATCGTGTTCATTCAGTTCTGGCCACTCAACCTGGCGCTGGCCTTTTGGGCTGCGATAGCCTTGCCAGAATGCCCAGCACTTCTCTAAATCCCAGCCTTCACCGCTCAGTGCAACATGGCGGATACCCTGGCCGTCCAGCTTACGCCCCGCGCGCTGAATGCTCATCAGCGCATCCGCGCCAGTCAGGTGTACGGTCATGCCACTTTCAGTGCTGCTCAGCAACGCTTTTTCACCCCAGCGCGCATCGGCGGCCTGGGAGCTGAGCGTAATTGTCATCGGTTGTGTTGTCATCGCGTGGCTCCGTTGCGTTAGGTGTCACCTTGCGCCAGAACCGGCGCAAGGGGTGCATGAATTAGCGGGACGTTGCAGGGGTTAACGTCTGCAAACGACTGACCGCTTTTTTAACCAGTTCAATAGCATAATCAATCTCTTCCTCTGTGGTGAAACGGCCCAGAGAGAAGCGCAGTGAACTGTGAGCCAGCTCCTGTTCAACGCCCATGGCGCGTAGCACATAAGAGGGTTCGAGGCTGGCAGAGGTACAGGCGGAACCGGATGAGAGCGCCAAGTCTTTCAACGCCATAATCAGCGATTCGCCATCAACGTGGGCAAAACTGAGGTTCAGAATATTCGGCGCGCCCTGCTCCAGCGAGCCGTTAACCTTAACATTATCTAACTGACTCACACCGTGCCAGAGACGCTGACGCAATGTCGCAAGACGCGCCATTTCACTGTCCATCTCCTCACGCGCAATGCGGTACGCCTCGCCCATCCCCACGATTTGATGCACCGGTAACGTCCCTGAACGCATCCCTCGCTCGTGTCCACCGCCGTGCATCTGCGCATCAATCTGCAATTTAGGCTTGCGACGCACCCACAGCGCACCAATGCCTTTTGGACCATAAATTTTATGTGCAGAGAACGACATCAGATCGACCGGCAGTGTACTGACGTCAATCGGCAGCTTGCCCACACTTTGGGTGGCGTCAACGTGGAACAGAATGTCACGCGACCGGCACAATGCGCCAAAGGCCGCGATGTCCTGAATCACCCCGGTTTCATTGTTCACATGCATCAGTGAAACCAGTACGGTATCGTCACGCAGCGCGGCTTCCAGCATCGCAGGCGTGACAATGCCGTCGCTACCCGGCTGAAGCCAGGTGACGTCAAAACCTTCACGCTCCAGCTGTTGGCAGCTATCCAGCACGGCTTTGTGCTCTGTTTGGCTGGTAATGATGTGCTTGCCGCGTGCCTGATGGAACTGCGCTGCACCTTTAATCGCAAGGTTGTCAGCTTCAGTAGCGCCAGAGGTAAAAACGATTTCACGCGGATCGGCGTTAACCAGCTCAGCAATCTGATTGCGTGCCACATCAACGGCTTCTTCAGCCTGCCAGCCAAAACGGTGAGAACGGGAAGCGGGGTTACCGAAGGTGCCATCCAAAGTGAGGAACTGCATCATTTTGGTGGCGACACGCGGATCCGCAGGCGTGGTCGCTGCGTAATCCAGGTAGATCGGTAATTTCATTGCGCTAGAACTCCGTATATTAAATCATACGCCTTTATAGCATGAATCGACCCGTCATGCTTTACGCCACAAGTGCGTTGGCTGCGCGCTCTCACCCCAGTCACTTACTGATGTAAGCTCCTGGGGATTCGTTCACTTACCGCCTTCTTGCAACGTAAATCATTTAGGGTCGGGATCGAGAACTATAGCGTTGAAATTGAGAGTTTAAGAGTGGGCGACGAAAACATTTGAGGGAATGAATGCGTCATGCTTTACGCCACAAGTGCGTTGGCTGCGCGCTCTCACCCCAGTCACTTACTGATGTAAGCTCCTGGGGATTCGTTCACTTGCCGCCTTCTTGCAACGTAAATCATTTAGGGTCGGGATCGAGAACTATAGCGTAGAAATTGAGAGTTTAAGAGTGGACGACGAAAACGTTTGAGGGAATGAACCCGTCATGCTTTGGCTGAAGACCAAGCATGACGGGTTAGAACTGGGAGAGAATTAAGCGCGCAGATTAACGTTGATGGTTTCTTGCATGCGGTGCTGCTGGAAGCGACGGTTATCAGTCATATTCTGACGGTCTGCTACGTCCAGGATCTCTTGGTTGTTGACCAGTTCTGCCAAGGTGATGTTGTTGAGGAATTCGCTGATGCGCTCGCTCAGATCACGCCACAGAACGTGGGTCAGGCAACGTTCGCCGCCCTGGCAACCTTCTTTGCCCTGGCATTTGGTCGCATCAACGGATTCGTCAACCGCGGTAATCACTGCACCCACGGCGATAGCGCCCGCATCTTTACCTAACAGATAACCGCCGCCTGGGCCACGAACGCTGGCTACCAGGCCGTGCTTACGTAGACGCGAGAATAACTGCTCCAGATAGGAGAGCGAAATGCCCTGACGCTCAGAAATATCTGCCAGTGGCACCGGGCCCTCATTGGAGTGCAGTGCAACGTCCAGCATAGCGGTTACGGCATAACGTCCTTTGGATGTCAGTCTCATAGCATACAACCTCGTAAGCGTCCGTCCGGGTATCGGCGGGCTATCTGATGAATTGACGCCAGTCTGCCATTCCTGAGTAAAACGGTCAACTATTTAACCAAGTAATTTACTCAACTATTTAACCAACTGTTTTACTCAACTATTACCCTTATCACCTTTAGGCTTTTGGAAGGATGCCAGCATGCCGCGCAGGATATTCAATTCATCACGCTCCGGGCGCGCGCGGGTATACAGACGACGCAGTTTGCTCATCACCTGGCTCGGCGTACCTTCGCGAATAAAGCCACTGTCCAGCATCATCTTTTCAATGTGCTGATAGAAACGCTCCAGATCGTCCACTAAAGGATAAGGAGACTCCTCTTCTTGCGGCTGCGGGTTGGCTTTTTCCTGTGCTTCCAGCCAGGCCATACGCACTTCGTAGGCAATAATCTGCACGGCCATCGCCAGGTTGAGCGAGCTGTATTCTGGGTTGGCCTGAATGGCAACGTGATAATGGCACTTCTGCAATTCGTCGTTGGTCAGGCCAACGCGCTCGCGACCAAACACCAATGCAACGGGTGCCTGCTGGCCCTCTTCAACACTTTTAATGCCGCATTCACGTGAATCCAGCATCGGCCACGGCAGTGAACGTGAACGCGCACTGGTGCCCACCACTAAGCTACAACCGGCAATCGCCTCGTCCAGCGTATCAACGATCTTCGCGTCGCCGATCACATCACTGGCGCCAGCAGCAAGCGAGATGGCCTGTGAATCCGGTTTAACCAGCGGGTTGACCAGATACAGATTGGATAAGCCCATGGTTTTCATAGCGCGGGCAACAGAGCCCATGTTGCCGGTGTGCGAGGTTTCAACCAGTACGATTCGGATATTTTGCAGCATAATAGTCAGTGATGAGAAAATGATGGCGCGTAGCCTAGCATAAAAGCAGGACATTTGCTGAACACCCTGATATACTCCGCGCCGTTTTCACCCGTTCTTTAACATCCAGCGAGAGATACCGATGCATCCGATGCTCAACATCGCCGTGCGCGCAGCGCGCAAGGCCGGAAATTTAATTGCCAAGAATTATGAAACCCCGGACGCGGTTGAAGCTAGCCAGAAAGGCAGCAACGACTTCGTTACCAATGTTGACCGTGACGCAGAACGTCTGATTATCGAAGTCATTCGTAAATCGTACCCGCAACACTCCATCGTCACCGAAGAAAGCGGTGAACTGGCGGGCGATGATCAAGATATTCAATGGGTAATCGATCCGCTGGATGGCACCACCAACTTCATCAAACGTTTACCACACTTCTCTGTTTCTATCGCTGTGCGCATTAAAGGCCGCACCGAAGTTGCCGTGGTTTACGATCCAATGCGCAACGAACTGTTCACCGCCGTACGCGGCCAGGGCGCACAGCTGAATGGCTACCGTCTTCGTGGCAGCACAGCACGCGATCTGGATGGCACCATCCTCGCCACCGGCTTCCCGTTCAAACTGAAGCAACACGCCACGCCATACATCAATATCGTGGGCAAACTGTTTACTCAGTGTGCTGACTTCCGTCGTACGGGTTCTGCTGCGCTGGATCTGGCCTACGTGGCGGCTGGTCGTGTGGACGGTTTCTTTGAGATCGGCCTGAAGCCTTGGGATTTCGCTGCGGGCGAACTGCTGGTGCGTGAAGCAGGTGGCCTGGTGACTGACTTCACCGGCAACCACGGCTATATGATGTCCGGTAACATCGTTGCCGGTAACCCTCGCGTTGTTAAAGCCATGCTGGCGACCATGCGTGAAGAACTGAGCGAAGCGCTGAAGCGCTAAGCAGAATAAAGGCGGATATCCTATCCGCCTTTTTTTACGCCCTTAGAACGGGCGCAAGCCGCTACTCATCATCGGTTGCGCGCTTTGCCACAGAAAAGCTCCCGCCAGAACCAATAATGCCCCTCCAGCCAATGCCAACGCCGGCATCACGATTTTTGCCATGCGTGTACCGCTGTTCGCCGCCCCCAATCGTTCCGCCAGTCGGCGCGATCGCTGAACCAGCAGGCCCATAGCGGAAACTGTCACCGCGGTTCCGACCGCCATCGCTACCGCAGAGGCCACGCCCCAGGCGTAGACACCAATGACCTTTGCAAACAGTAGCATCATGATGGCTCCGGAACAGGGTCGCATCCCCATGGAAAACACCACCAGCGCCTGCGTTTTCTTACTCACTGCCTGATCCATCTGTTCAGCACTGGGCAAGTGCGCATGGCCACATCCACAGTTTTCGTCATGCTGATGATGCGGACGGAGAGCGTGAATCTGCATTTTTTGCCGCACGGGACGTAACACCTGATAAAGAGAACGCAGCGCTCGCCATCCCACCCACACGCCTAGCGCCATCACTAACAGATAGCTCCCCTTCTCCAGCCAATAGCTGCCGAGGTGCATCTGCCGTGATGAGGTTTGCAGTACCACCAGCATCACCGTCACCAACCCAATCGCCACGCCACCTTGTAATAGCGCGGCCAACAGCGTCAGTTTCATACTGGTTTTTAGCTTTGCAGGATGGGTGGCCAGAAAGGTGCTGATCACCACTTTGCCGTGGCCAGGCCCAAGCGCATGCAAGACACCGTACGCCAGGCTGAACAGCATCAGCGTTACACCCGCCTGCTGCGGCTGCTGTGAAACTTGCTGCAGTAACTGCGTCATTTCGCGATTGAGAATTTTTTGCCACATCACGCTTTGCAGCAGAATTTGCGACCAGTGCTGCCATAAGGTAAAACCCGCCGCCAACATGATTAACGCTAACAACCACAGCGGCCAAAGGCGACGTGTACGGGCAGGCAGAGAAATCAATGACATGTCAGGGTTACCGTTTGTGCAAATTGCTGGCCCAGGTCCATGTCTTCAGGCGGCGCATCGGCTTTGTCCAGTGACAGCGCATATTGTTTCAGCGAGTCGTCAGGTTTCGGGGTATGCAAATCAATCTGGCAATGCGCTTTCACGCTGTCGTCCATGGTTAATGCCTGTGGGTTGTCGTAATACATATCGACAAAGTAACTCGGATCAAACGTCTGGATGCGGTACTGCCTGTCAGTGAGTAACTGGGGCTCACCAAACGGCACAATAAACTCCAGCACCGCTTTGTTGCTATTACGCGACAAGTTGTACTCCTTGGGTAAATTCAGGAATTTCACGCGCGTTTTGTCCTGCCACACTTCAGAAAAGTAGTGCTGCCCCAACACATTCGCCATCACCTGTGCCGCCAGCTTTTTCCACACCACATCCCCGGGTTTCGCCTTGCCCGCGTCATAGAGCAAATCGGCTGAGGTAATCTCGTCCATGGTCCACACCATCTTCATGCCGGTCAGGTGATTGTTGTCACTGACAAACTCGGTTTTCATATCGATAAAGCTGTGCGGATGTGACCAGGCCGCAGCGCTAAACAGCAGCGTAATGGGAATGAGTAAAATTTTCATGTGTTATAAAGTAACAATTCTCAAGTGAAGATTATAGTGGTCCAGAAAAACTGTGACCCGCTTTAAAGCTCTGAGCAAAAGTCACGACAAAGTGCAGGGTTACCGCGTGGAGTTAGCTATTCTTAGCTAAAAAAATGACCTGCGGATAATACACTTGATGAGTTCTGCACCTTCATCTGCACCACTCTTCAGCCGCGCCCAGCGTCGTTGCCATCTGCTATTGCTACTGTTTCTGCCCGCTCCCGCGCTAACGCTTGAAAAACTCTGCCAGTTAAATGGCGTTGATCCTGTCGTCGCCCGACAGGATATCGCGGAAGTCGGTGATGAGATACAGCGCTACCATCAACTGGAGTTACACCAGATGGTCGATGGCAGTTTTCGCATACATGGGACGGAACTGGACAGGCGGCTATGCCTGCTCCATTGGCTGCGACGCGCACTGCGTTTGTCGCAGGATTTCGTCTGCCAACATTTTGCCCCGGTGCTACGCCAGCGCCTGAAAGTGCTCAACATCGAAAAAGCACTGTGGGATGAAACCAACTTACAGGCGCTGATCCAGCACTGCGGTTTAAGGCTGTCCCGTGACTTTAGTCCGCGCGATCGCCTGTTCCTGCAAATCTTCATGAAGTATGCGCTGTGCCAGCGACAAAACGCCCTGTTCAGCGAAAAACAGCGCGCATGGCTGGCCGCTAAAACAGAGCGTGCCGCAGCTGACGATGTCATCCATCACTGGCAGAAGCGTTGCCATTTAGCCCCGGACGTCAGTGAAACCGATTTCTGGACACTGTTATTCAGCTTGATCCATGCGCCGGATGGCAATCAACTGCGTGATGCGCAGGCTGAAAAGCTGATGGCGGCGGTAGAAGCGCTGATTGCCCGCTTTGAGCAACTGGCACAGACTCGCATCAAAAATCAGCATGAGCTAAAACTGCAACTCTTTACCCATCTGGCTCAGGCACTGGATCGCAGCCACTTTGCTATTGGCATTGATAACAGTGTGGCGTTGGATGTTGCGCGACTCTATCCACGATTGCTGCGCACCACCGAGCGCGCGCTGTATCATTTCAGCAGCGATTTCGGCACGCAATTCAATGCTGAGGAGGTGAGTTTAGTGGCGGTACTCTTTGGCGCCTGGCTGATGCAGGAGAGCGCATTGCAGGAAAAGCAGGTACTGCTGTTAACGGGCGCAGATGCTGCGCTGGAGCAATTACTGGAGCAGCAGATCCGCGAAATGACACTGCTGCCCATCAACATCACCTATCAGGATATGCTGCATTTTCAACGTGAAGGCGCCCCGCGTGACGTTGCGCTGGTGATCACCCCCTATGCCACCTCTTTACCGCTATTTTCCCCGCCACTGATCCATGCCGAGCTGCCGCTGAGTTATCATCAGCAGCAGCGTATCCGGCAATTACTGGAGGCTTAAGCGGCGCGCGGTCGCAGGAAGAGTGCAGGAAGCGCGACCAGCGCCATCACCCAGAACAGATGCCCCTGCAAGTGGGTGAACAGTACGCCAGAAATCATCGTCATCACAGCAATACCGCCCCCCATCGCTAACGCCGAGTATAGCGACTGCAAACGGATCACCTCTGCCCCCTTGCGTGAGGCAATAAAACGCATCGCCGCCAGATGGCACACGGTAAAACTGCCGCAATGCAGAATTTGCGCCACAATCAGCAACGGCAGCGCCGTGCTTGAACCGAGCATCACCCAACGTACCAGTGCACAAACGCAGGAGAGCAGTAGCAAGTCACGTGCACTCCAGCGGCGGAACAGCCGATTACTGAGGGCAAATATCACAATTTCCGCCACCACGCCCAATGACCACAAATAGCCAATCACCGAGGTCGAGTAGCCCGCGTCCTGCCACCAAATGGCACTGAAGCTGTAATACGCCGCGTGAGCGCCCTGCATTAATGTCACACACAGCATAAAGCGCCAAACCGCATTTTCACGCAGCAGGTCGCGCCACGCCGACCATCCACCGCTGGCTCCCTGCCGCACATCCCCTTGTGGTCGTGTTTTCGGAACCAGCATCATGCCGGATAACATCACCAGTACGCCCAAACTCAGTAAAACCAGAATCGCCTGCGATGACCAGGCATTGACCATCATCCCGGTGAGCGCGGAACTGATCACAAACGCCAGCGATCCCCATAAGCGCACCGGACCATAGGCCAGACCGATTTGCTGCGTCCAGGTCGCGGCCAGCGCGTCGCTTAATGGCACCAGGGGTGAGAAGAACAGATTAAAGCCCACCATCACCAGCAGCAGCCAGAGCCACTGACCGCCTAACCAAAATCCCAAAGCGAATAAGCAGGTCATTAACGCCAGCAGCCGCAGCGCCAGAATAAGTTGGGAGGGATTTTTCACCTGTGAGGCAATAAACAAACTGCCAACGAATCGCGCCACCATGCCGCATCCCAGCAGCAGGCCGATTTTCTCAGCATCTAAGCCGATGCCTTTTAGCCAAACGCTCCAGAAAGGGAGATAGATGCCGTAACAAAAGAAATAAGTGAAGTAGCTGAGTCCCAGCCATCTGGCCGATCCGATGGTCATTTTGCCTCCCGCAGGCATGTCGGCTGCGCCCGCAGCCAATTTGGCGGCTACTTTGTCAGAGCAGAACTCAAAAGGAAATAGTGAGACAGGAGGAATGTGAAGGTATGCAGCTGGATAAGCTTTTGTTGCACAATAAAAAAAGGATGACTTTCGCCATCCTTTTTATCACTTCAACGTTATGCCAAATCAGGCATAAACTGGCAGACGTGCACAGATGTCGAGAACTTTCTGCTTAGTGCGCTCAATGGTCGCTTCGTCGTTGATGTTGTCCAGCACATCCGCAATCCAGCCAGCCAGTTCGCGAACTTCTGCTTCTTTGAAGCCACGACGGGTCACCGCTGGGGTACCAATACGCACACCTGAGGTCACGAATGGGCTCTTCGGATCGTTTGGTACACTGTTTTTGTTCACAGTGATGTTTGCACGGCCCAGCGCGGCATCGGCTTCTTTACCGGTCAGGTTTTTGCTTACCAGATCGATCAGGAACAGGTGGTTATAAGTCCCACCTGAAACGATGTTGTAGCCACGCTCCAGCAGCACTTCTACCATTGCTTTCGCGTTTTTCGCGACTTGCTGCTGGTAAGACTTGAACTCTGGCTCCATGGCTTCTTTGAACGCGACCGCTTTACCGGCGATGACGTGCATCAATGGACCGCCCTGACCACCCGGGAACACTGCGGAGTTCAGTTTTTTATACAGATCTTCGTCGCCGTTTTTCGCCAGAATCAGACCGCCACGTGGACCCGCCAGGGTTTTGTGTGTGGTTGAAGTGACGATGTGCGCATGTGGAACCGGGTTCGGATACACATCCGCTGCGATCAGACCGGCAACATGCGCCATGTCAACGAACAGGTAAGCACCCACGCTATCCGCGATTTCACGCATTTTAGCCCAGTCACAAACACCAGAATAAGCAGAGAAACCGCCGACGATCATTTTAGGCTTGTGGGTTTTAGCCAGCTCAGCCAGTTCGTCGTAATTGATTTTACCGGTTTCGTCGATGCCGTAAGGGATAACGTTATACAGTTTGCCCGACAGGTTAACCGGAGAACCGTGAGTCAGGTGACCACCGTGCGCCAGGTTCATCCCCAGGATGGTATCGCCCGGCTGCAGCAGCGCAGTGTACACCGCGAAGTTCGCCTGAGAACCTGAGTGAGGCTGTACGTTGGCAAAGTCTGCGCCGAACAGTTCTTTTGCGCGATCAATCGCCAGCTGTTCAACGATATCAACGTATTCGCATCCGCCGTAGTAACGCTTGCCCGGATACCCTTCCGCGTATTTGTTGGTGAGCTGTGAACCTTGCGCCTGCATAACGCGTGGGCTGGTGTAGTTTTCAGAAGCAATCAGTTCAATGTGCTCTTCCTGACGCACCTTCTCTTGCTCCATAGCCTGCCACAACTCGGCATCATAATCGGCAATGTTCATATCACGCTTTAACATCCGGCATCTCCTGACTAGCTAACTTTTAACGGCAGTTTAGGCCCCGGCAAGGGGGCGAAGGCCAATAGTGTAAACGGTTTTGTCAGGTGAAGGTAGCCGCAACCCGCTCTTTTTACGCAAACGATTGGCATGGCGCTGGAACGGGATTTTTACGCATTTTTTTACGCCTGAAAATCACGATATTCCTTCACATTGCACGGGAATATTTTTCAGGTTTGTGTGCCAGCTTCCAGCTTTACCGCATAACCCGTAATCAAAGCGGGGGATTTACAGGCAAGATGAACGATCATAAGATGCATTTAAAATACATGTTTAAATTTACCCTGAGGTATTCACCATGCTAGATGCGCAGACTATCGCTACCGTTAAATCTTCTTTACCCGCCATCGCCCAGGTTGGCCCTCAACTCACCGGCCACTTCTATCAGCGTTTGTTAACACAACACCCAGAGTTAAAAGACGTGTTCAACATGAATAATCAGCGCAGCGGCAACCAGCGTGAAGCGTTGTTCAATGCGATTGTGGCGTACGGTAGCAATCTGGAAAATCTGGCGGTGTTATTGCCCGCGGTGGAGAAGATCGCACAGAAACATACCAGCCTGAACATTCAGCCTGCGCAGTACGCCGTGGTGGGTGAAACCTTGCTGGCAACCATTGAAGAGCTGCTCAATCCGGGCGATGAGGTGCTGGAAGCCTGGGGTAAAGCTTACGGCGTGCTGGCTAATGTGTTTATTCAGCGTGAAGAAGAGATTTATCGTACATCCGAAGAGAAAGCCGGTGGCTGGCGTGGTGCGCGAGACTTCCGTATCCGCGCCATCAATCAGGAAAGTTCGGTCATCAAAAGCTTTGAGCTGGTGCCTAATGATGGGCAGCCAGTGGCTGATTTCTTACCCGGACAGTATCTGGCGGTGAGTCTGCGCCCCGCTGGCAGCGACAATATTCAGCATCGCCAGTATTCACTGACGCATCTGCCTAACGGAAAAGCCTATCGCATTGCCGTTAAGCGCGAAGAACACGGCAGCGTTTCAGGCTGGCTTCATGCCAACGCCAAAGTCGGCGACATTGTGCAGTGTGCGGCGCCCGCCGGTGATTTCTTCCTGCAAACCGCATCCTCGTCCCCTGTCACGCTAATCTCAGCCGGTGTCGGACAGACCCCGATGCTGGCGATGCTGGCCAGCCTTGCCGACCAACAGCATGCAGGTGCCGTCAACTGGCTGCATGCCGCCGAATGCAAATCACAGCATGCGTTTGCTGATGAAGTTAAAGCCACAGGCGCACGCCTGGCAACATTCAGCAGCCATATCTGGTATCGACAGCCTGAAAGCCAGGATGCGGGAAGTTATGATGCGCAGGGATTGATGGATCTCGCCAGCGTCTCAGGCGAATTAAATCAGCAAGATCGCCAATACTGGCTGTGTGGCCCGCTGCCGTTTATGCAGTTTGTCGCCCGCCAGCTGGTTGATGCCGGAGTCAGTGCCGATCGCATCCACTATGAAGTCTTCGGTCCACATAAAGTGCTGTAAACAAAAAAGCCTGCTCAATGCAGGCTTTTTAGCGGGTAACGGAGAGGTTTAGATTGCCTCTTCGTCCTCTTCACCGGTACGGATACGCACAACGCGCGCCACGTCGAAGACGAAGATCTTACCGTCGCCGATTTTACCGGTTTGCGCGGTTTTCATAATGGCTTCTACACAGGTGTCGACGATGTCATCACCCACCACCATCTCGATTTTCACTTTTGGTAGAAAATCGACCATGTACTCCGCACCACGATACAGCTCAGTATGGCCTTTTTGACGTCCAAAGCCCTTCACTTCACTGACCGTCATCCCGGTGATGCCCACTTCTGCTAACGCTTCGCGCACATCATCGAGTTTGAATGGTTTAATAATTGCATCGATCTTTTTCATGACAGATCCTTTTTTCACTCCCTCCATGATGGACGGATAACCTTAGTATATGTGTTCCTGACGCTGCCGCAGCAAGCTACTCTTTAAATTCACTGGCGTCCAGCTCATGGCGTGACAGCAGCTTATAGAATTCAGTACGGTTACGTCCAGCCAGTCGCGCGGCATTGGTGACATTTCCTTTGGTCATTTGCAGCAATTTACGCAGATAGTTCAGCTCGAACTGATTTCGCGCTTCGACAAAGGTGGGCAGCGCCGTATTTTCTCCTGCCAGCGCTTGCTCCACCAGCGCATCGCTGATCACCGGCGAGGTGCTGAGTGCAACGCACTGCTCAATCACGTTCACCAGCTGGCGGACGTTGCCAGGCCAACTGGCACCCACCAGCCGTTTCATCGCATCCACGGAAAAACTGCGGACAAAAGGTTTATGCCGCTCAGCTGACTGGCGTAACAGATGGTTGGCCAGCAGCGGAATATCCTCAGCGCGCTCATGCAGCGCGGGGATCTTCAGATTTACCACATTGAGCCGATAGTAGAGATCCTCACGGAAGCTCTTCTTCTCCATAGCTTTAGGGAGATCGCGATGGGTAGCAGAGATAATGCGCACGTTGATATCGACATCGCGGTTACTGCCCAGCGGCCGCACTTTGCGCTCCTGCAACACACGTAGCAGTTTCACCTGCAGCGCTTGTGGCATATCCCCGATTTCATCCAGAAACAGCGTGCCGCCCTCTGCGGCCTGGAACAACCCTTCACGCGCACTAACCGCCCCCGTAAAGGCACCCTTCGCATGACCAAAGAGTTCAGATTCCAACAACTGTTCCGGTAATGCACCGCAGTTGATGGCGATAAACGCTTTCTTGGCGCGCGGACTGGCGGCATGAATCGCCTGCGCCAGCACCTCTTTACCGGTGCCGCTTTGGCCGTTGATCAATACGCTGACGTCGGATTGCGCCACCATATGCGCCTGTTCCAGCAAACGCAGCATTAAAGGGTTGCGCGTCACAACCGCTTCACGCCAGGCATCATCACTGGCGGGTGCTCGCTGTGCCAGTGCTTCATCAATGGCTTTGTACAGCGCATCGCGATCCACGGGTTTGGTCAGGAAACTGAATACGCCCTGCTGCGTCGCCGATACGGCTTCAGGAATAGAGCCATGCGCGGTAAGGATGATCACCGGTAAACCGGCGTGGCGTTTTTGGATTTCGCCAAACAACGCCAATCCGTCCATCTCATCCATACGCAGATCGCTAATCACTAAATCTGCTTTCTCTTTTTGCAGATGACGCAGCGCTTCCGGGCCACTTTCGGCTGTCGATACCTGAAAACCTTCACTGCTGAGCCGCATCCCCAGCAGCTTGAGCAAACCAGGGTCGTCATCCACCAGCAGTAAACGTGCGGACTGTTTCATGGTTACTGATCCTCACTTTGCGCATCACTGGCACCGTGCGACGTATCGCTACTGTCAGGTGCTTTACGTGATGACAGCTGGCGTTCAATGTCCGTTAAGCGCTCAAGCTTGCGCTGGGTCTCTTCCAGCGACTGACGCAGTTTAGTCTGCTGCTGGCGCAGGCTATCGAGTTCGGCGTCATTGCTCTGCTGCAACGCAGCATAGCGGCTACGCTCACCACTGAGCGCTAACTGTGCCGCCTGATTACTGCGCCACAGTTGTAACAGTGGACGAACCGCCGTGGGATAAGCCGCGCTGTAGCCATCTAATGTGTCCAAATACTGGCGGCGCTCGATTGGCGTCACATTGCCATTGGCCAGAAGGATGCTTTGTTTATAGGCTCTCGCCCAGCCCTGTACCGGCCAACGACGCGCCTCAGCGCGTGCTTCAGCAGGAGATAACCTTTCAGCACAGTCGATGGCGCGCTGCCAGTAAAGGGGATTGCTCATCGCCGCAGGAGTTTCAATCTTCCAGACATTTTGGCAATCGGTGGCCAAATAATCGGGCAGCCGCAGGTCTGGTTCAGCCAGACTGGCACTATCATGCAAGGTGCTGCCCGTTGGCGGCGTCTGGCAGGCACTCAGGCCAAACGCCATTAACGCGCAGCTGAAAAGTTTCATCAGGGAGAGTTTCATTAATCAGGCATTCCCGGCGCTGGTAGTCAAAATAATTCGAAAACATACATCTGCATCCTTGCGCGTCACCAATTGCAAATCGCCTTGCATCCTGCGCAAGCAATCTTTGGCGATGCTTAAGCCCAGCCCGCTGCCTTTAACCGGCCCTTTGCGCTGCTGGCTGCCCTGATAAAAGGGCTCAAAGATCATAGCCTGTTCTTCTGCGGGAATCGGTGTGCCGGTATTCGCCACCTCAATCCATACCTGGTTGCCTTTCTGCTGGCTCTGCAGCCAGATATTACCGGATTCGCTGCCGTAGTTCACGGCGTTCGAATAGAGGTTATCGATGACGCGTTGCAACAACGTGGCCTCGGCCAGACAATGCGTGACCTGTAAATCAACATGCGTGGTCAACTGCCGCGCGCTGGCAGGCAGTGAATGAACTTTTACCACCGCATCAACGATGTCATTAATCGCCACCGGCTCCAGCGCCAGAGGGCCATCCGCCAGCTTACGATTGTAATCCAGCAGCTGTTCAATAAGACGCTGTAAATGACGGCTGCTGGTATCCAGAATCGCCACCACTTCCTGCTGCTCCGCATTTAGTGGCCCAGCGACCTGATCGGCCAACAGCTCTGTGCCTTCGCGCAGGCTGGCCAGCGGTGTTTTCAGTTCATGTGAAAGATGACGCAGAAACTCATGTCGCTGTGCTTCCAGCCAGCTCAGACGTTCGCTGAGCCAGACAATACGTTGCCCGAGTGAACGGATCTCCCTTGGGCCTCGAAAACTCACGCTGTCACCCAGTGCTTTGCCCTGCCCCAGACGATTAATCATGCGTTCGACGCGTTTGACCGGACCGATGATCATACCGGTAAACAACAGCACAAGCGCCAGGCTGATAAGAAAGAGTATCAGCGCTTGCCAGCCAAAGAACTGGCCGCGATCGGCAATTTCACGTTGCAGTTGTAACCCACGAGAGAACACCACTTCGCGCGTTGCCTGCACCATTTGCGCATTCGCGTCTGAAAAACGTTCCAGTGCCGTTGCGGCAACGGCCTGTGGATTGCCATTGTCACATTGCACGTTGGCTAATTGCGGTAAGGCCGTCTGCAGCACTTTAAAGGGGGGAAGATCCGGCAGGCTGGCGGCATGGCTTGCCAGCATCTGACCGTAACGGGTCCATTGTGTCTGATACAGCTTTTGCAGCGTGGCATCACCCAGCACGCAATACTGTCGGTAGCTGCGTTCCAACTCCAGTGCCGTGCGCGCCATTGCTTCGCTTCGGCGGACATCGGTGAAGGTATTGCGGTTGGTATCAGCCGCCTGATCGCTCAACGCTGAGAGGCTTTCCCACGCTTGCCACGCCAGCACTAACAGCGGCAGCAGCACCAGCAGGAAAGCCAGCAACACTAATTGCCTGAGAGAACGGGGAAACAGACGCCATTTATTCACAACCGCGCTTCCTTAAAGGTGAACTGCAGGCATGCTAGCGAAGTATCAGAAGGTTAGAAAGTGGAGATATGAAAACGGCAGGCCTTTTGGCCTGCCGTGAGAGCGACGCCGCAGCATCGCTTGCAAAATAGGTGGAGCCTTACTCAACGTTACGTCCGATGCTTGATAACGTTGCAAAGCAAACGATTATCGGTGGGGTGGACGGCAGGCTCCGTTTGGTGCGTCATTCAGTTTTTATGAGCTCAACCGCAATGCGGGGCATTCATAGACAGGAGAATGAGCAACGTTGTAAGTATAGCAACTATCGTGCCAAAAATGAAATAACCAGTATTATCAGAGTTATGCGGGGGTTAATCACATTTTGATGCTCAAAGCGGACCGGCTGGTCCGGTAAAAGTGTCGCTAATCGGCAACATTATAAAGATCGTTAAATCGAGGCATTTAAAATCAATGAGTTAAATGTCACCATTTAGAGACAGTGATAAGCAAGAGTTGTCGCCGATTTTAGACACTCGCTAAAATCCGGCAAAAACCGCTTTACCGGGCGCAAAAAAAAGTCGCCCGAAGGCGACTTCTTAAGCGAATGGGAAGACTTATCCCAGCTGTTTACGCGCATTGCGGAAAATACGCATCCATGGGCTGTCTTCGCCCCACTCTGCCGGATGCCAGGAGTTGCTCACGGTACGGAACACGCGCTCCGGGTGTGGCATCATGATGGTCACACGTCCGCTTTCGTTGGTTACCGCAGTGATACCGTTCGGCGAACCGTTCGGGTTTGCTGGGTAACTCTCGGTCACTTTACCGAAGTTATCAACGAAGCGCAGTGCCACCAGGCCTTTGCTTTCCAATTGCGCCAGATGGTTAGCATCACGCACTTCCACAAAGCCTTCCCCGTGAGAAACCGCGATAGGCATGTGAGAACCGGCCATGCCGTCCAGCAGCAGTGATGGACTTGCCGCGACTTCAACCAGGCTGAAACGCGCTTCAAAACGCTCGGACTGGTTACGTACGAAGCGTGGCCACAGCTCACTACCCGGAATCAGCTCACGCAGGTTTGACATCATCTGGCAACCGTTGCACACGCCCAGCGCCAGGGTCTGTGGACGGTGGAAGAAGTTTTCAAACTCGTCACGCACACGGCCGTTGAACAGAATCGACTTCGCCCAACCCTCACCGGCACCCAGCACGTCACCGTAAGAGAAACCACCGCAGGCTACCAGCGCCTGGAACTCTTCCAGACCACGACGTCCCGCCAGCAGATCGCTCATGTGGACGTCAACGGCGGTGAAGCCGGCACGATGGAAGGCAGCCGCCATTTCAACGTGGGAGTTCACACCCTGCTCACGCAGCACGGCAACACGTGGACGCGCGCCAGTGGCGATCATCGGTGCAGCCACATCTTCTTCTGGCTTGAAGGTCAGATGCACGTTTAAGCCAGGGTCGTTGTCGTCCTTCTTCGCTTCATGTTCCTGATCCGCACAGGCTGGGTTATCACGCAGACGCTGCATCTGCCAGGTGGTTTCTGCCCACCAGGTACGCAATGTGGTACGGCTTTCGCTGTACACGGCGCTTTCGCCAGAACGAATGACAAAGCGATCACCCGGTAATGCCTGGCCAATCACATGCACGTTGCTGCTCAGACCATGGTCGGCAAACACTTTCTCAACGGCTGCACGATCTGCGGCGTTAATCTGGATTACTGCACCCAACTCTTCGGTGAACAGTGCCGCCAACGCATCGCTGCCCAGTGCGGCGATATCCGCTTCAATACCGCAGTGACCGGTGAAGGCCATTTCGGCCAGTGTGACCAGCAAGCCGCCATCTGAACGGTCGTGATAAGCCAGCAATTTCTGCTCGGCCACCAGCGCCTGAATGGCGTTAAAGAAGCCTGCCAGCTGAGACGCATCGCGCACATCAGCAGGTTTATCGCCCAGCTGACGGTAAACCTGAGACAGCGCGGTGGCACCTAAGGTGTTGGCACCGTTACCCAGATCAACCAGCAACAGCAGGTTATCTTTATCCGCTTGCAGCTGTGGCGTGACCGTACGGCGCACATCTTCTACACGCGCAAATGCGGTGATCACCAGTGACAGCGGTGAGGTCATCTCACGCTGCTCGGTGCCCTGCTGCCAGCGGGTCTTCATCGACATGGAGTCTTTGCCCACCGGGATAGTGATACCCAGGGCTGGACACAACTCTTCGCCAACCGCTTTCACTGCCGCATACAGACCGGCATCTTCACCTGGGTGACCGGCTGCGGCCATCCAGTTTGCCGAGAGTTTCACCCGCTGCAGGGAACCAATCGAGGTGGCGGCCAGGTTAGTCAGCGCTTCACCCACGGCCAGACGGCCTGATGCGGCGAAGTCCAGCAAGGCGACCGGTGCACGCTCGCCCAGTGAGAAGGCTTCACCGTGATAGCTGTCGAGGCTAGCGGTGGTGACGGCACAGTTTGCTACCGGAATCTGCCATGGTCCCACCATCTGATCGCGTGCCACCATACCGGTTACACTGCGGTCACCGATGGTGATCAGGAAGGTTTTCTCTGCCACGGTTGGCAGATGCAATACGCGGTTAACTGCATCGGCCACGGTAATGTTGTCTCGTACCAGCGCATCGCCTTTGGCTTGCTGGCTGGCAACATCACGCGTCATCTTCGGCGTTTTGCCCAGCAGCACGTCCAGTGGCATATCGATAGGTTTGTTGTCGAAGTGGCTGTCGCCGAGGTTCAGATGCAGCTCTTCCGTCGCTTCACCAATCACCGCATACGGCGCGCGCTCACGCTGACACAGCTCATCGAACAGCGCTAACTGCGCAGGCGCAACGGCCAGCACATAACGCTCCTGCGATTCGTTACACCACACTTCCAGCGGGCTCATGCCTGGCTCATCGTTGAGGATATCGCGCAGGTTGAAGTTACCGCCACGGCCGCCATCGCTGACCAGTTCAGGCATTGCGTTGGACAGGCCGCCTGCACCCACATCGTGGATGAACAGAATCGGGTTGGCTTCGCCCAGTTGCCAGCAGCGGTCGATCACTTCCTGGCAACGACGTTCCATTTCTGGGTTATCACGCTGTACAGAAGCGAAATCCAGGTCAGCATCAGATTGACCAGATGCCATGGAAGAGGCCGCGCCGCCGCCTAAACCGATGTTCATTGCCGGGCCGCCAAGCACGATCAGTTTCGCGCCGACAACGATTTCGCCTTTTTGCACATGGTCGGCACGAATGTTACCAATTCCGCCCGCCAGCATGATTGGCTTATGGTATCCACGCAGTTCTGAGCCATTATGGCTGTTGACGCGCTCTTCGTAGGTACGGAAGTAACCATTCAAGGCCGGACGACCAAATTCGTTGTTGAACGCCGCGCCGCCCAACGGGCCTTCGGTCATGATGTCCAGCGCAGTGACGATGCGATCTGGCTTACCGAAATCTTCTTCCCATGGCTGTTCAAAGCCCGGAATACGCAGGTTGGAAACCGAGAAGCCGACCAGACCTGCTTTTGGCTTCGCGCCACGTCCGGTTGCGCCTTCATCACGGATTTCACCGCCTGAACCGGTTGCCGCACCTGGCCACGGTGAAATCGCCGTTGGGTGGTTGTGGGTTTCCACCTTCATCAGGATATGGGCATCTTCCTGATGGAAGTTGTATTCGCCCTTCTGCGCATCGGCGTAGAAGCGGCCAACCTGTGAACCTTCCATCACCGCAGCGTTGTCTTTATAAGCAGACAGCACGTGCTCTGGATTATGTTCAAAGGTGTTTTTGATCATTTTAAACAGCGATTTCGGCTGTTTTTCACCGTCGATGATCCAATCGGCGTTGAAGATTTTGTGACGGCAGTGCTCAGAGTTTGCCTGGGCAAACATGTAGAGCTCGATGTCGTTAGGATTGCGACCCAGCTTGGTAAAGGCATCCAGCAGGTAGTCGATTTCGTCATCGGCCAGCGCCAGACCCAGCGTGGTGTTGGTTTGCTCCAGAGCAACTCGGCCTGCGCCCAGCACGTCCACGCTTTTCAGCGGCTGCGGCTCATGATGTGCAAACAGTTGCTGCGCATCATTAAGGTCACCAAACACGGTTTCCATCATGCGGTCATGCAGCAGGCTAGCCAGCTGCTGCCATTGTGCTTCGGTCAGTTGCGGTGCCTGCACATAAAACGCCATACCGCGTTCCAGGCGAATAACCTGTGGCAAGTCGCAGTTGTGCGCGATGTCGGTGGCTTTTGAGGACCACGGGGAGATCGTGCCAGGGCGCGGGGTCACCAGCAACAGACGCCCTTGTGGCGCGTGTTCGGCGAGAGAAGGACCGTATTTCAGCAAACGTTGCAGGCGGGCGTGTTCATCCGCACTGAGTGGTGCGCTGACATCGGCAAAATGGACGTACTCGGCGTAAATATCACTCACTGGCAGGTGAGCGTCCTGAAAGCGGGTCAGCAGTTTGTTTACACGAAATGCCGACAGAGCGGGCGAACCACGCAGAATTTCCATCATCAAAGATCTCTCGTCTTTGAAGCGCCGGGCGACGCTTCATTGGGCGCAACAGGGGAAAACGGGCGGTATTATAGAGAAACCTCGCGGGTTACGAAACCGTTTGCGCATAAAATCTGGCACTCAGCATTTGGCTGAATTTTGCGCAATTCTTGCTATATAAGTTGCCCTGTTGCGCTTTGTTGCGCAAAATGCCCCTCGCTCTGGGAGTGAAAACAACATAAATACTGCCTTTAAAAGACAGAGGCCTGTGAGCCATTAAGAGACAACTATTTGAAACGCCTGAAAATAAACTATCTGTTTATCGGTCTGATCACCGTGCTGCTTGCGCTGGCACTGTGGCCCTCCATCCCGTGGTACGGCGGTGGAAAAGACGCGCTATCGCAGATTAAATCACGGGGAGTACTGCGCATCAGTACTGTGAACTCCCCGCTGACTTACTACACCATCAACAATGCACCAGCCGGTATGGATTACGAGCTGGCGAAACGCTTCGCCGATTATTTAGGCGTCAAACTTGAGGTGACGGTGCGTCCGAACCTCGGCGATCTGTTTGACGATCTCGATGATGGTAAAGCGGATTTGCTGGCAGCCGGGCTGATTTATAACGGTGAACGCCTGGCCCACTATCAAAGTGGCCCCAGCTACTACTCCGTTTCTCAGCAGTTGGTGTACCGCATTGATAAGCCACGGCCGAAGAACCTTGGCGATCTGAAAGGCCGCCTGATTGTGCAGTCCGGTTCGGCATATCTGTCAACTTTACGTTCCGCTAAAGCTGACAGCTATCCCGATCTCGATTGGGCGATATCCACCGATCAGGGACAAAAGGCCCTGCTGGAAGCGGTGGCAGATGGCAAACTTGACTACACCGTGGGCGACTCCGTGACCATCGGCCTGTTACAGCGTATCCATCCACAGCTGGCCGTGGCGTTTGACGTGACCGATGAAGAGCCGGTGACGTGGTATTTACCGCGTAACGATGACGACAGTCTGAATGCCGCGATGCTCGACTTCTACAGCCAGATGGGTGAAGAAGGCACCATGGCGCGGCTGGAAGAGAAATATCTCGGTCACGTTGGTACCTTCGATTATGTTGATACGCGTACCTTCCTGCGCGCCATTGATAGCACGCTGCCGGATATCAAGCCGCTGTTTGAAAAGTATGCGGCGAGCATGGACTGGCGTCTGCTGGCGGCCATCTCCTATCAAGAGTCGCACTGGAATCCTCAGGCCACCTCCCCCACCGGGGTGCGCGGCATGATGATGCTGACGCGTAACACGGCAGACAGCCTGAATGTGAATGACCGCCTCGACCCTGAGCAGAGCATCCGCGGTGGCAGTGAATACCTGCAACGCATGATGGAAAAAGTGCCCGACACCATTCCTGATGACGAGCGTATCTGGTTTGCACTGGCGGCTTACAACATGGGGTATGCGCATATGTTGGATGTGCGTAAGCTGACGGCGAAACAGGGCGGTAACCCCGACAGCTGGGCCGATGTGAAATTACGTCTGCCGATGCTCAGCCAGAAGCGTTACTACGCGCAGACCACCTATGGCTACGCGCGTGGCCATGAAGCCTATAATTACGTCGAGAATATCCGTAAGTATCAGATCAGTCTGGTGGGTTACCTGCAAGAGCAGGATAAGCGGTTAGCGCAGCAGTCTGCACTGGAAGCCGAACTGGGTGCCGGCTATCCGGCGGTCGAACCCAAGATTGCGATGAATTAACCTTCGCGCTGCGCCTGACGCAGCGCTTTCTTTTGTTCCCGGCGCATGCGGAAGAAGTCACTCAGCATCCCGGCACACTCTTCTGCTAATACACCGCAATCGATTTGAATCTGGTGATTCATACCCGGATGACCAATCACGTCAAGCAGTGAACCTGCCGCACCGGTCTTTTCATCTTTCGCACCATACACCAGCCGCGTGATGCGGCTGTGCACCATCGCGCCCGCACACATCACACAGGGTTCCAGCGTGACATATAAGGTGGTGTCGAGTAGACGGTAATTTTCGAGGATTTTCCCGCCCTGACGCAGCGCCATGATTTCGGCATGGGCGGTGGGGTCGCACTGACCAATCGGGCGGTTCCAGCCTTCGCCGATCACTTTATCGCCCTGGACTAACACCGCGCCCACGGGCACTTCGCCCTGCTCCCACGCACGCCGCGCCAGTTCAAGCGCATGACGCATCCAGTATTCATCAGTTTGTGGGCTCACCGGCAACTCCTGCGGATAGAAAAGGCGGCGCATTATAGACGGAATCGCCGCGTGATTCACTCCAGCTGTTGCAGCTCACCGCGCGGCGTGACGCGCCAGCGATGCTGGCAAAAGAATAACAGCGGGTTGTCCTGCTTGCTGTCACTGTAGCCGCTGTAAAGCTGTAATGGCGTACCAATCTTCTCTTCGAGCTGTGCCACCTTCTCATGACCCAGGCAGCGCATCGCCAGCACGCGCCCACCCAGCCCTGGCTGCATCTGGCTGGCGATCAGTTGTACACGTGGCAGGAACGCCGAATCGAAATAAACTTGCTCAACCAGCGATTGCGGAGAACCGGTTATCAGCCACACGTCGGCATCATCACTGCTGAGATAGTCGGTGAGTCGCTGCTGCACCACCGGAAATGCGGTAACACGTTGACGGAACCAGGCAGCGAACTCCGCCTCACGCTGACGTAGCCGCTGTTCGTTGTGACCAAAGGTAATCGCCCAAAGTAGTAAGCTCATCGGCCAACGCGCAGCCCGGCCTTTAATCAGCATGCCTAAGCCAATCACCGGCAGCAGCGGCACCACCAGCAACAAATTGAGCGGCTGACGACGCAACAGATAGCGCATAAAGGTGCCAAACATGTCCTGCTGGTGCAGCGTGCCATCCAGATCGAAAAATACCACTCGGCGTTGCGTACCCTTAGTCAAACTTCACTCCTTATCGCTTTTTAACTCTACGGCTTGCCCTACAGTGTAGCCAGCTTCATTCTCGGGGGCGAAAACAGTCATTTTTAATTCCAATGACTACAATGCCAGCTGAATAGTTTATTCTTTGTAGCGGTGCGCTGTCATTAAACAGTGACGGCGCGAAAAGAGACTACGCTCAATCGGGAATAGTTGGATTAAGGATCGAACATGAGTTCATTGCTGCGAATTCGCCAGCTTTACCCTCGACTGGCGCTGAATGAGCGTCGGCTGGCGGATTTTTTGCTGTCGCAGCCGGATCGGGCACGGCATCTGAGTTCGCAAAAACTGGCTGAGGAATCGGGTGTCAGCCAGTCTAGCGTGGTGAAATTCGCCCAGAAACTGGGCTACAAAGGTTTTCCGGCGTTAAAGCTGGCGCTGAGTGAATCGCTGGCCGATCGTGACGCCATTACGGTTCATAACCATATCCTCAGCGATGACCCGCTCAAAGTAGTGGGTGAGAAGTTGCTGACAGAAAAGATCTCCGCAATCCGCGCCACGCTGGATATCAACAGCGAAGAGAAGCTGTTACAGACGCTGCAACTGCTGAAAAACGCCAACCGCATTTTGTTGGTCGGGATTGGCGCATCGGGGCTGGTGGCGAAAGATTTCTCGTGGAAGCTAATGAAGATTGGCATCAACGCGGTGGCCGAGCAGGATATGCATGCTTTACTGGCGAGCGTGCAGGCGATGGCTCCGGGCGATGTCTTGCTGACGATCTCCTACACCGGTGAACGTCGGGAAATCAATCTTGCCGCGCAGGAAGCCGCGCAGTTGGGTGTAGATGTGCTGGCGTTTACCGGCTTCACCCCTAACTCATTGCAGCAGTGTGCGTCTGTCTGCCTCTACACCGTGGCTGAAGAGCAGAGCACACGCAGTGCGGCCATCTCTTCAACCAGCGCACAGTTGGCGTTGACCGACCTGCTGTTTATGGCGCTGGTTCAGAACGACCCAGAACGCGCGTCGAGCCATATTCGCCACAGTGAAGAGTTGGTGAAGAAGCTGGTTTGAATCAGATGCTGGTCACTTAAGCGCTTTTTGCTCGCCATACATGGCAACCCTGCGACGATCGAGCACGATTTTCGTAGGGTGCACATTAATGCGCACTGGCATCAAGATTTAATGTTTAGTTTAGTGAGCTGAATAGACCATTAGTCGGCCTTTTTAACACTCTCCCTTTCCGCCTGACGACAGGCTTCGCGACTATCACGTTGCAGATGGTGTAAGCATTCATCGCACAGCGACTGCTCAGCAGAGATGAGTCGCGCCCAGAACCCAATGGGTCGACCGCAGCACAAACAGTGTTGTTTAATCAGAATATTTTTCACTTCGTTATTTTTCATGCCTGTATGACAAGCAATTGTGCCGGTCATTATCGCACGAAATGATAACTCGGATTATTCCCACTCACTAGCAACCCGTCATCAATAATTGATGAATAGTTCTACAGTGAGTTTTATTCGCAGATTGTTTGATGCAGGCCAATACCCTGTCGGGTCAATTGAGGTGATTTATGCTAAGGTGCGCGCCTGCTAAACACACTGACAGACACCATGGCGTTATTGATCACCACGAAATGCATCAACTGTGATATGTGCGAACCTGAATGCCCAAACCAGGCGATCAGCTTAGGGGAGGCGATCTATGAGATTGATGTCGACCGCTGCACAGAATGCGTGGGCCATTATGATGTGCCGACCTGCCAAAGCGTCTGCCCGATTGATAACACCATCATTTCGGACCCACAGCACCCTGAAAGTCGCGAGGCGCTGTGGGAGAAATTTGTGGTCTTAAATGTCTAATCTTCGATGATCACCGTGGCGCAGGCATAATGACGTTCATCGGCTAACGTGACATGCACGTGTTTCACACCGAGTTGGCTGGCAATCACTTTCGCCTGCTCGAAGAAACGTAAACCCGGTTTGCCCAAGGCATCGTTGTAGACTTCGAACTGATTAAACGCCAATCCTCCTCGGATGCCGGTGCCGAACGCTTTGGCTGCCGCTTCCTTGACGGCAAAACGTTTTGCCAAGAAGCGAACGGGCTGCTGGTGCGCTTGATATTGCTGCCACTCGGCTTCACTCAGTACGCGACGCGCCAGACGATCGCCGGATCGTTCAATCACACCTGCAATACGTTCGATTTCGACAATGTCACTGCCAAGCCCGAGGATCGCCATTAGCGACGCGCTTCCCGCATCAGCTGTTTCATTTCAGCTACTGCATCAGCCAGTCCGCTAAACAGTGCGCGACCAATAATCGCGTGACCAATATTCAGCTCATGCATTTCTGGCAATTCCGCGATAGGTTGCACGTTGTGATACGTCAGGCCATGACCGGCATTGACCTTCAGACCTAAACTGGCGGCAAAGGTCGCGGCTTTACGAATGCGCGACAACTCAGCATCACGCTCCAAGCCTTCCGGGGCTTCCGCATAAGCGCCAGTATGAATTTCGATATAAGGCGCACCGCTGGCCACTGCCGCCTCTATTTGACGGTGATCGGCATCGATAAACAGAGAGACCAGAATGCCTGCCTCGCTTAACAAGCGCACCGCAGCGTTGATTTTGTCCTGCTGGCCCGCCACATCCAGACCGCCTTCCGTGGTCACTTCCTGACGCTTTTCAGGCACCAGGCAGACGAAATGCGGTTTGATCTCACAGGCGATATCGATCATCTCATCGGTGACCGCCATCTCCAGATTCATGCGTGTCTGGATGGTGTCACGCAGGATCCGCACATCACGATCGGTAATATGGCGACGATCTTCGCGCAGGTGAACAGTAATGCCATCTGCACCCGCTTGCTCTGAAACAAACGCCGCTTGAACGGGATCGGGATAATTCGTGCCACGTGCGTTACGTACGGTGGCGATATGGTCAATGTTGACCCCTAACAGCAACTCAGCCATGACAATCCTTAAATGTGTTCAGTGTGTTTGCAGTTTACCGGGCTTAAGAATATCAAGCGGTACGACCAGCGCTAGTCGTTTGACACATCGGGTTTCTTTTTTGGGACAAACTGACGAAACAGTTCCTGGCTCTTCAGGGGTTTACCGCCGAGGTAGGGCTTCAACGCCATTCGCGTAAAGCGTTTTGCCGCACGCAGGCTGTCGGCATCGGGGAAATCACGTTCCCACAAGGCGCGCAGCTGGCGGCCGGTAAAACTGCGCTGATTCACCACCAGACTGGCAATAAATCCTTTCTCTTCCCGGTAGCTGTACGTCATGCCGTCATCGATCTCTTCGCCACTGCCCGCGCAATGCAAGAAATCGACGCCATAACCCAGGTGACCCAGCAGCGCCAGCTCAAAGCGACGCAGCGCAGGTTCCGGCGTGCCATTGCCAACTGCCAGCATCTGGATGCAATTGAGGTAATCGAAGAAGAGATCGGAGAAGGGAATTTCTTGCTCAAGCACGCGGGACAGCAGTTCATTGACGTACAGTCCGCAGTAGAGTGTGATGCCACTGAGCGGTAATGCCAGCGATACCGCTTCGGCGCTGCGCAGTGTTTTCACTTCACCACGACCGCCCCAACGCACCAGCAACGGTGTGAAAGGCTGTAAAGCACCTTTGAGTTGAGAGCGGCGCGAGCGGGCGCCTTTGGCCAGGACGCGAACGCGCCCTTCGCTTTCGCTGAACAGATCGAGGAGTAGGCTGGTTTCGCTGTAAGGGCGACTATGCAGCACAAAGGCGCGTTGCCAGCCTTCCATCAATTAACCTTCGTCGGAGTAACCCAAGCTGCGCAGCGCACGTTCGTCGTCTGCCCAGCCCGATTTCACTTTGACCCACAATTCAAGATGCACTTTCGCTTCAAACATCTCTTCCATGTCTTTACGCGCTTCAATGCCGATGGTTTTGATCTTGGCACCTTTGTTGCCGATCACCATCTTCTTCTGCCCTTCACGCTCAACGAGGATCAGGCCATTGATGTCGTAGCCGCCGCGATCATTTGAGACAAACTGCTCGATCTCCACGGTGACGGAATAAGGCAGTTCAGCCCCCAGGAAGCGCATCAGTTTTTCACGGATGATCTCAGAGGCCATAAAGCGCTGAGAGCGGTCGGTGACGTAATCTTCTGGGAAGTGATGCTCAGATTTTGGCAAGCATTTGCGCGCGATTGCGGCAATGGCATCAACGTTTTTCCCGCTTTCCGCCGAGATCGGTACGATTTCAAGGAAGTTCATCTGCTGGCTGAGGAACTGCAAATGCGGCAGCAGAATACTTTTATCCTGAATGTTATCGACCTTATTGATGGCTAACACTACGGGCACTTTGCCGTCGCGCAGCTTGTTGAGCACCATCTCATCGTCTGGCGTCCAGCGCGTGCCTTCAACGACGAAAATCACCAGCTCCACATCACCAATCGAACTACTGGCAGCACGGTTCATCAGACGGTTAATCGCCCGCTTTTCTTCCATGTGCAGCCCTGGGGTATCCACGTAAATCGCCTGATAAGCGCCTTCGGTGTGAATCCCCATGATGCGGTGACGCGTGGTTTGCGGCTTGCGTGACGTAATCGACACTTTCTGCCCCAGCAACTGGTTCAGCAAAGTGGATTTACCGACGTTAGGTCGGCCTACAATCGCGACAAAGCCGCTATATGTTTCGAGTTCGCTCATTCGAGTCCTGACTTGGGCAGCGCCACTGTTGACGCTGCGATATGACTATTTATTTATTCGAGACCAAGCTTAATCAACGCCTGTTCGGCGGCAGCCTGCTCTGCTTTACGGCGGCTGGACCCTACGCCCACCACCGGTTCTGCCATGCCACTCACCTGACAGTGAATGGTGAATTCCTGATCGTGGGCTTCGCCACGCACCTGCACTACCAAATAGGATGGCAGTGGCAGATGGCGCCCTTGCAGATACTCCTGCAAACGCGTTTTTGGATCTTTTTGCTTATCGCCTGGGCTGATTTGATCAAGGCGATTTTGATACCAGTCGAGAATCAGCTTCTCGACGGTCTGGATATTGCTGTCGAGGAAGATCCCGCCAATCAGCGCTTCCACCGTATCGGCAAGAATGGATTCACGACGGAAACCGCCGCTCTTCAGTTCGCCCGGTCCCAGACGTAAGCATTCTCCCAGCTCAAATTCACGCGCCATTTCTGCCAGCGTATTGCCGCGCACCAGCGTGGCGCGCATGCGGCTCATATCGCCTTCGTCAACGCGCGGGAAGCGGTGATACAGCGCATTGGCGATCACATAGCTGAGAATGGAATCGCCAAGAAACTCAAGACGTTCATTATGTTTACTGCTGGCACTACGGTGAGTCAGCGCTTGCTGCAGTAGTTCCGGATGAGTAAAAGTGTAGCCCAGTTTGCGCTGCAGCTTGTTAATAAGGATGGGGTTCATGCGATTCCAGTTATTCTGTGCGTCTGTAACTCTGCATACGAAACAGGGCTGAGGTTCCAACACGTTCTGTTTGGTGTGCAGTGGCCCCCCGAGAGAGGCCAACCGTTTTTAATATCAGTGGATTCCGCCAATGCGACTTAAGCGCACGCCCGTTGGCCACTGTCCTTCTTGTTTATCAAAGCTCATCCAGATCGCCACCGCTTTACCGACCAGGTTCTTCTCAGGCACAAAGCCCCAGTAGCGGCTGTCGGCGCTGTTATCGCGGTTATCGCCCATCATGAAGTATTGCCCTTCCGGCACGATCCACGTCGATTGCGGCTGGCCCGGCTGCTGATAATACATGCTTGCCTGGCTCTGCGCTTCGTTGACTAACAGGATATCGTGCGTGACGGTGCCCAATGTCTCTTTGCGTGTCCCCAGGCGCAAACCGCCTTTCATGGTTTCGCCTTGTGGCGCCTGGAAGAAACCATTACCGGTTTCATTGCCATCAAAACCACTAAAGGTCTGAATGAAGGCGCTCGGTTCAACATTGGTGTAGGTCACGGGCAGTGCGGTTTCACACTTGCCTGTGCCACAGCCTGGATTGATAGTCAGCGTTTTACTGTAAGGATCAAACACCACTTTATCGCCCGGCAAACCAATCACACGCTTGATGTAATCCACGCTGGGATCTTTCGGGTATTTAAATACCGCCACATCACCGCGCTGCGGATGACCCGTTGGGATCAGCGTGGTTTGCGTAATCGGATCTTTGATACCGTAAGCAAACTTCTCCACCAGGATAAAGTCGCCAATCAGCAGCGTGGGCATCATTGAACCAGACGGGATCTGGAACGGCTCAAAAATGAACGAGCGAACGATCAGCACCACCGCCAGCACCGGGAACACCGATGCCGTGGTTTCGACCCAGCCCGGCTGTGCAGCAACTTTGGCCAGCGTTTTACTGTCTAAAGTATTACCAGCCTGCGCTTGTGCAGCAGCCTGCTTAGCACGACGCGCGGGTGCCCATTTAAAGCGATCGATACACCAGATAACGCCAGTTATCAGTGTGGCGATCACCAGGACCAGGGCAAACATGTTAGCCATTAAAATTCCTTATTTGCTGTCTTTACCGACATGCAGAATGGCAAGGAATGCTTCCTGCGGCAGCTCAACGTTGCCGACCTGCTTCATTCGCTTCTTACCGTCTTTCTGCTTCTGCAACAGTTTCTTCTTACGGCTAACGTCACCGCCATAGCATTTTGCCAGGACGTTTTTACGCAGCTGTTTGACCGTTGAGCGAGCGATAATGTGGTTGCCGATGGCCGCCTGAATCGCAATATCGAACTGCTGACGCGGGATCAGATCTTTCATCTTTTCCACAAGGTCGCGGCCACGATACTGTGAGTTATCACGGTGGGTAATCAGCGCCAGCGCATCAACACGTTCTGAGTTAATCATCACGTCGACACGCACCATGTCAGAGGCTTGGAAACGTTTAAAGTTGTAGTCAAGCGATGCATAGCCGCGAGACGTCGATTTCAGACGGTCGAAGAAGTCGAGCACCACTTCCGCCATTGGAATTTCATAAGTCAGCGCAACTTGTTTACCGTGGTAAACCATGTTGGTCTGAACGCCACGTTTTTCGATACACAGGGTGATAACGTTGCCGAGGAACTCCTGTGGCAGCAACATGTGGCACTCCGCGATCGGTTCACGCAGTTCAGCGATGTTATTCAGCGGCGGCAACTTGGAAGGGCTGTCGACGTAGATCACCTGACCATCGGTGGTTTCCACTTCGTATACTACTGTTGGTGCCGTGGTGATCAGGTCGAGATCGTATTCACGCTCCAGACGCTCCTGAATGATCTCCATGTGCAGCAGACCCAGGAAGCCAATGCGGAAACCAAAGCCCAATGCTGTCGAGCTTTCTGGCTCATAGAACAGGGAAGCATCGTTCAGGCTCAGTTTGCCCAGTGCATCGCGGAACGCTTCATAGTCATCAGAGCTGATCGGGAACAGACCGGCGTAAACCTGTGGTTTCACCTTTTTGAAGCCCGGCAACACTTTGTCCGCAGGATTGCGCTGCAGCGTCAGCGTATCGCCGACTGGCGCGCCGAGGATGTCTTTAATCGCGCACACTAACCAGCCTACTTCGCCGCAGTTCAGTTCGTTACGGTCAACCTGCTTAGGCGTGAAAATACCGAGACGGTCAGCGTTATACGTCTGTCCAGTACTCATCACTTTCACTTTGTCGCCTTTGCGCAATGTACCGTTCTTGATACGAATCAAGGACACTACGCCCAGGTAGTTATCAAACCATGAGTCGATGATCAGCGCCTGCAGTGGCCCTTCAGGGTCGCCTTCCGGTGGTGGAATATCACGCACCAGACGCTCAAGCACATCAGGCACACCCACGCCGGTTTTCGCTGAGCAGCGCACCGCATCAGCAGCATCAATACCCACGATGTCTTCAATCTCTTCCGCCACGCGCTCTGGATCGGCTGCAGGCAAGTCGATTTTGTTCAGAACCGGTACCACTTCCAGATCCATTTCCATTGCGGTGTAGCAGTTTGCCAGCGTCTGTGCTTCAACGCCCTGGCCTGCATCGACCACCAGCAATGCCCCTTCACACGCCGCCAGAGAGCGGGAAACTTCGTAAGAGAAGTCAACGTGACCGGGAGTATCGATAAAATTGAGCTGGTAAGTTTCACCGTTCAACGCTTTGTAATCGAGCGTCACGCTCTGCGCTTTGATGGTGATGCCGCGCTCGCGCTCCAGATCCATGGAGTCCAGAACTTGCGCTGCCATCTCACGATCGCTAAGGCCACCACAAATTTGAATCAAACGGTCTGACAGCGTTGATTTGCCGTGGTCAATGTGAGCGATGATAGAGAAATTTCGTATGTGCTTCATTTATATGAATATCTTCACGTAAAAAATCAGTGGAAAACTTGAGCACAGACACATTCAGGAAAGTGAGCTTCACCCGGAACCCTGTCAGCCTCATTAATGACGACGCATATTACACTGTTAATGCCGCGCGTTAAAGAATGGAACTGCGGGGAATCGCAACAGATTTCAGCGGTTAAGCCAAAACGAAAAGGCCGCACAGATGCGGCCCAGACGGGGATCAAACTTCGTTTTCCACGCGTAAGGCATCAGGCGGTAACGCCACGCTCAGAATCACCGGTTGGAAGGCTTCGCGATCGCCAAACAGACTGGAAACACCTTTCGCAACAATAAAACCGCCAATGCCGCCTAAAAGCGCACCGCATGCTGCGGCTAAATCGCTGTGGAACAGCATCTGGAAGATGCCTGCAACCAGAAACAGGCCAAACAGTGGCGTCATGTAAACCAACAACGCCGATCCCAACAAGCTGCTTTCACGGATGCCCAGCTCAATGCGCTGGCCCGGCTGTAAAGGCTCTGGGCTGGCAATGGTCATCACATGGGCATTTTTCGGCCCCAGTTGGTTAAGCGCGTGGCTGCCACAGCCTTTACGGGCCGAGCAGCTGTTACAGGAGGTTTTAGCTTCCGAATGCAGCGTGGCAACGCCCTTCTCCCACGCCACCACTGTGGCCCATTCTCTCATCATTTTTGTGCACCTGAATCTATGCTGTCCGCAATACGTTTAGCCGTGGCAGGGGGTAACTCACCCACCACCGTGATTTCACGATTATCGCGCACTTCTGTCTGCACCGTACGACGCCCAGTGCGCAATGACTGCGGCACACTGCTTTTATCGGCAGGGGTAATATTGATGGCGAAGCTAAACAGGCCATCGCTGTACAGACGAGATTCGACCGTTTTGTTCATGGCCGGCATATCGCGGCGGCTTTGCGAAATCAGCGTCATCCCTGCCGGAAGCCAACCTGGCTGCCAGCTGAGTTGGACTTTATCGCCCGCCGGTAATGACAAGGTAGGTGGCAGATTGGCTTTTTCCAGCCCTTGCATCAGGTTTCGCACGCCTTCATCGACAGCAAAACTGATCACGCGGAACTGCTCCAGCGTTTCACCATCACGATCGAGGAGATCGATACGCAATGGCAATTTGGTGTCCACATCCAACCACACCACATAGCTGTAACGGGTGCCATCACGCGACACGATGCGCACCACTTCACACATCTGGTCAGCCATGCGTGAACGCCCTACCGGAATGAAATCGTAGGCTTCACCTAAACGCGAGAAATCCGCAAACATCAACGCAGGCAGCGCATCGATGATGTGGTTACCCGGCAACGAGAAGGGATCAAGCCCTGGCTCGAAATAGCTGATGTCATTACCCCGTTGAATCACTTCACGGCGTGGTCCATCCATCTGCAACAGTTGGGCAAAGATACGATTGTCGATAACCGCGTGACGATAACGCAGAGACTCAATGCCAAGACGCGAGACATTGATGTAGGCAAATTCGTAGTTGAGGTTCTGACTTGCCTGCTCCATTTGATGTAACAACGCCCCGGACGCAGAGGTCTGCGCCGGGGCGGTGGATGACCAAAGCAGGCTGCCTGCCAGCAGGCTAACGGCACACCAAAGCTGCTTCATTACTGCTGTTGAGTTCCTAACGACTGATTTCCGGGAACGTTAGCCTGGGCCTGCTGCGGATCGTTCTTCTCATCAAACTGAACCTGATCGGCATGCAGACGGCGTTGCAATTCGTAATCCTGCAGCATTGCATTCACACGACGACGCTGTTCTTGCACCTGCTGGTTAGAGCTGTTGGTGTCAAACGCATCAGACGGCACGCCGAGGCTGACAGGTGAAGCTTTACCCATCATAGGCAGCGTATTGAATGCAGGGGAATCAGATGCTTCTGTCGCGCCACTGCCAGGTTGATTGTTGTAATGTTGAACACCCACAATCACCGCCAGCGACACACAGGCAGCCACACCGATTTGCGCCAGTTGCGCAGTCCAGGTGCCGCCACGACGCCAGAATGGCATTTTCTCCCAGCGTGAAGGCTCCGGCTGCGCTTCAGGAATCAGCGTAGTGACTTTGCGCGCTGGTTCAAGAGCAATGGCCGCTGCAACACGTGCGGAGATATCAAAATGCAGCACTTCACCAACGTCACCTCGCATGGTGTCGCGGATTAGATGGTAGCTCTCCCAACTTTTTTGAAGATCTGCATCCTTCGATAACGACGCCAACAGCTCGTTATCTAAAGTTTCACCATCCATTAAAGCGGAAAGTTTTTCTTTCTGCATGCTTTGGTACCCTTCCAGTAGCCGTTATCACTGACGTTGGATAAGCGGTTGAACTTTATTATCAATGGCCTCTCGGGCGCGGAAGATACGCGAACGTACGGTACCAACCGGGCAATCCATGATGGCGGCAATCTCTTCGTAACTTAAGCCATCCAATTCCCGCAGGGTAATGGCCATACGCAGATCTTCGGGAAGCGCCTCAATGGTCCGAAAAACAATTTGTTTCAGTTCCTCTGACAACATTAAGTTCTCAGGGTTCGAAATTTCTTTTAGTGCACCCGCACTTTCGAAATTTTCTGCATCAATCGCATCCACATCACTAGAGGGTGGACGACGCCCCTGAGCCACCAGGTAATTTTTTGCGGTATTCACCGCGATGCGGTACAGCCATGTATAAAAGGCGCTATCGCCACGGAATGATTCCAGTGCGCGATACGCTTTGATAAAGGATTCCTGAACCACATCAGGCACATCGCCTGAAGGAACATAGCGTGAAACCAGGCTCGCCACTTTATGCTGGTATCGAATAACCAGTATGTTAAATGACTTTTGATCTCCCTTCTGAACCCGCTCAACGAGAACCTGATCCGTTAACTGCTCGCTCATCCGAGGTAATGTCTCCCCAAATCTTTTTTATTCGTAAGTGAACTGCCAGCACATCTCATTGTTCTGAGCAAGCATGCGCTTTGAGTCATATGTTGGCCTGAAGTTCACTACGACCAGATAATTTCCGTATCGGAACCACGACATCATTTGTTGTTGATTGTCTTTCAGTGTAGCGACTGACTACGCTGGTGGTGTCTTTTGCGGCACCGATAATCGCTGGCAGAGTACCCTATGACGCCCTAATTTTCATCTTTATTACCTGAATTTTCATAGTGTTTGATATAAAAAACACGAGGTGCTCATTTTAAGACATAACTCACTGAAATCGCGTTGTTATCTCCACTGCCTGAAGATTTTTTCCGCGTAATTTGTTCAAAATACTTCACACGACCGCCATCCAGGCATATGCTCGGGTCACCTTTTGTTTAGTAAATTAAACACCATGACTTCGATACCTGATTACCAATGTGATGTGTTGATTGTGGGCAGCGGTGCCGCCGGTTTGTCGCTGGCGCTGCGTCTTGCCCCCTATTACCAGGTAACCGTGCTGAGCAAAGCGCAGGTTAACGAAGGCTCAACACTGTATGCACAGGGCGGGATCGCGGCGGTGTTTGATGAAACCGACAGCATTGAATCCCACGTTGAAGATACTCTGATCGCTGGCGCCGGGTTATGCGACCGTGAAACCGTCAGCTTTATCGCCAGCAACGCGCGCCATTGCGTGCAGTGGTTAATTGATAATGGCGTGGCGTTCGATATGGAGCCGCAACCCGACGGTGAGGCGCGTTATCATCTGACGCGTGAAGGCGGCCACAGCCATCGCCGTATTCTGCACAGTGCCGATGCCACAGGTCGCGCAGTGGAAACGACACTGGTCAGCCAGGCGTTAAGCCATCCCAATATACGCATCATTGAACGTACCAACGCAGTGGATTTAATTCTTTCAGATAAAGTCGGACTGCCGGGCAAACGTCGAGTGGTGGGGGCATGGTTCTGGAATCGCAATCGCGAACAGGTTGAAACCTGCCGTGCACGAGCCGTAGTGCTGGCGACTGGCGGCGCGGCAAAAGTGTATCAATACACCACTAACCCGGATGTCGCCTCCGGTGATGGTATTGCCATGGCGTGGCGTGCGGGCTGTCGCGTGGCCAATCTGGAGTTCAACCAGTTCCATCCTACCTGTTTATTCCACCCTCAGGCGCAGAACTTTTTGCTGACCGAAGCCCTGCGCGGTGAAGGTGCGTGGCTACTGCGTCCGGACGGTTCGCGCTTTATGCCTGACTTTGATGAGCGTGCTGAGTTAGCACCGCGCGATATCGTGGCGCGCGCCATCGATCACGAAATGAAGCGCCTGGGCGTGGATTGCATGTATCTCGATATCAGCCATCAGCCGGAAAGTTTTGTGCGCGCCCACTTCCCGATGATCTATGAAAAATTGCTGACCTTCGGTTTGGATCTCACTAAAGAGCCCATTCCGATCGTCCCCGCTGCACATTACACCTGCGGTGGCGTGATGGTGGATCAGCACGGCCGTACCGACGTTGATGGGCTGTATGCCATCGGAGAAGTGAGCTATACCGGACTGCATGGCGCCAATCGCATGGCATCCAACTCACTGCTGGAGTGTCTGGTTTATGGCTGGTCGGCGGCGGAAGATATGATTCGTCGCCTGCCAGCGGTTACCGCTGTTGAGCAGTTACCCGCATGGGATGAAAGCCGCGTGGATGACGCCGACGAGCGCGTGGTGATTCAGCATAACTGGCATGAGCTACGCCTGTTTATGTGGGACTACATGGGCATTGTGCGTACCACCAAAAGACTGGAGCGCGCCCTGCGTCGCATTACGTTGTTACAGCAGGAAATTGATGAATACTATGCGCACTTCCGTCTCTCTAACAATCTGTTGGAACTGCGCAATTTAGTTCAGGTGGCGGAGTTGATGGTGCGCTGTGCGCTGCAGCGCAAAGAGAGCCGAGGTCTGCATTACACGCCAGACTATCTCGATCAGCTTTCTGAAGCCCTACCCACGCAACTCCAGCCAGATAATTATCTGAACAGATAAAAATCAGAAACCAGGCTGAGCCAGTCAGCCGAATAACTCTTATCTTCATCGCGAATGGCGAGACGTTCCAGCAACGTTTCGCCCGCGGTCGGGGAAAAGCCCAATACCAGACGATTTGGTGGGCGTTGGGCATAAGCCGCGACATCATAGCGGTAACGCAGATGCCAGCCTTCTGCCAGTGCGAGGGAAATCAGCTGTTCTCCCGCCTCTTCAGGCAGCACCACACAAAAAATCCCCTCTTCTTCTATTAATTGTGCGGCGCAGCGTAACAACGTGGGATGGTCGAGCGTGGCGGTGCTGCGCGCGTTATCCCGCTCGACACTGCCGGTGGTGCTGCCCGGTGCAAAAAACGGAGGGTTACTGACAATCAGAGAGTAGCGTTTCTCGCTTTGCTCACTCCAGCTCACAATATCCTGATGATGGATGGTGATACGATCGGCCCAGGGTGAAGCCTGCACATTCTCGTGAGCCTGACTTGCGGCACTCTCCTCCAGCTCAACCGCATCAAGGGTGACCTGATCGGGGGTACGCTGTGCCAGCATCAAGGCAATCAACCCGCTGCCACAGCCAATATCGAGGATGCGACGCGTCCCCGCCACGGGAGCCCAGGCGCCAAGTAACACGCCATCCGTACCGACTTTCATCGCACAGCGGTCATGTGCCACGAAAAATTGCTTAAAGGTGAAACCATCTTTTCTTAACATCGCCCGCGTCTGCGGCTGGTCCTGAGACATTCTTCACTACCATTGAATTGTTTACTGCGGGGAGTGTAACGTGGTCACGCGGGGAATTCACCTGCACCTGAAATGCACAAACAGATGAAGATTATGTTTGATCTGTCTATAATCAGCGCCCCAAACTGAGGTAGACCATGACCGTAACCACATTCTCCGAACTCGAACTTGACGAAAGCCTGCTGCAAGCTTTGCAGGAAAAAGGCTACACGCGCCCCACTGTTATTCAGGCTGAGACCATTCCTGCCGCGCTGGAAGGCCGTGACGTTCTGGGTTCGGCTCCAACCGGGACGGGGAAAACGGCAGCCTTTCTGCTGCCTGCATTACAGCACCTGCTCGATTTCCCACGTAAAAAATCGGGCCCACCGCGTATCCTGATTGTTACGCCTACCCGTGAACTGGCGATGCAAGTGGCTGACCAGGCACGTGAGCTGGCAAAACACACCCATCTTGATATCGCCACCATTACCGGCGGCGTGGCGTACATGAACCACGCAGAAGTGTTCAGTGAAAACCAGGACATCGTGGTGGCCACCACCGGCCGTTTGCTGCAGTACATCAAAGAAGAGAACTTTGATTGCCGTGCCGTTGAAACCCTGATTCTCGACGAAGCCGATCGCATGCTCGACATGGGCTTCGCGCAAGATATCGAAACCATCGCGGCCGAAACGCGCTGGCGTAAGCAGACGTTGCTGTTCTCTGCCACGCTGGAAGGCGACAACATCAAAGATTTCGCCGAGCGTCTGCTGAATGATCCGGTGTCGATTGAAGCCGATCCGAGCAAAAGCGAACGTAAAAAGATTCAGCAATGGTATTACCGCGCCGACAATCTTGAGCACAAAACCAAGTTGCTGATCCATCTGCTGAAAATGCCAGAAGCCAAGCGCGTGATCGTCTTTGTACGCAAGCGTGAGCGTCTGCATGAGGTGGTGACCTGGTTGCACGAAGCCGGCATCCGCACCAGTTATCTGGAAGGTGAGATGGTGCAGGTCAACCGCAACGAAGCGATCAAGCGCATCAATGAAAATCGCGTAAACGTGATGATTGCCACTGACGTTGCCGCGCGCGGTATCGACATTGATGATGTGACGCATGTGATTAACTTTGACCTGCCGCGCACCGCTGATGTCTATCTGCACCGCATTGGCCGCACCGCACGCGCTGGCCGTAAAGGCACGGCGATTTCGCTGGTTGAAGCGCATGACCATCTGCTGCTGGGCAAAATCACGCGTTATATCAATGAGCCCGTTAAGGCTCGCGTGATTGAAGAGTTGCGCCCAGAATCACGCGCACCAAGTGCCAAAGTCACGGGTAAACCGTCGAAAAAGGTGCTGGCGAAGCGAAAAGAACAAAAAGAGAAAGAAGCGGAAAAACCGCGTGTTAAACAGCGTCATCGCGACACTAAAAATGTCGGGAAGCGCCGCAAGCCAAGCGGCAGCAGCACGCCAGAGAGCAGTGCGGAATAAAACAGCACTCGCACAATTAAAGCGCCTCTTTTGAGGCGTTTTTTTATGTCTGAAGATAAGAAATAGCCTTCACGCTACGCTTTTCATCTCAATGACCTTTCTGACACTCTTGGCGCACATCATTAAATGCAAAAAGGCCGCACCGACTGACATCGGCACGGCCTGAATGATTGTGTGACTTTTGGTCAGCCGATCAATTACAGACTTTCAGTGAAAGTACGGGTAATCACATCGCGCTGCTGTTCCGGCGTCAGCGCATTAAAGCGCACTGCATAACCTGAAACACGAATGGTCAGCTGCGGATATTTCTCCGGGTGCTTGACGGCGTCTTCAAGCGTTTCACGGCGCAGCACATTCACATTCAGATGCTGGCCCCCTTCAATACGCACTTCTGGCTTCTGCTCCAGTGGGATCTCACGGTAAGCAATCTCGCCCAAATCGCTGATCGCAACGACCTGATCTTCAGTGAAATCGCCTTTAGCACACAGGCAACGCGCTTCGGCTTTCTCGTCATCCAGCAACCAGAATGAGTTCAGAAGTTTTGGGTTGTTGGCCTGAGTAATTTGAATACCAGTAATCATAGTGACCTCCAGGGCTTTGATGCGCTGCTGACAGGCACAGCGCGGTTCATCATGTGATTAGATGCTCTGGTATATCATCCCGCTAAACAGGCCGTTTTGACCTGCATCAATTATGCCCAGCCCGAATGTCAGCGAAAAAACTAACAAATTGATTTATAACCATTATGCGCAATAACTTTTTTTGCGTTTTCTCAAATTATTTTTACCCTTCTGCTACCGCTTACGACACGTTAAGCTAGGTGCAAAATTTTGCAGGGAGTTGAAAATGGCTGAAAAGCTAACCTGGCACAGCGTGCTGGCTGAAGAGAAAGAGAAACCTTACTTTATCGACACGTTAAAAGCCGTGGCGAATGAGCGCGCAGCCGGTATCACCGTTTATCCGCCGCAGAAAGATGTGTTCAATGCCTTCCGTTTGACGGAGTTGGGTGACATCAAAGTGGTGATTCTGGGCCAGGATCCCTATCACGGTCCCAATCAGGCCCACGGTTTGGCCTTCTCGGTATTACCGGGCGTGAACATCCCGCCTTCTCTATTGAATATGTACAAAGAGCTTGAGAAGGATATTCCCGGTTTTATCCGCCCAAAGCATGGCTTTCTGGAAAGCTGGGCCACACAAGGCGTGATGCTGTTAAACACCGTGCTCACCGTCGAAGCCAGCAAGGCGCATTCCCATGCGCGTTTCGGTTGGGAAACCTTTACCGACAACGTGATCAGCGCCATTAATCAACATCGTGAAGGGGTGATTTTCTTGCTGTGGGGTTCACATGCGCAGAAGAAAGGCAGCATCATTGATACTCAGCGCCATCACGTTTTGAAAGCGCCCCACCCTTCACCGCTCTCGGCCCACCGTGGATTTTTCGGCAGCCAGCACTTCTCGCAGGCCAATGCGCTGCTGCGCCAGTCTGGGCAAACACCTATCGACTGGATGCCGGTATTACCCTGACAAATAAAAACGGCCGCATTCAGCGGCCGTTGATCTTTAAAGCGGGCTAATTAACCTTTTGCTTTGGTCACGGCCACCATCGCCGGGCGCAGCAGGCGACCATTGAGGGTATAACCACGCTGCATCACCATCAGCACGTGATTAGGCGCCATATCTTCAGATTCAATCATCGACATCGCCTGATGCACGTCTGGGTTGAATGGCACATTGGTTTCACCGACCACTTCCACACCGTACTTACGTACGGCACCCAGCAGGGATTTCAGCGTCAGCTCGATGCCTTCAATCATAGAGGCAAGCTCGGTGTTCTCTTTGTCGGTCACTTCCAACGCGCGCTCCAGGCTATCGATCACCGGCAGCAGCTCATTGGCAAATTTTTCCAGCGCAAACTTGTGCGCCTTTTCCACGTCCATTTCGGCACGGCGACGGATATTTTCAATCTCCGCCTGAGCACGCAGCTGCGCATCGCGCACGCCGGTCTGCGACTGGGCTAATTCAGCTTCCAGTTGCGCAATACGCTCATCACGCGGATCCACCTCAGTTGCCGTCTCTGCGTCCACGTGCTGTTGATCCTGTTGAATTTCGTCTGAGACTTGCTCGTTAGGGGTATTCTGTTCTTTACTACTCATGAATTTCTCCGCGTTTTGCACATTCATCTCGCTGGTTGGCTTATTATGGGGATCAGTTTGACGGTTTCAAGTGAACCCATCACATTGCCTGGCCGTTTTGGCTTATGAGGAACACCTGCTAAATGAACAAACACTTTAACTGCATTGGGATTGTGGGTCATCCGCGTCATCCCACTGCGTTAACCACCCATGAAATGCTCTGGCGCTGGCTGACAGCAAAAGGCTATGAGGTGATCGTCGAGCAGCAGATTGCCCGCGAATTGAATTTGAAAGATGTGGAAACCGGCAGCCTGGCGGATATCGGTCAACGCGCCGATTTAGCGGTCGTGGTCGGGGGTGACGGCAACATGCTGGGTGCCGCGCGCGTGCTGGCACGTTATGACATTAAAGTGATTGGGATTAACCGCGGCAATCTCGGTTTTCTCACCGATCTCGACCCCGACAACGCTCAGCAACAGTTAGATGATGTGCTGCAGGGCGAATACTTCGTGGAGAGCCGTTTCCTGCTGGAAGCACAAGTGTGTAAGCAAGACTGCTCACCGCGTATTGGCAGCGCTATCAACGAAGTGGTGCTGCATCCGGGCAAAGTGGCGCATATGATTGAATTCGAGGTCTATATCGATGAAGTCTTTGCGTTTTCACAGCGCTCCGATGGATTGATTATTTCCACACCGACGGGCTCAACCGCCTACTCGCTTTCCGCTGGCGGCCCGATCCTGACGCCGTCACTGGATGCGATTGCGCTGGTGCCGATGTTCCCACACACGCTTTCCGCTCGCCCGTTGGTGATTAACAGCAGCAGCACCATTCGCCTGCGTTTTTCCTCACTGCGAAGCGACCTGGAGATCAGTTGCGACAGCCAAATCGCGCTGCCAATTCAGGAAGGAGAGGATGTGTTGATCCGTCGCAGCGCTCATCACCTCAATCTTATCCATCCAAAAAATTACAATTATTTTAATACCTTAAGCTCAAAATTAGGCTGGTCTAAAAAATTGTTCTGAAAATCACCGCCAGCTACTTTACTGTATAAAAAACCAGTTTATACTGTATGAAAAACCATATCTGTTTTTACATACAGGTGATTCTATGCTGGCACAACTGACCATCAGTAACTTTGCTATCGTTCGTGAACTGGAGATTGACTTTCATCGTGGTATGACAGCAATCACAGGGGAAACCGGCGCAGGTAAATCCATCGCAATTGATGCGTTGGGCCTGTGCCTGGGCGGCCGTTCTGAAGCAGATATGGTGCGTCAGGGTGCCAGTCGAGCAGATATCTGTGCGCGCTTCCAACTGAAAGCATCGCCGTCAGCCCAGCGCTGGTTGATCGAGAATCAACTTGATGAAGGCAACGAGTGCCTGTTGCGCCGCGTGATCAGCGCCGATGGCCGTTCCCGTGGCTTTATCAACGGCACTTCCGTACCGCTCTCACAGCTACGCGAACTGGGCCAACTGCTAATCCAGATTCACGGTCAGCATGCGCATCAGCTCCTGCTTAAATCCGATCACCAAAAACACCTGCTGGACGCCTATGCAGCCCATGATGGCCTGCTCACCGACATGCGCCAGCACTACCAGCGCTGGCATCAAAGCTGCCGCGCGCTGGCGCAGCATCAGCAACTCTCGCAAGAGCGTGAGGCGCGTCGTGAACTGCTGCAATATCAGCTAAAAGAACTCAATGAATTTGCCCCGCAGCCTGGTGAGTTTGAACAGATCGATGAAGAGTACAAGCGCCTGGCTAATAGCGGCCAACTGCTCTCAACCAGCCAACAGGCCCTGCAGATTCTTGCCGACAGTGACGATACGAACCTGCAAAGTTTGTTGTATAGCGCCCGTAATATGCTGGGTGAATTAGTGACGCTGGATGACAAAGTGAGTGGCGTGTTCAATCTGCTGGAAGAAGCCGCGATTCAGTTGAGTGAAGCCAGCGATGAATTGCGCCATTACTGCGAGCGACTGGATCTCGATCCTAACCGCTTGCATGAGCTGGAGCAGCGCTTGTCACGCCAGATCGCCTTGTCCCGTAAGCATCACGTTTCCCCGGAAACCTTGCCGGTGCTGTATCAGCAGTTGTTGGATGAAGCCGAACAGCTGTCGCAGCAAGAGAGCGATCAGGAAACGTTGCAAACTGAAGTCGTTGCCCACCATCAGGCGGCACTGGCCTGTGCTGAAAAACTGCATCAGCTGCGTGAACAATCAGCACAGGAGTTGAGCCAACTGATCACCCAAAGCATGCGCACCCTCTCCATGCCGCACGGTCAGTTTGCCATTGAGCTGGAATTCAATGCCGATCAACTGACGGCGGACGGCGCAACCCGTATTGAATTCCGCGTGACCACCAACCCTGGCCAGCCGCTGCAACCACTGGGCAAAGTGGCATCCGGCGGTGAACTGTCACGTATCGCCTTGGCGATACAGGTGATCACCGCGCAGAAAATGGAAACCCCGGCGATGATCTTTGATGAAGTCGATGTCGGTATCAGTGGACCAACGGCTGCGGTGGTGGGACAAATGTTGCGTCAGTTAGGTGAGTCAACCCAGGTGATGTGCGTCACCCACTTGCCACAGGTAGCCGGTTGCGGACATCAACACTTCTTCGTCAGTAAAGAGACGGATGGCGCCATGACAGAAACCCATATGCAGCCGCTGGATAAACGTGCTCGCCTGCAAGAACTGGCACGTTTGCTGGGCGGCAGCGAAGTCACGCGTAACACCCTGGCCAACGCCAAAGAACTTTTAGCAGCCTGATACCGCACTTTTTTCTGGCCCAATGGTCATATGCTTGCTCTGTAGAGGTTTCCAATAGGACAAAGGTTTATTATCATCGGCAGTAATACACAAAATAATTCGAGTTTCAGGAAGGCGACAAGTGCAAGAATCCTCAGGAGCTTACTGAAGTAAGTGACTGAGGTGAATGCACTTAGTCAACGCACCTGCAACTTGAAGTATGAAGGGTATATATCGCCATAATAAAGCCTGCCGTATGCAGAGTTCAGATTTCGATGGCAACAAAACTGCCTGATGAAAGGCGTTTGGCCCCAGAAAAGGAATGTATAGATGCGCTGTAAAACGCTGACTGCCGCGGCAGTGGTAATGTTGATGATGACCGCCGGATGTTCCACCCTTGAGCGCGTAGTGTATCGCCCGGACATCAACCAAGGTAACTACCTGGTCGCCAACGATGTGTCGAAGATTCACACCGGCATGACGCAGCAACAGGTTGCCTACACGCTCGGCACGCCGATGATGCACGACCCGTTTGGCAGCAACGTTTGGTATTACGTGTTCCGCCAGGAACCAGGTCATGAAGGTGTAAAACAGCAAACGCTGACGCTGACCTTCGACAGCAACGGTACGTTGACCAATATCGACAACAAACCGAAGCTCACTGGGTCGGAAGGCTAAGTGAATGACAACAAAAAAAGGCGCCTGAGCGCCTTTTTTTGTGTCTGAGATTGGGTTACTTATTGGTAGCTGAACGTTCCGCGCGTTGACGGCGCATCTCTTTCGGATCGGCAATCAGCGGGCGATAAATCTCTACACGATCGCCATCCTGAACGGCATCACCCAATTTGACCGGGCGGCTGAAGATGCCGACTTTGTTACTTTTCAGGTCAATGTCTTTGCGCAGCGTTAAGAGTCCCGATGCTTTAATCGCCTGCTCTACCGTCGCGCCTTCATCGAGCGTGACAGTGCGCGAGTACTGCTTTTCGGGCAGCGCATACACCACTTCAACGCTGATATCAGCCACGGTAAACCTCTTTGGCGCGCTGTGAGAACGCCTGCACCATACTGTTGGCCAACTCTTTAAAGATGCGACCAAACGCCATTTCTACCAGCATGTTGGTGAATTCGAAATCGAGGCTTAACTCGACTTTACAGGCATCATCACCTAAAGAGGTGAAGTGCCATCCACCGGTCAGCTTACGAAAAGGACCGTCAACCAGTTGCATCAAAATGCTTTGATTACTGATCAATGTATTGCGCGTGGTAAAGGTTTTACTGATGCCTGCTTTCGAGACATCCACCGCCGCCGTCATCTGATTTCCGCTGTTATCTAACACTCGGCTACCCGTGCAGCCTGGCAGAAATTCGGGATAAGCATCCACGTCATTAACAAGACGGTACATCTGCTCAGCGCTATAGGGGACCAACGCCGAACGGCTAATCTGGGCCATAATGGTTCCTGTTCATCACAAAACCGTTGAATAATACCATTTTCGGTTACCAAACAAAATTCACGGGTTTGCTAGCTGTGCTAAAATGAACTGTTTTTTACCGCCCCCAGGACAGGGGGATGCGCCCACAGACTGAGTGATGTAGACTACGCCGCACTATGACAAAGAAAAAAGCTCACAAACCCGGTTCAGCCACTATTGCCCTCAACAAACGCGCTCGCCACGAATACTTCATTGAAGAAGAGTTCGAAGCAGGTCTGTCGTTGCAAGGATGGGAAGTCAAATCACTCCGCGCCGGTAAAGCCAACATCAGCGACAGCTATATTTTGCTGCGCGATGGCGAAGCCTATCTGTTTGGTTCCACTTTCCAACCGCTGGCCGTAGCCTCCACACACGTGGTGTGCGACCCGACCCGTAACCGTAAACTGCTGTTAAAACAGCGCGAACTAGACTCGCTCTATGGCCGAGTGAATCGCGAAGGTTTTACCGTGGTTGCGTTGTCGATGTACTGGAAAAACGCCTGGGCCAAACTGAAAATTGGTGTGGCACGCGGTAAGAAAGAACACGACAAGCGTGACGACGTGAAAGAACGTGAATGGAAGATGGATAAAGCACGTATTATGAAGAATTCAAAGCGTTAAGCACTGGATTCAGACGTCATCTTTCTGTAGTATGAGAAGTTCTGGGGCTGATTCTGGACTCGACGGGATTGTGAAGCCTTAGGAGCATGCCGAGGGGCGGTTTGCCTCGTAAAAAGCCGCAAAAAAATAGTCGCAAACGACGAAAACTACGCTTTAGCAGCTTAATACCCTGCTTTGAAGCCCTCTCTCCCTAGCTTCCGCTCTTAAGACGGGGATCAAGAGAGGTCAAACCCAAAAGAGATCGTGTGGATGCCCTGCCTGGGGTTGAAGCATTAAATCTAATCAGGCTAGTTTGTCAGTGGCGTGTCTGTCCGCAGCTGGCCGGCGAATGTAAAGATTGACTAAGCATGTAGTGCCGACGGTGTAGTAATTTCGGACGCGGGTTCAACTCCCGCCAGCTCCACCAAAATTCTCCATCGGTGACACCAGAGTCATCCGATGAAGTCCTAAGAGCCCGCACGGTGAAAGCCCTGCGGGCTTTTTTGTGCCTGTAATCTTCCGGGATGCTAAGCTCGAATCTAATGAGATTTGGCAGGCTTAAGGTACAAATGCAAAACTTCCACTTTCTAGACCAACTGATTTTCGGTTATTTCAACCAGGACGCCGACATCATCAATGATGGAGAAGACACAATCGAAGGGACCGTTCAAATATTCAAAAAATCAGCGCCAGATTGGATGCTGAAAGATCTGGTTGAAGAAGTTGATGATTTCATCTCCACCTATGCTGATGGTGTAGAGGAAGAGTTCAAGAAACGATACGAGTTTGATTTTGCGCCTGAACTATGGGAAACCACTGTTCATGAATTCCTGATGACTGTACGTCAGATTTGCTCACAGAAGTGACGCTTTCAGGAGTACATTTCCTAATGAGAAAAAATAATAGGTACACGATAGACACACGGAAGAAAACTGCATTAAACAAATAATGTACAGAGCGTGGTACGGAGTACAACGATGATCTCTAAAGAAAAGGCATTACAGATAGCGAAAGAATATGCTGTTAAAAGCGAAAATGCCTGGGATGAGAATTATCATGAAGCAGAGGAAACCGTTTTGCATGGAGAGCCTGTCTGGATCATTTCCACCTCAGATATAAAATATAACGACGAGCTTCCTTGGATGTTAGATCACTTCCCAAATCCAGTTTATTACTATATCAGAATGACCGATGGCAGCTGTATTGCCACAGGAAATAGAAGAAATGAATTTCAACTAATCAATAAAAAATAAAATATCTACCCCATCATTCTCCTTTAACATGACTTCTTCTGAAGTTTTTTTGGAGGATGGCTTTTATCCTGTTCCAAATCTTGAAACTTTGGGTCCTTAAACTGTGAGTCAAAAACGGGGTGCCGTGAGATGTGAAATCTATTCACTCTCAATGGGACAAGGCAGTCACAGCAAAGCCCGCACAGACCATGTTGTGCAAGCCTTTAAGGCTCCATCTTAACTCCAGAATCATCCAATAAAGTCCTATAAGCACTTAAGTTGAAAGCCCCACGGGCTTTTTTGTGCCAATGGTTTTGTGGGATGATGTTACAAGCATCTACAACTATCGATGCTCGTTAGGTTTTTCCATGCAACTCACCATGTTCTTGATGCGGAAAGCCTCTTAAATAAGGTATAAAGCCGCATGAAAATTCCAAACCGAATCCAACCTCTGGTCGATGATGGCCTGATTGATAACGTGCTTCAGCGGCTGAAAAGCGGCAAAGAAGCTGACGTTTACACCGTGCTGTGCGGTGACAAAGTTCAGTGTGCCAAAGTGTACAAAGAGGCCTCACAACGTAGCTTCAAGCAAGCCGTGCAATATCAGGAAGGGCGTAAAGTGCGCAACTCCCGTAGCGCCCGTGCTATGCAGAAAGGCTCCAAATTTGGACGCAAGCAGCAAGAGGACGTCTGGCATACTGCTGAGGTGGATGCACTGTTTCGCCTCGCTAAAGCCGGCGTGCGCGTGCCAGAGCCTTATATGTGTCTGGACGGCGTGTTGTTGATGGAACTGGTTACCGATGCGGATGGTGCCGTTGCGCCTCGTCTGAGCGATATCATGCTGTCGGAACAGGAAGCGCTGGCTGACTTTGACACCATGATTCGCAATATCGTGCGCATGTTATGTGCCGGGATCGTGCATGGCGATCTGTCGGAATTTAATGTACTGCAGGATGCTCAAGGTCCGGTGATCATTGACCTGCCGCAAGCGGTGGATGCAGCGGCGAATAACCACGCTGAATCGATGTTCGCGCGCGATGTCAATAACATCACCGCCTATTACGGCCAGTTTGCCCCACAAATCCTGGCAACGCGTTTTGCTAAGGAAATCTGGCAGTTATATGAAGACGGAAAGTTAACGCCAGAAACGCCATTAACCGGGCGCTTTGTGGAAGAGGTTCACGATGTGGATATGGATTCTCTGCTGGACGAAATCATATCTGCTGAAGATGAGTATTATGAGCGCCAGCGTGCGGCTAAAGAGCGTGATGAAGAGTAATGATGACTGCATAACTCACATCGCGCTCAACACTACCCTTTGATGAATCTGCAATCGGCTTGCTGCCACTGCACATTTTTCGCACCATCCAAACCTAATGATTCAATTAAGGTTATTCCTGGAGCCAATTCTGGCTGAGCGTGCCATTGTTAGCTACGCTCATAACTCACAGAGCGATTGATGAGGGAATATTCATGAAAAAGACAATTATTGCTGTATCGGCCCTGCTGCTGGCTTCTTCGGCTTTTGCCGCGACTACACATGCCACTGACGAAACCGTAGCGAACGCACAAGCGGGCGCAAACACCGCCAAAGAAAAACTGCACAAAGCGCAGCATCAAGGCGAAGAGCAGAAGCTGAAAGCGCAGCATGCTGCTGAAGGTAAGAGCAACAGCACCACCAGCAAAATCAGCGAAGGCGCTCAAAAAGGTTGGAACAAAACCAAAGAAGGCACCGAGAAAGGCGTTGATGCGACCAAAGAAGGTGCAACCAAAGGCTGGAATGCTACCAAAGAAGGTGCCAGCGATTTGAAGAAGAAAGTGACCGAGTAATTTCTTCTGACTGAATAGCGAAAGGCCGCGATTGCGGCCTTTTTTGTTTTTGCAAAACGCAAACTACTCATGACAAGAACCGCCTATGAAGCAGTGTCACACGCTTACACTCATTGAACAGCAACTCTCTACACAAACGGCGCAAGCACAGTCTGAAGTCCTGTTGGACAACCGCCACACCGGTATCATCGTGCCAGGATCGATACTGGAAGCGGCCGTTGAGATCAGTGCTGAGCGTTACCTGCTGTTCATCACCGATGGCATTCTGTTCGAAGAATCGCTCACCATTGTGCTATGTCAGCTTGAGCTGGGTGTATTGGAAGTGATCCACATTGAATTGGCCTACCATTCTGGACAGTTCAGTAACTTGTCCCTGTGTGATGACCACATTCGATTCCACTTCATGGATGAGAAGCTCTGGTCGTTGCAAGTCAGAGATGCAGCACAAGTCACGCTGCCCTTCATCGGCGACCCCGCAGGTGTACAACGTCAATTCGGTTTCAAAAAATGGGTAATCTTAAAACACGAAGACTGAGCGGTTTTTGCGTCTATGTTTAAATGGCTTTACACTCAGCCCAACACTCCATTAACCAGATTCTCTTATGTCTGACACCTTCAAACGCCAGCCCCTGCCCTTACCCAACGGTCACAACAAAGTGCTGTTGCACTCCTGCTGCGCGCCTTGCTCGGGGGAAGTGATGGAAGCGATGCTGGCTTCCGGTATCGATTACACCATCTTCTTCTACAACCCAAACATTCACCCATTGAAAGAGTACGAGCTGCGTAAAGAGGAGAATATCCGCTTTGCTGAGCAGTTTGGCGTGCCTTTCGTTGATGCCGATTACGATAAAGACAACTGGTTTGAACGTGCACGTGGTATGGAATGGGAGCCGGAGCGCGGTGTGCGTTGCACCATGTGTTTTGATATGCGTTTTGAACGAACCGCACTGTACGCGCATGAAAATGGCTTTCCAGTGATCACCAGTTCGCTGGGCATTTCACGCTGGAAGGATATGAAGCAGATCAATGACTGCGGCGTCCGTGCAGCCGCGCACTATCCCGATATGCTGTATTGGGAATTTAACTGGCGTAAAGGCGGTGGATCCTCGCGCATGATCGAGATCAGCAAGCGCGAGCGTTTCTATCAGCAGGAGTATTGCGGCTGCATCTATTCACTGCGCGACAGCAACCGTCATCGCGTGGCCAGCGGTCGAGAGCGCATTGAAATTGGCGTGCAATATTACTCGCCAGACGAAGAGTAAATAACCTGCTGGCAACCACCAGCAGGCCGTCATTATCACCAGGCCAATACTCTGCCGCTGTAATCGACATAGTGATGTCCGCCCTGCCCGGCAAAACCATCCATCTGTGCCACTAACCCCTTCGCACTTTCAACGGCGGTGATATCCGCATCGTCGCCACCCATATCGGTTTTCACCCAGCCCGGATGCAGTGACAGCAAGGTGGTGCCACGCGAGGCCATCTGCTGAACCAAGGCGCGGCTCAGCATGTTGAGCGCAACCTTACTGGCCGAGTAATAAGGGCGAAGCGCCTCGGGATTTTCGGTCAGGCTACCGAGGCGTGATGTGGTGATGCCGAGCACGCCCTGCTTTTCCTGCAGTAGTGGCAACAGACCTTCAGCCATGCGGATGGGGGCCACCGAGTTGGTCATAAACAGCTGCATTAACTCGTCATCACTGGTGGCGATCAGCTCCATCGAGTCCGGACCGAGAATGCCAGCATTGATCAGAGCACGATCAAAGTGCTGGCCTTTAAGTTGCTGAAGTAAGTGCTCACGCTGAGTGGCGATGGTGATATCCAGTGGCATCCAGCGTAGCTTCTCATGCTGATAAGACACGGCGGTGCTGCGATAAGTGGCGGTTACCTCCCAGCCATCGGCGAGCAGTTGTTGTACCACCGCCAACCCAATCCCCTTTGAAGCACCAATAATCAACGCGCGTTTTGCTTGGCTCATTTTTCCCTTCCCGCAGTTAAAAGGCAAAAAGGGCAGGATAACCTGCCCTTGGTTTCACTAACGTAACACCAACGTTAGCACAATGATCACCACCATCATTATCAGCAGGTGGCACACCACCTTATCGAGATTCCGTTTCCGCATAGTGCCTCCATGGGTTTAGAACCACTGGCCGAAGCGTTTGATGTACAGCGTTTTCATACCCTGTGCGACTACGCAGTAACCGAGTAATGTCGCCACCAGCCATGGGAAATATGACCATGGCAGCGGCACCAGTCCCACCATGCTGCCCAGCGGAGAGAATGGCAGCAGAATACCGGCAATCATCACGCACGCGGTGGCGAGCAGCACCGGCAATGCAGCCCGGCTCTGAATGAACGGTATTTTCTGCGTGCGCAGCATATGCACCACCAGCGTCTGTGACAGCAACCCTTCCACAAACCAACCTGACTGGAACAGAGACTGCATTTCAGGTGTGTTAGCGGCAAACACGTACCACATTACGGCAAAAGTGGTGATATCAAAGATTGACGATGTTGGCCCAATCCACAGCATAAAGCGTTTGATATTACGCGCGTCCCATTTACGCGGTTTGCGCAGGAACTCGCGATCCATTTTGTCCCAAGGCAATGCCAGCTGAGACAGATCGTACATCAGGTTCTGGATCAACAGATGAATCGCCAGCATCGGCAGGAACGGAATAAAGGCGCTCGCCACCAGCACGGAGAACACGTTGCCGAAGTTAGAGCTGGCGGTCATGTTCAAATATTTGATGATATTGCCGAAGGTCTCGCGTCCTTTCATCACCCCCTCTTCCAGCACCATCAGATCCTTTTCCAACAGGATGATGTCAGAAGATTCTTTGGCGATGTCTGCGGCGCTGTCGACTGAAATGCCCACATCGGCATCACGCAGCGCGGGTGCATCATTAATGCCGTCGCCGAGGAAGCCAACGGTATGCCCTTGTTGTTGCAGCGCGCGTAAAATGCGTGATTTCTGCAACGGTGTCAGTTTGGCAAACACTGCACTCTGCGCGGCGGCGTTAGCCAGCTGCTCATCGCTCATCATGGCAATCTGGTCGCCAGTGACGATATCTCCGATATCTATCCCCACCTGCTGGCAGATGCGCGCGGTGACCACCGGATTATCGCCGGTCAACACTTTGACGCTGACGCCGTTTTCGCGCAGTGCGGTAATCGCTTTGGCGGCGCTCTCTTTCGGTGGATCGAGGAAGGTCAGCAGCCCTTCCACGGTTAACCCTTGCTCATCCGCCACGTTCAGCGCCTGCTGCAAGCCTGACTCCTCCAACACACGGCTGGCGACCAGCAATACGCGGAAGCCCTGTTCGTTGTATTGATGTGCCAACGCCAGCAGCTCTGCACGACGTTTTTCGTCGAGCGGCTGCACCAGCTTCCCTTCACGCTCGGCGGTGGCGATGCTCAGCATCTCTTCCACTGCACCTTTGCAAATCAGCATCTGTTGGTTGAGGCGACGATCGCGCACCACCACTGAAACGCGACGACGCACAAAATCAAACGGCAGCTCATCCACTTTGGCGTAATAGTCACCCATATCGGCACTGATACGATCTTTGCCATAACGCAGAATGGCGCGATCCATCAGGTTTGGCGTGCCGCTCTGATAGTGGCTATTGAGCCAGCTCAGCATCAGCACGCGGGAGTTTTCCACTCCAGCGCAATCCAGATGATGTTCAAGGATGATGTTGTCCTGCGTCAGCGTCCCGGTTTTATCGGTACACAGGATGTCCATCGCCCCGAGGTTTTGAATCGCGTTCAGCCGTTTCACAATCACTTTACGGCGTGACATAGCGATCGCGCCCTTGGCCAGGTTGGAGCTGACGATCATCGGCAGCATTTCCGGTGTCAGGCCAACCGCAACGGCCAGAGCAAACAGCGACGCATCCAGCCAGTCGCCTTTGGTTAAACCGTTAATCAGCAGCACCACCGGCACCATCACCAGCATGAAGCGGATCAGCAGCCAGCTCACGCTATTGACCCCACGATCAAATGCCGTTTGCGTGCGGTTACCGACGATTGATTTCGCCAGGCTGCCAAAGTAAGTTTCGCTACCGGTAGCCACCACCACTGCTTTGGCACTGCCGCTGGAGACATTGGTGCCCATCAGACAGACGCTGCCCAGCTCCAGCAGTGAAGCGCCCTGCTCACTCGCCCCGGCTCCTTTGCTGGTGACATGACCAGTGACGTCATATTTCTCAACCGGCAGGGATTCACCGGTCAAAATCGCCTGGCTGATAAACAGGTCACGCGAATCCAGCAGACGAACATCAGCAGGCACCAGATCGCCCGCAGAGAGATAGATAATGTCACCCGGCACCAGCGTGGCGATATCCACTTCCTGTTTGACCGGCGGATGCTGCGCGGATTCACGGCGCAGCACGGTGGCAGTGGTGCGCACCATGGATTTCAACGCCTGTGCGGCTTTGTTAGTACGGAATTCTTGCCAGAAGCGCAGCAAACCGCTGAGCGTTACCATCGTCACAATGATGATGACACCGGTCAGATCGGTCTCCTCGCCTTTGCGCATCGGCATCCAGTAATCGGTGAAAAAGCTGACTGCGGCCAGCGCCATTAATACGTAGATAAATGGGTTGTTAAACGCCTGAAACAGCTGAATCAGCGCCGGTGGCGCTTTATCATGTTCCACCTGATTACGGCCGTAGACTTCCAGACGCGCTTCGGCTTCACGTTCACTCAACCCCAATGCATCACTACGCAGGCGCACCAGTGTTTCATCAGCGGTGAAACCCGCTTCGTCTTCAATCAGATAGCGCGGTGTTTTTTGGCGTGGCTGGCGCACGCTGTTGTTCCAGGTTTTTTTGTCCTGGTTGAGTTTCATGTCAGTCATAATGACATTCCTCTTTTTTTTACGGCAATAAAAGTCCCTGCGCGTTGAGCGCATAATGTGGGATAAATTAAATTAACGGCTTAGCGTTAGATGATTAAAAATAACCTGTCGGGAATTTCCATATTACCTCCCGGAAATAAGGGCGAAGAAAATCGCTCGTTTAAATAAACGAGAAATGAATATTACGATGTCGATTCCGCTACTGAATGCAGCCCTCAGACCGCCCAAAATTTTCTATGGACGTAACAGGGCATGCGCCAGTAACGGCTAAATCTGCACGCTGAAGATCAGCGCGCGCATCGAGGCGGAGGGAAAAGTGCGTTTAAAATCATGTGCATGATGAAATCCCCACGGGTTTCAGCCCGTTACAACCAGTTTTAAAGGGAACAATCATCAGAGAGAGGTGAGGATTGCTGCCCGCCGTGTTGGCAAGCAGCGACAAAAGAATTCGCGCGTCAGCTTGCCTTGTATTGCCATCTTAAAGGGTGACTGTCCAACTGAATTCTCCTGTTTGAAGTTGGCGCTATTATATTCCCGAAGGAAGCGAAGTAAAGTTAATTATTCCCGTTGCGTTATTCATTTAATTTTCGTTGCGATTTGGTTGATAGAAGCGGGAAAAACACGCGCGCGCCTACCTCATCCTGCGGCATCAATCCCCCCCTGTTTAACAAGCTTGTACCCAAAATAATTCGAGTCCCCTCATGGGGCCTACTCTTGGTGCAGGAAGGCGGCAAGTGCATGAATCCTCGAGAGCTTACTGAAGTAAGTGACTGTGGTGAATGCACGTAGCCAACGCTCCTGCAGCTTGAAGTATGTATGAAGGGTATACCCAAAATAATTCGAGTCCCCTCATGGGGCCTACTCTTGGTTCTGGAAGGCGGCAAGTGCATGAATCCTCGGGAGCTTACTGAAGTAAGTGACTGAGGTGAATGCACGTAGCCAACGCTCCTGAAACTTGAAGTATGAAGGGTATATAACTGAACTATCGCACTTAGAACCTTAAAGCATATGCATAGCCATAAATTGACTATTCTTCATTACGCCGCTCTCGTAAACTCGCGTTACTTTTTTAAGGCAAGGAAACAACATGAAAAAAATTATTCCCTCACTGCTGGCGTTATCGCTGGTAGCCGCCTTCTCTGCTCAGGCCGCAACACCGAAGGATACGCTGGTGATTGCGCAGTCGACTGATGATGCTGATAGCTTCGACCCCGCACAGGGCTTTGAACTGACCACAGTGCAAGCGTTCACTAACATCTATCAACGATTGGTCCAGTCTGACCCGACCAATCCTACTGATTTGAAACCCACGTTGGCCACTTCATGGACCTCAGGCAGTGATAATCGCAGCCTGACTTTTGAACTGCGCAAAGGCGCGCAATTCGCCAGCGGTAATCCGCTGCGTCCGGAAGATGTCATCTTCTCGCTGGGCCGTGTGGTGAAACTGAACCTCGACCCTTCCTTTATCCTGACTCAGCTGGGCTGGAATAAAGACAATGTCGATACCTTCCTGAAGAAGGTCGATGACAACCATGTGCAGATCAGCTGGAGCGCCAACGTCAGCCCGGCCTATGTGCTGAGCCTGCTGTCTGCCCCGGTTTCATCGATTGTTGATGAGAAAACCGCACAAGCCAACGCGAAAAACGGCGACTTCGGCCACGCGTGGCTGGGCACCAATTCTGCTGGCAGCGGCCCGTATCAGATCCGTAAAGTGGTGCTGCATGAAGTGGTACTGCTCACCGCCAACCCGACTTCACCGGCTGGTGCACCGAAGCTGAAAAACATCTTAATCAAGAACGTGCCTGAGCCCGCTGCGCGTCGCTTGCTACTGGAGCAGGGCGATGTGGATATCGCACGTAACCTCGGCGCTGACCAAATCGCCGCGCTGAAAGACAAAGCGGGTGTGAAGACCGAAGCGATTCCGATGGCATCGCTCTATTACATCCAGTTCAACGTCGGTGAGAACCCGGTGCTGAAGAATCCTGCGCTGTGGGAAGCGGCCCGTTACCTGTTCGACTATAAAGGCATCGCCAACGATCTGCTGAAAGGCCAGTTCGAAGTCCATCAGACTTTCTTGCCTAAAGGTTTCCTCGGCGCGCTGAATGACACGCCGTACAGCTACGATCCGGAAAAAGCCAAAGCCATTCTGAAGAAAGCGGGCCTGACCAACGTCAGCTTTAAGCTCTCCACCAGCAACCAACCGCCGTACCTGGATATCGCTCAGGCGTTGCAGGGCAGCTTTGCCAAAGGTGGCGTGAAGGTGGAAGTGCAGCCGGGTCTGAGTTCTGAAGTGTCAACCCGCGTGAAAGCGCACCAGTATGAAGCCACGCTGAATGCCTGGGGTGCGGACTATTTCGATCCGAACACCAATGCCGCCTCCTTCGCTTACAACCCAGAAGATGGCAGTAAAACCATTGCCTACCGCTCTGACTGGCATATTCCAGAATTGAGCAAGCAGACGCTGGCGGCCACCGCCGAAGCCGACAGCAACAAGCGTGTGGAAATGTACCAGGCAATGCAGCGTGAAGTGCTGAAAAACTCACCGTATGTGATCGGTTTGCAGGCACGTAACCTGATTGCACTGCGCGATAACCTGAAAGGCTATGTGCAGGGGATTAACCCAGACATGGTGTACTACTCACAGGTTTCTAAGTAATGGCAGTGTCTGCTTCACAGGCCGGGTTCGCCCGGCCGCTCTGGCAACGCTTTAGCCGCCTGCTCACCAGTGTGTTATCACTGCTGGTGACGCTGGTAGGTTTGTTAGCGTTCACTTTCATGTTGTCGCACCTGTCGCCGGTCGATCCGGTACAGCAAATCGCGGGCGATCACGCCAGCGAAGCAACTTATGCGCAGGTGCGTCACGATCTCGGTCTCGATCAGCCGGTACTGGTACAGTTCTGGCGCTATATCAGCCATCTGGCCCAGGGCAACTTAGGGCTTTCGCATCTCACCAATCAGCCGGTGAGCGCGGATTTGATGCGCACCTTTCCAGCCACTATCGAACTGGCCACTTGCGCGATGATCTTTGCCGCCGTGTTTGGCATTACGCTGGCGCTGCTGGCGGCGTGGAAGCCGGGTAGCGTCATTGATAACGTGGCGCGTTTTATTTCACTGCTCGGCTATTCAGTACCGGTGTTCTGGTTGGGCCTGCTCGGTCTGCTGCTGTTTTACGCGGTGCTGCACTGGTCTGCTGGACCGGGACAGCTGGATGATATCTGGATCTACACGCTGGAGCCGAAAACCGGCTTTGTGCTGATCGATAGCTGGCTGTCTGGCGATCCTGAAATGTTCCGCAATGCGATTGCGCACCTGTGGCTGCCGGTGGTGATCCTCGGTCTGCTGGCGATGGCCGGCATTACGCGCCTACTGCGCGCGGCGCTGCTGGAAGAGAGCAGCAAGGAGTATGTGATTCTGGCGCGCGCAAAAGGCGCAGGCCGCACTCGCATCCTGTTACGCCATATCTTTCCCAACGTCCTTGGCACGCTGATCACCGTCATCGCCCTCTCGTACGCCACACTGCTGGAAGGCTCAGTGTTAACCGAAACGGTATTTGCCTGGCCAGGTGTTGGACGCTACATGACGAACGCGCTGTTTTCCTCGGATACACCCGCGATTCTCGGCTCGACCCTGCTGATTGGCAGCTGCTTTATTCTGCTTAACGCCGTGGCCGATGCCTTAACCTGGTTAACCGATCCGAGAACCCGATGACTCAACAACTCTCTGAACTGGAAACCGTGCGGCCACCCCGCCGCCGCGCACGCGTCACCTCACTTACCATTGGCTTGACGCTGGTGTTGATTGTGGTGGCGATGGCGCTGTTTGCCCCGCTGCTGGCCCCGTTCGATCCTAACGCGCAGGTGATTGCCCAGCGCTTGCAGTCCCCTTCTGCCGTGCACTGGTTCGGTACCGATGGCTTTGGCCGTGATTTATTGTCCCGCGTGATCTACGGCGCGCGGCCGACGCTGCTGCTGGTGTCGCTGATTCTGCTGCTGACCATTCCGGTTGGCCTGCTGGTTGGCATCACGGCGGGCTATGTCGGCGGCTGGACCGAGCGCGTGCTGATGCGCATCACCGATATCTTCCTGTCACTGCCGAATCTGGTTATCGCCCTGGCGCTGGTTGCCATGCTCGGTCCGGGATTGATGAACGGCGCGCTGGCGCTGGCGCTAACCAGCTGGCCGCCATTTGCCCGCCAGGCACGTGCTGAAACCCTGGCGTTACGCCGCAGTGATTATCTGGCTGCCGCACGCATGCAGGGCATTACCGGTCTGCGCCTGATGTTCGGCCACATTTTACCGCTGTGTTTACCGACAGCCGTGGTGCGCGCCGCACTGAGTCTGGGTGGCATCATTCTTTCCGCAGCCGGTCTGGGCTTCCTCGGCATGGGCGTGCAACCGCCGACGGCCGAATGGGGTTCAATGGTCGCGGAAGGCAGTAAAGTGATTTTCGATCAGTGGTGGGTAGCCGCCGCACCTGGCGGTGCGATTCTGTTTGCCAGCCTGGCGTTTAACCTGACAGGCGATGGCCTGCGCGACCGACTGGATACTCGTCATGCCAAATGATCTGTTAATTGATGTCCAAGGGCTGACCATCCGCAGCAAGGATGCACTGCTGGTGGATAATATCGCTTTCCAGATTGGCCGTGAGCGCGTGGCGCTGGTCGGTGAATCCGGTTCCGGCAAATCACTCACCGCCCGCTCACTGATGGGTTTGCTGTCACCCGCTCTGCATCTGCAAGCCGATTGTTTGCAGGTGGCGGGAGCTGATGCGCTGTCACTGAGTGAACGTGACTGGATCACCCTGCGCGGTGGCAAAGTGGCGATGGTGATGCAGGACCCGAAATACGCGCTGAATCCGACGCGCACCATCGGCTGGCAGGTGGAAGAGCCGCTGGTGCTGCACCGCAAAATGAGCCGAGCCGAACGCAAAGCCAAAGTGTGCGAGATGCTGGAGGCGGTCGGTCTTCCCGAGCCGCGCCAGTTGATGAAACGCTATCCTCATCAACTCTCTGGCGGTATGGGGCAACGCGTGATGCTGGCGATTGCGCTGATCACCGATCCCGATCTGCTGATTGCCGATGAACCGACTTCAGCGCTCGATCACGCGATGCGCGATCAGGTGCTGGCGCTGATCCGTCGGTTGGTCGAGCAGCGCAATATGGGGTTGCTGCTGATCAGCCACGATCTGCAGCAGGTTTCCGAACACTGCGATCGGGTGATGGTGATGTATAAGGGCCGCCTGCTGGATACCTTGCCTGCAGCGCAGCTTGCTCATGCCACCCATCCCTACACCCGCACACTGTGGGCGTGTCGTCCCAGCAAAGCGACACACGGCGAACGTCTGCCGGTGTTGGATCGTGCATCGCTGGAGAAGAGTGATGATTGAGTTAAGCCACCTCAGCGTGTCCCACAAACAGGGCTACGAGCTGCGTACCGTGGTGCATGATGTTTCGCTGCAGGTTGCGCCGGGTGAATGTTTTGGTCTGGTTGGGCCTTCGGGTTGTGGCAAGTCATCGCTGCTGTGGGTGATGGCCGGGTTGAATCCCTTCTGGAGCGGCACGATGCAGCTGGCAGGCACCGCAGTGCAACCGGGTAAAGCCTTTACCGGTCCACTGCGCCGTGATGTGCAGATGGTGTTTCAGGACCCTTATGCCTCGCTGCATCCGCGTCATCGCCTGCGCCGTACCCTGGCAGAACCGCTGAAAATGCTGAAGCGCGACAATATCGACGATCGCATTAATGACGGCTTCCGCCATGTGGGTTTGGATCCGGCGTTGGCGGATCGCTATCCGCATCAGCTCTCTGGTGGACAGCGGCAACGTGTGGCGATAGTACGCGCGCTGCTGCTGGAGCCGAAGATCCTACTGCTCGATGAGCCAACCTCAGCGCTGGATATGTCGGTGCAGGCGGAGATCCTCAACCTGTTGAACGATCTGAAGCAGAATGATGGATTGACCATGGTGCTGGTGAGCCACGATCCCGATGTGATCGATCATATGTGCGACCGTGCGGCGCATATGGCGCAGGGCCGAATAGTGGCTTAACCCCATCCTCCAATCGTAGCGGCGCGATTTATCGCGCATGTCGACATGGCTTACCAATGCGCAATACATTGCGCCGCTACACATTTTATCCCCGTTTAATGCGCCATCGCCTGCAGCGTTTCGCTGCGAATCGATTCGGTGACTTCGGCTTTGAGCGTCATAAATTCTGGTGACGTTTTAATGGTGTAATCCCGCTGCGCGTTAAAATTCACCGCCACTTCCTGTTTGATGCGGCCAGGGCGCGCGCTGAATATCGCCACTTTGTTCGCCATGAAAATCGCTTCATCAATGTCATGCGTCACAAACAATACGGTTTTGCGCGACTGCTCCCACACGGACAGCAACAGTTCCTGCATCATCACGCGCGTTTGGTTATCCAGCGCGCCAAAGGGTTCATCCATCAACAGCACTTTGGGATCGTTGGCCAGCGCACGGGCTATCGCGGTACGTTGTTGCATCCCGCCAGAGAGCTGACGCGGATAGTGCTGGGCAAAACCACGTAATCCCACTTGCTGGATGTAATAATCGCTGCGCTCTTTCTGCTGTGCCGCACTGAGACCGCGCTCCTGCAAACCAAAGCGGATGTTCTCTTCCACCGTCAGCCACGGGAACAAGGTGTAGCTCTGGAACACCATGCCGCGATCGGCCCCCGGCCCCTCCACGCTCTTGCCGTCCAGCCAGATTTCCCCGCGCGTTGGCGTATCCAAACCAGCGATGATGCGTAGCAGCGTAGATTTGCCGCAGCCCGATGGCCCGAGAATGGTGATGAAATCATTCTCCTCCACCTGATAGTGGATCGGTTGCAGCGCCTGCGTTTGCTCACCTTTCGGCCCGGTAAAAATGCGTTCGACACCGCGAACGTTAAGTTTGCTGTGCTTCATCACAAGGTACTCCATGCAAATAAGCGCCGGTTGAGCACTTTGAACAGATAGTCGGAGATCAGGCCAATGCAGCCAATCACAATGATGCCGAAAATGATCTGCCCGGTGTTAAGCAGCGCCTGGCTATCGACGATCATATGGCCAATACCACTCTCCGATCCGATCAACTCAGCGACGATCACATAGGTCCACGCCCAACCCAGCACTAAGCGCAGCAGTTCGGCAATGCCCGGTGCCGCGCCCGGTATCAGCACGCGGCGCACGATCGAACGGTTGCTGCATCCCAGCGTGTAGGCGGCTTCAACCAGATCGCGCCGCGCACCGCTGACGGTCACCGCTACCATTAAAACGATCTGGAAGAATGAGCCGATAAAGATCACCAAAATCTTCTGCGTTTCACCAATACCGGCCCACAAGATCAGCAACGGCACAAATGCCGAAGCCGGTAAGTAACGGCAAAAGGAGACGAAGGGTTCGAGAAACGCTTCCCAGGTTTTATAGGCACCCATCATGATGCCCAGCGGCACACCAATTATCGCGGCCAGTAAGAAGCCGGCCAGCACGCGCATCACCGTCATGCCGATATCCAACGAGAAGTTGTACTCGGTGAACAGCACCACGCCCTGCTGCAGCATGGTAAGTGGATCCGCCAGAAACGTGGGCGATACCATGCCGCCCAGCGTCACCAGCGTCCACACCGCGATGAACAGCACAAAGAACGCCACGCCGAGCGCGATACGCAAGCGCAGCGAAATGGCTTTCAGCGGCACCATTAACGGGTTATGCCAGCGCGTGGGCGCATCGGGCAGTGACGCAGGCGGGCTTACCGGTTGGCTTTTGCTCATCTCCATCTCCTTTCTCCTGCTTACTGCACGAAGCTGGCGTCGTACAAGCTTTTCACGTCTGGCATTTTCTTGATCACACCCGCGCGCAGCAGCAGTTTGCCCGCTTCATCGCTAAAGGTTTCAATCTCACCGTTAAAGAACTTTTTGTTCTCCTCTGGCCCCTGCCAGCGCAAGAAACTGGCTGATTCGGCAAACTCTTTGCCGGTGGATTTCACCGCAGCCCCCATGATTTCGTTGGACTTGTCAGGCTGCTGTTTGATCATTTCCAGCGCATCGAAATAGCTGGCCACCAGCGCTTTGGCGGCGTCCGGGTGCGCTTTCAGGAAGGTCGGCGTACAACCCAGCGTGTCCATCACCATCGGATAATCCAGCGTGGTGGCGAGGATTTTCCCCGCCTTGGGTTGATTGCGGATCACCGATAAATAGGGTTCATAGGTGACCGCCGCGTCGTTCTGACCCGCCGCGAAGGATTGCGCAGCCGCCTGTGGCGCCATGGTGGCCAGACGCACGTCTTTCATCGTCATGCCGTTTTTATCCAGCATCCACGCCAGCAAGAAGTAAGGCGAGGTACCCGGTGCATCCACCGCGATGGTTTTGCCTTTCAGATCTTTGATGCTGGTGATGTCACTGCGCGTGGCGAGGCCATCCGCGCCGTAGGATTTGTCCAGCTGGACGATCTGCTTGATCGGCACGCCTGCCGCGTTCCAGGAGATGTAAGTTTCCACAGTGGTTGCAGCACACTGGATGGTGCCGGAGGCCACTGCCAGATGTCGGCTGCTTTGCGGGATCATTTTCACATCGACATCAAGACCATGCTTTTTGAAGATCCCGGCCTTATCCGCCAGCGTTAGCGGGGCAAAACCGGTCCAGCCGGAGATACCGATAGCGATTTTGGTGTCAGCGGCTTGCGCACCCAAAGCACTGGCGCAAAGTACCGCTGCGGTTAACACACGAACAACATGTTGCACTGGCTTGCCCATCTTCCACTCCTGATAAAAGGTGATGAAAAACAACGGTTGTATAGTCTTATCTATACAAGCCAAGCAATGCCTGTGCCAGAACAGTAAAGCCAGAGGTGGTGCGGTGGTGTCGTGGGTTGATGCACCGGAGCGGTGCATCAATAGCGGGAAGTTTGGTCATGCTGGTGCGCCACCGTTTAGTCATAGCGGCGCGCACCGGTCAGCGTTTCATCGTTGCGGCGCAATTTATTGCGCATCGGTCAGCAATGTATGAAGCCCAAACAAGCGTGATAAATCACGCCGCTACGGTCCGATGAGGATTTAACCGCCGCGCGCACCCACCACGTTCAAACGTGGCTGCGGATGTTCAGGTTTCAGGTCGTACATGCCGCCATAGAACGGATCGACCAGCAACCAGCCGGGGAAGCCCAGCAGAGGAATATTACCCAGCAGATACCACAGGTTGGCACTGGCCTCGATCGGCAGCGTCACCGGCACATAGCCTGGGCTCTCCAGCATCACCTGATAGTGTTTCTTACCGAAGTAGTTGCCGGTGGATTTTGCCAGCTCGACGGTTTGTGGCGTATAGCCCTGTGCCACGGCGCGTCCCGTCTCATCCTGCACGGTGAAGCGCGCGCCCTGCGGCACAGAGTCAATTTTTACCGGCTGCGTTTCCGTGCCCACAATAGTGGCACAGCCGCTCAGCAGCAGCGCAGTGGCAGGAAGAAGGTGTCGCAGGTTCATAGCAGGTCCGCTTTAGCATCAGATAGGACAGTCTAAACTGCCCTATTCCGCTTTTCACTCGCCTCAATCGCGCTATCAATGCTGCTTTTCTGGTCTTTATTGCGGTTGACAACAGGCGGCAATCGCCGCGATATCCTGCGGTGTGGTACGGCAGCAGCCGCCAATCAAGCGTGCGCCCGCCTGTTGCCACTCGGGGAATTTATCCTCTAGCGTGCAACCCGACGGTGCCGAATGCCAGGTTTTGCTGCTGGCATCGTACTGCTCGCCAGAGTTGGGATAGACCAGCAACGGCTTGCCACACAGCGCCTGCAAAGTTTGCAGTGCCGGCGTCACGCTCTCCAGTGCCACGCAGTTGATGCCAATCGCCACCACTTGTGGCGCAGCATTGACCAGCTCGGCCACCTGGCTCAGCGGCGTGCCATCACTGATATGTTGCGCATCGCGCAGCGTAAACGAGAACCAGGCGCTGCTGTCGGGGAACTCTGCCAGCAAACTCACCAGCGCTTGCGCTTCTGCAAACGACGGTAAGGTTTCACAGGCCAGCAGATCCACACCCGCATCCAGTAAGGCTTTGACCCGTGGACGGTGGAAGGCTTTCATCTCCGCTTCTGGCAGCGCGTAATCGCCACGGTACTCGGCACCATTTGCGAGGTAGGCACCGTAAGGTCCTACCGAACCGGCCACCAGCAACGCGGCTTCACTGCCTGATGTAGCCCGGTAATCATCACGCGCACGCTGTGCCAGCTTGACGCTTTGAGTAATGAGATCCAGAGACTGGGCTTCATCCAGGCCACGCGCCGCAAATCCTTGCGGGGTGGCCTGATAGCTGGCAGTGATCGCCACGTTGGCACCTGCAGCAAAGTAGTCATGATGCACCTGATAAATCAGCTCAGGGTTTTCCACCAGCACTTTGGCAGACCATAACGCATCAGCCAGATTGCAGCCACGCGCTTCCAGTTCGGTTGCCAGTGCGCCGTCTAAAATCAGCGTGTCATGTTGAGTTAACGCTTCTGCCACAGGATTACGCGACATTATTGGCCCCCTCGGCCTTCAGGTTACGTCGATGCGTCACATGGTATGCGGCATAACAGAACAGTACAAACGGAATGCCGCACCACAGCGCAATTCGCTGTGACGGATCGAAGGCCAACCCTACACATGCCAGCAGACAAAGCAGGAAGCCGAGAATCGGTGTCAGCGGATACAACGGCGCGCGATAGGCCAGTTGCTGCAGTGAACCGCCTTCGGCCAGATGGCGACGGCGGAATACATAATGCGAGGCACAGATGCTGAGCCACACCGCCACCACGGCAAAGCCGGAGATCGCAGAGAGTGCCACGAACACGGTATCGGGGGCGATCACGCTGGAGAACAGCGCCAGCAAGCCACCAATCATACTGACGGTGATCGCCAGCACCGGAATACCGCGACGATTAACCTGCGCAAAACAGCGCGGCAGCGTGTTCTCATTCGCCAGTGACCATAGCATGCGGCCCGAGGCGTAAAGGCCGGAGTTCGCCGCTGAGAGGATAGCGGTGAGGATCACGAAGTTGAAGATATCCGCTGCATAGGGAATACCGATTTTTTCAAACACCAGCACAAACGGGCTTTTGACGATGCCGGCCTGATCCATCGGAATCAGTGCCGCAAGCACGAATACCGTACCAATGAAGAAAATGATGAGACGAGCGACCGTGGTGCGAATCGCCAGCGGCAACGCTTTCTGCGGCTGTTCCGTCTCTCCGGCGGCGATGCCAATCAACTCGGTGCCAGAAAAAGCGAAGTTCACTGCCACCATGGTCATCAGAATCGGCAAGGTGCCGTGCGGCAGCCAACCGGATGCCGTCAGGTTATGCAGACCCGGTGCCGCGCTGCCATCCTTCATCGGAATAAAGCCGAACATGGCACCCGCGCCGAGAATGATAAAGGCGATGATGGTGATCACTTTAATGATCGAGAACCAGAACTCCCCTTCCGCAAAGAAGCGTGTCGAGACGATATTGAGCAGATAGATGGCAATACAAAACACCAGACACCACAGCCATACAGGCGTGGTCGGGAACCAGTACTGCATACAGAATCCCGCCGCTGTCAGGCTGGAACCGAGCGCCACGGTCCACGTCAGCCAGTAGAGCCACGCCACCGTGTAACCGGTCGCCGGGCTGAGATAGCGTGCCGCATAGACGTGGAAAGCACCGGTTTCCGGCATCGCCACCGCCAGTTCTCCAAGGCACACCATCACCAACCACACCACCAGCGCACCAATCAGGTAGGCCAACAGCGTACCGGCCGCCCCGGTGGTCGAAATGATATAGCCGGTGTTGAAGAACAGTCCGGTACCGATGACACCGCCCAGCGACAGCATCACCAGATGCCGCACTTTCATGGTGCGCTTGAAGTTGTCCTGTGAAGGCGTTTCCTGCGTTTGCATTATTTTTATCCGTATGGACGTCTGAACATCTATATGGACACAGGGTTATACGCGCCAGCGTGGCAATTTGCAACGTGGCAAAAGGTGGGGATTTATCAAAATAGCGGTGCGGCCCCGTGCGAGCGGGGCGCAGTATCAGGCGCCAAATACGCCTTGCAGATAGCGCTCAAGCGCAATGCGCGAGCTAAAACCGTGTGGGATACCGTAATGCTCTTGCGATTCACCCATCAGATACAGCGGAAACTGCGTGTAGTGATCGCAGGTCTTCATTTCTGAGGCGGGCTCAGCGAAGTGCTGACTTTTTTCTTTCAGCGTGGGGTGAATGATCAGTGCCGTTCGTCCCATGCGCGCTTCGCGATTGACGTAGACATAATTTTCACCACGACGATAACCGTAGATCTTTGGCGTCAGGGTATCCATTTCGAACCCTGCTTTTTCCAGTACGCGCGCTACCTCATCCGGACGTAAATACATGCTTGCTCCTCTCTTCTCACAGCCCCGCAACCTTACAACAGCGCGACCACTCAGGACATTCGGAATTTCCCTAAAGCCTGGCAAACGCCTGCGTTTAATCACGTTTCGTCTACACTGAGTATTACTTGTTAAATCAAAGGGAGCGAAAAAAATGTTCAATCGCGTAAGCAAAAACGATGACATTGATATCAATCAGGATGTAAACGAGCTGGCCGATTCGCTCGAGGCATTACTTAAATCTTACGGCAGCGAAGCCAAAGATGAAGTGGACAGTGCGCGCAGTAAGGCACAGTCGCTGCTGAAACAGACCCGCGCAAAACTCAACGGTAGCCAGGGGCGTGTGACGCAAGCAGCGAAAGACGCCAGCTATCAGGTTGATGCCTATGTGCATGATAAACCATGGCATGGCGTGGGCGTCGGTGCAGCGGTTGGTTTGGTGCTCGGTGCGCTGCTGATGTCACGTCGCTAAATACGGCTTAGTGTTTAAAGAGAGCCTCGCAGATGCGGGGCTTTTTTGTGCCCGCACGGCACTTTAACCGCATAAAATTTGACCTAAAACGTCCCCTCTTCGCCTTTACAAAAAAATTTTCGGGCCTGGAAGGCGCATGATCTCTGACGTTAGCGATTATCTGAAGATTAAAATACAAAATCCCTATATCTGGTGGGCTTGACCGCCACGAACACTACATCTAGTATTCAACCCATCAACTCGCAACCAGATGTCGTCAAGGACGAAGTTCGCAGCAAACAGGATTTTGCTTCGTATCTCGCAAACTGACCGCAATCAAAGGGAAATACGAATCATGCGCATTATTATTTACACTAAGAACAACTGTGTCCAGTGCAACGCGACAAAAAATGCCATGGACCGTAAAGGTATCGACTATCAACTGATCAACCTCGATACCCAACCGGAAGCCATCGACAACCTCAAATCCCTTGGCTACCGCCAGGTGCCAGTGGTGATGACACACGACGACCACTGGAGCGGCTTCCGCCCTGACAAAATCGCCAGCCTGCGCCAGCTCGCTGCTGTCGGGGGATAAAGCGATGTTCCCACTGGTCTACTTCTCTAGCCAGTCGGAAAACACGCACCGATTCATCACTCGTCTGGGCTTTCCTGCTTGCCGCATTCCGATTGATGGCAAGCAGCGCCTGCATATCGACCAACCCTATATCTTAGTGGTGCCGAGCTACGGCGGCGGCAGTGCGCGGGGGGCGGTGCCCAGACAAGTGATCCAATTCCTTAATGATGACGCTAACCGACGCGGTATCCGCGGGGTGATCGCTGCCGGAAACCGCAATTTCGGTGAAGGCTACTGCCTGGCGGGCGACATCATTGCGCAGAAATGTCAGGTTCCTTATCTCTACCGCTTTGAGCTGATGGGAACCCCCGACGATATCGCTAATGTAAAAGCGGGAGTAACCCAATTTTGGCAACGACAGACACCCTAAACAGCACGCAGTTGGACTACCATGCGCTCAACGCCATGCTGAACCTGTATGACGCCGATGGCCGCATTCAGTTCGAGAAAGATCACGAGGCCACGCGTCAGTTCTTTTTACAGCACGTCGAGCCGAATACCGTCTCCTTCGCTTCTGCGGGCGAGCGTCTGCGCTATCTGGTCGCCGAAGGCTACTACGAAGCCGAGGTGCTGAATCAGTACGAATTTTCCTTTCTGTGCCAACTACATGATGAAGCCGATGCCTGGGGTTTTAACTTTCACACCTTCCTCGGTGCCTGGAAGTTTTACACCAGTTACACACTGAAAACCTTCGACGGCAAACGCTATCTGGAAACCTTCGAGCAGCGCGCCTGCATGGTGGCGCTGACGCTGGCGCGAGGCAATGAGAGCCTGGCGCGTGAATTGTTGGCAGAAATGCTGAGCGGCCGCTTCCAGCCAGCCACCCCAACCTTCCTCAACTGCGGCAAACAGCAGCGTGGCGAGTTAGTCTCGTGCTTCCTGCTGCGTATTGAAGACAACATGGAGTCGATCGGTCGCGCGGTGAACTCGGCGCTACAGCTGTCTAAACGCGGCGGTGGCGTAGCGTTCCTGCTGTCTAACCTGCGTGAATCCGGTGCACCGATTAAGCGTATTGAGAACCAATCTTCCGGCGTGATCCCGGTGATGAAGATGCTGGAAGATGCCTTCTCTTATGCCAACCAGCTCGGTGCCCGTCAGGGTGCGGGGGCCGTGTGGTTGAATGCGCATCATCCCGATATTCTGCGCTTCCTCGATACCAAACGTGAAAACGCCGACGAGAAGATCCGTATTAAAACGCTGTCGCTCGGCGTGGTGATCCCGGATATCACCTTCCAACTGGCGAAAGAGAACCGCGATATGGCGCTGTTCTCTCCGTACGATGTTGAACGCATCTACGGTAAAGCATTCGGCGACATCAGCATCAGCGAGCTTTATGACGAAATGCTGGCGGACGATCGCATCACCAAGACCTTTATCAAGCCGCGCGACTTCTTCCAGACACTGGCAGAGATTCAGTTTGAGTCTGGCTATCCGTACATCATGTATGAAGATAGCGTGAACCGCAGCAACCCGATTGCCGGTCGCATCAACATGAGCAACCTGTGCTCGGAGATTTTGCAGGTCAACAGCGCCAGCGAGTTCCATGACGATCTCAGCTATCGCCGCATCGGCAAGGATATCTCCTGCAATCTCGGCTCGCTGAACATTGCCCACGCGATGGACTCACGCAATCTGGCACAAACGGTGGAAACCGCGGTACGCGCACTGACGGCGGTATCGGAGATGAGTGAAATCAACTCGGTGCCATCGGTCGCAGAGGGCAACCGCCGTTCACACGCGGTGGGCTTGGGTCAGATGAACCTGCACGGCTATCTGGCACGTGAAGGCATGGCGTATGGCGGTGAAGAGGCGCTGGACTTTACCAACCTCTACTTCTATTGCGTGACCTATCACGCTGTGCGGACCTCTAATCTGCTGGCGCAGGAACGTAAACAGAGCTTTGACGGCTTTGCCCAGTCGCAGTATGCCAATGGCCACTACTTTGATAAGTACGTTGAACGTGTATGGCAGCCGCGCACCGCGCGCGTAGCCAAAATCTTTGCTGATGCCGGGATTGCGTTACCCACTCAGGCGGACTGGCAGGCGCTGCGTGAGTCGGTGATGCAGCATGGTCTGTATAACCAAAACCTGCAGGCGATCCCGCCGACCGGTTCGATCTCCTACATCAACCATGCGACATCCAGCATTCACCCGATTGTGTCGCGTATTGAGATCCGTAAAGAGGGCAAAACCGGTCGCGTTTACTATCCGGCGCCGTTTATGACTAACGACAATCTGGAGCTGTATCAGGATGCTTACCAGATTGGCCCAGAAGCGATTATTGATACCTACGCCGAAGCCACGCAGCACGTCGATCAAGGCTTGTCGCTGACGCTGTTCTTCCGCGATGACGTCACCACGCGTGATATCAACAAAGCGCAGATTTATGCGTGGAAAAAAGGCATCAAAACCCTCTATTACATTCGTCTGCGTCAAATGGCGCTGCAGGGGACTGAAGTTCAAGGCTGCGTCTCCTGCTCACTGTGATGAAAACTATGCAACTTAAACAAATTCAAGCAATTAACTGGAACCGTATCCAGGACGATAAAGATCTCGAAGTATGGAACCGATTGACCAGCAACTTCTGGCTGCCGGAAAAAGTGCCGCTCTCCAACGATCTGCCCGCGTGGCAGTCACTGGATGCGCAGCAGCAGCAGCTCACCATCCGCGTGTTTACCGGTTTGACGCTGCTCGACACCATCCAGAACGTGATCGGTGCGCCGGGTCTGATGGAAGACGCCATCACGCCTCATGAAGAGGCGGTGCTGTCGAATATCAGCTTTATGGAAGCGGTACATGCGCGTTCGTATAGTTCGATTTTCTCTACGCTGTGTAATACGGCTGATGTCGATGCCGCCTATCGCTGGAGTGAAGAGAACGAAGCGTTACAGAACAAGGCAAAGATTGTGCTGGAGCACTATCGCGCCGAAGATCCGCTGAAGAAGAAAATCGCCAGCGTATTTCTGGAATCCTTCCTGTTTTACTCGGGTTTCTGGCTGCCGATGTACTGGTCGAGCCGCGGTAAATTAACCAACACCGCAGACCTGATTCGCCTGATCATCCGTGACGAAGCGGTACACGGTTACTACATTGGCTACAAGTATCAGAAAGCGCTGGAAAAAGTGGATGATGCGCGCCGTGAAGAGTTACAGCAGTTCGCCATCGATTTGCTGCTGGCGCTGTATGAGAACGAAGTGGTGTATACCGAAGCGCTGTACGATGATGTCGGCTGGACGGAGGAGGTGAAAACCTTCCTGCACTACAATGCCAACAAGGCATTGATGAATTTGGGTTATGAGGCGCTGTTCCCGGCGGAACTCACCACGGTAAATCCGGCCATTCTCTCAGCCTTGTCACCGAATGCTGATGAGAACCACGATTTCTTCTCCGGGTCAGGCTCTTCCTATGTGATGGGGAAAGCGGTCGAAACCGAAGATGAGGACTGGAATTTTTAAGTCACATTTCTGCTTTCGGGCGCTTTTCCCGTCGCGTTATTTAACTCAGGGGCGGCCTTCAGGCCGCCCCTCCACAGAGCCCACGATATATCCGCCAAAAAAATCCAATATTCGCACGCTATTTCCTTTTTTTTGCCTTCATTATTTTGTCACTTTAGCGCCATCTATTTGTCCATTATATCGCCCACTTAACCCCAATTTATTCGCATTTCAGCCAGCAATTGACATCAAACCGGGTAAACTTCACAAAAAATTCAGAAAAATTTGATTCACGCTCATCCCTTGTGAGCACTGGAATTATCGCCACTTCACGATGCTCTCAACGCGTCAATATTCCCATTTAGGGTTGTCAGATATTCTCACTATGCTAGGTTATAGGGCGCTTAAATTTAATCGAGACCACAACAAGAAATAGTGAAACATTTAACCGGGAAATTAATGACGGCATGGCAATTAAACTTGAAGTAAAGAATTTATATAAGGTATTTGGGGATAACCCCGAAAAGGCATTTAAGCTGATTGATAAAGGTGAAAGCAAAGAGACTATTCTGGCAAAAACCGGTCTTTCACTCGGCGTCAAAAATGCCAGTCTGGCCATTGAAGAAGGCGAGATCTTCGTCATCATGGGGCTCTCCGGCTCGGGGAAATCCACCATGGTTCGCCTTCTCAATCGTCTGATAGAGCCAACTCGTGGCCAGGTTATCATTGACGGTGTCGATATTGCCAAAATATCGGACGCTGAACTGCGTGAAGTACGCAGAAATAAGATCAGCATGGTATTCCAGTCCTTCGCATTAATGCCGCATATGACGGTACTGAATAATGCAGCCTTCGGCATGGAATTAGCGGGCGTGCCGGTACAGGAACGTCAGGAAAAAGCGCTGGAAGCCTTGCGTCAGGTAGGATTAGAAAATTATGCGCACTCCTATCCCGATGAACTCTCCGGTGGTATGCGTCAGCGTGTTGGATTAGCCCGCGCGCTGGCCATTAATCCGGATATTTTATTGATGGATGAAGCCTTCTCAGCACTCGATCCACTCATTCGTACTGAAATGCAGGATGAGTTGGTAAAATTACAGGCGAAACACCAACGTACCATCGTCTTTATTTCCCATGACCTCGATGAAGCCATGCGTATTGGCGACCGTATTGCCATTATGCAAGGCGGTGAAGTGGTGCAGGTCGGCACACCCGATGAAATCCTCAATAATCCTGCTAACGATTACGTGCGTACCTTCTTCCGTGGTGTGGATATCAGCCACGTGTTTAGCGCCAAAGATATTGCTCGCCGCAGTGCTGGCGCGCTAATCCGTAAAGCTGCCGGTTTTGGCCCTCGTTCGGCGATCAAACTGCTGCAGGATGAAGATCGTGAATTTGGCTATGTGCTGGAAAAACAGAAATTTGTTGGCGTGGTGTCCACTGATTCGTTGAAAGCGGCACTGGCAGCGGGCGAAGGTCTGGATAATGCGTTACTCGAAACACCGTTAGCGGTTCCTGCGGATACCTCACTGAACGATCTGCTGTCCCATGTGGCACAAGCGCCCTGCGCCGTACCCGTGGTCGGTGAAGACAATCAGTATGTCGGTATCATTTCCAAAAGCATGCTATTGCGCGCTTTAGATCGTGAAGGAGCCCAGTCATGAGTGAACAAACAGCCAATCCGTGGGATAGCGCCAGCCAGACCACACCGCAAGCCACCACAACAGATTCCAGCGCAGCCGCCAGCAGCAGCGATCCCTGGTCGAGCAGCGGCAGTGCCGCTCCAGCAGACTCCGGTTCAAGCGCAGGTTCCGCTGACGCCTGGGGCAATGCCTCCAGTACCGGCTCAGATGCAGCCAGCAGTGGCGGTCACGACGCTGCCACCTCTGCTGCTGGTAACAGTGACTGGCTCAGCAGTGCACCTGCGCCAAAACCAGAGCATTTCAATATTATGGATCCCTTCCATAACACCATGATTCCGCTGGACCGTTGGGTGACGGAAGGCATCGATTGGGTGGTAAACCATTTCCGCCCGGTATTCCAGGGCATTCGTGTGCCGGTGGATTACATCCTCAGCGCATTCCAGAACTTATTGATGGGTCTGCCCGCACCGGTTGCCATTGTGCTGTTTGCCCTGATCGCCTGGCAAATCGCTACGCCAGCAATGGGTATAGCTACGCTGATTTCACTGGTGCTGATCGGCATGATTGGTGCCTGGTCGCAGGCGATGGTCACGCTGGCATTGGTCCTCACCGCCCTGCTGTTCTGCATCATCATCGGGCTGCCGCTGGGGATTTGGCTGGCACGCAGTGAGCGCGCCGCGCGTATTGTGCGCCCGTTGCTGGATGCCATGCAGACTACGCCAGCCTTCGTTTATCTGGTACCGATTGTGATGCTGTTCGGTATCGGTAACGTGCCGGGTGTGGTGGTGACCATTATCTTTGCCCTGCCGCCCATTGTGCGCCTGACCATTCTGGGCATTAAGCAGGTCCCTGCCGATCTGATTGAGGCGAGTGAATCCTTTGGTGCCAGCCCACGTCAGATGCTGTTCAAAGTGCAGTTGCCGCTGGCGATGCCGACCATCATGGCCGGTGTAAACCAGACGCTGATGCTGGCGCTGTCGATGGTGGTAATTGCCTCAATGATCGCGGTGGGCGGTCTTGGTCAGATGGTACTGCGCGGCATTGGCCGCCTCGACATGGGCCTCGCCAGCGTGGGCGGTGTGGGTATCGTGATCCTCGCCATCATACTCGACCGCCTGACGCAGTCGGTCGGTCAAGACAGCCGCAGCCGTGGCAGCCGTCACTGGTACAACACTGGCCCGATTGGCTTGCTGCTGCGCCCCTTCAGTAAAAAAGCCTGATTTTTTTGGACGGCCCGTTGAGGCCGTCCGTCTCCGACGCCACACGTAAAATAAGGAATGACTATGCGCAAGACAGCTCTATTCGCCGCCGTCCTGACGACGTTTGCCGCGACGCACGTGTCCGCCGCCGACCTTCCGGGTAAAGGCATTACCGTTAAACCCGCCCAGAGCACCATTTCCGAAGAGACCTTCCAGACGCTGCTGGTGAGCCGCGCCCTGGAAAAACTGGGTTATACCGTCGATAAGCCGAGTGAAGTGGATTACAACGTGGCGTACACCACCATCGCCGCGGGTGATGCCACTTTTATGGCGACTAACTGGAAACCGCTGCACGATGATATGTACGCCGCAGCGGGTGGCGATCAGAAGTTTTACCGCGAGGGCACCTATGTTACCGGTGCGGCCCAAGGCTATCTGATCGATAAAAAAACGGCTGACCAATATCACATCACCAACATCGAACAGCTGAAAGATCCTAAAATCGCCAAGCTGTTTGATACCAACGGTGACGGTAAAGCCGATCTCACCGGCTGTACGCCGGGCTGGGGCTGCGAGGCGGTCATTAACCACCAGATTGATGCCTATAAGCTGAGTAACACCGTTGAGCACAATCAGGGTAACTACTCGGCGATGATCGCCGACACCATCACGCGCTTCAAACAGGGTAAACCGATTCTGTATTACACCTGGACCCCGTACTGGGTGAGCGACGTGCTGAAACCGGGCAAAGATGTGGTATGGCTGCAGGTGCCGTTCTCCTCAATGCCAGGCGCGCAGAGCAAAGTGGATACCAAATTGCCTAACGGCATGAACTATGGTTTCCCGGTGAACACCATGCATATCGTGGCGAACAAGGCCTGGGCGGAGAAGAATCCGGCTGCTGCCAAGTTGTTTGCTGAGATGAAGCTGCCACTGGCTGATATCAATGCCGAGAATGCCGCGATGCATGCAGGTCATGCTTCTGAAGCCGATATCAACAGCCATGTTGATGGTTGGATCAAAGGCCATCAGGCCCAGTTTGATAAGTGGATTCAAGACGCGCAGGCTGCTGCGAAGTAATGCCGTGGGCGGCCTGAAGGCCGCCCCTGAAGCTTTAACCGCCTTGCCCCAGCCAGATGTGCGCTATAGCGCACTGGTACGTCCTGTTAATTAACACACCATTGTAATAATTTTTTGGGTTACTATTACCCATATATGATTATTGACACCTTTCTGCCGCAATGAACGCCGACAAACTGCAACGCCATCACGCGTTAGCTGCATTGATGTCTGCTGTTCGCGCTTTTCTGCTTGCTAACCCTCTTGCCGGTCTCATCGGTAACACTGTGCAACCTCCTCGCATGGTGAAATTACGTCAGATCACTCACAAAAATCGTCATTTTCACTGGCACCATTTTTTCGGGCCGGACGTCAAGCAATCACATATTAACCATTTGATTTATAATCATAACATTTTTCATAAAAGTGTTTAGAAAGCGTAAAGACGCGTCCAAAATAGTGAGTGATACTATTCATTGATGATTGAGTTTGTTATGGTTAGCAGCACAGTTATTCACCACAGTTATTTTTTCTCGCGAAATTATTTATTCATAAAAAGGTTTCGCGAGGCGAATTGATGACAATGTGACCATGCAAAGTGGCGAGTTGTCGGGGCGAAGTGCCCAGGGTTACGGAATGACCTGGACGCCAGATGTTGACAATGTGATCGTGCGAACAATCACTGGCGGAAAATATGACTACGCTTAATCTGTCACCATCCTTACTATACCAGTTGCAACTAAGAGGTTTTTTTTAAAATGGAAAGTTCGTTTTCCCCCATTGAACAGATGCTAAACATCCGTGCTAACCGCCATAAAGATTTTCCGTTGCAGGAAATCATCCTGACTCGCCTGTGCATGCATATGCAGGGCAAACTGTTGGATAACCGCAACAAGATGTTGAAGGCGCAGGGAATTAACGAGACCTTATTCATGGCGCTGATCACCCTGGATGCGCAGGAAAATCAGAGCATTCAGCCGTCAGAACTGAGCTCCGCGCTGGGTTCTTCACGTACCAATGCCACCCGCATTGCCGATGAGCTGGAAAAGCGTGGCTGGATTGAGCGTCGTGAGAGTGAAAATGACCGCCGCTGCCTGCATTTACATCTGACCGAGAAAGGTAATGATTTCTTACGTCAGCTGCTGCCGCCACAGCATCAAAGTTTGCAGTATCTGTGGTCCTCGCTCTCTACCTCTGAGCAGGATCAGCTGGAGTCGATTACGCGTAAGCTGCTTAACCGCCTTGATAAGATGGACGAAGATCAGGTTATCGCTTCCCTGTCGCGCTAATAGCAAGAAGTGCGACACAATCACCTTCCGAAATCGCTATTTTAATCCCCTTTTATCCGGCCAGCGTCTAAAACGCTGGCTTTTTCGACTCGGAGATCCGTGTTGATGGATCGACACATCCCGACCAAATGGAAAACGTGGAGAACAACATGAGTGCGACAGCGGAAGCTCAAAGCCCGCAACAGCCAGCGAATAAAAAGAAGAAGCGCAAAGGTGTGCTGATCCTGCTGGCTATCGTGTTTGTACTGATTGGCTTGGCGTATCTGGCTTACTGGTATCTGGTGTTGCGCCATTTCCAGGAAACCGATGATGCCTACGTTGCGGGAAACCAGGTGCAGGTGATGGCACAGGTTTCCGGTAGCGTGAATAAAGTCTGGTTTGATAACACCGATCGCGTGAAAAAAGGCGATGTGCTGGTCTCGCTGGATAAAACCGATGCGGAACAAGCTTTTGAAAAAGCGCAGACCGCGCTGGCCACCAGTGTACGTCAGACTCATCAGTTGATGATTAATGGTAAGCAGTATCAGGCCACCATTAAACTGCAGCAAACGGCGTTGGATCAGGCTGAAGCCGACCTGCAACGCCGCATACCGCTGGGTGCCTCGAATCTGATTGGCCGGGAAGAGTTGCAACACGCACGTGATGCCGTTGCGACCGCAAAAGCGCAACTGGATGTCGCCGTTCAGCAATACAATGCGAACCAGGCGATGATCCTGAATACCGATTTGGCTAACCAGCCGGCGGTGAAGCAAGCCGCGGCCGAGCTGCGTGATACCTGGCTGGCGCTACAACGTACCGACATTCGCAGCCCGATTGATGGCTTCATTTCACGTCGTAGCGTACAGGTAGGTTCTCAGATCTCCACCAGCACGCCTCTGCTGGCGGTGGTGCCTGCCACCAATTTGTGGATTGATGCCAACTTCAAAGAAACGCAACTGTCTGGTGTGCGTATTGGCCAACCGGCTACGGTGGTCAGCGATATCTACGGCGATGATGTGGAGTATCACGGTAAAGTCGTGGGTCTGGATATGGGTACCGGTAGCGCCTTCTCACTGCTGCCCGCACAGAACGCCACGGGTAACTGGATCAAAGTGGTTCAGCGCTTGCCGGTGCGTATTGAGCTGGACCCACAGCAAGTGGCCGAGCATCCGCTGCGTATTGGCCTCTCTACCCTGGTGAAAGTGGATACCCAGAATAAAGACGGTGCCACATTAGCCAGCAGCGTGCGTTCGCAAGCCGCTTATGAAAGTAATGCACTGGCAATCGATCTTGCGCCAGTTAATCAGCTGATTACTGACATCGTTCGTGCCAACGCTGACTAATTTTGCGGGAGGCTGTGATGGCACAAAAACCGCTTGAGGGAGCACCGCTGGTCCTGATGACCATTGCCTTATCACTGGCAACGTTCATGCAGGTGCTGGACTCCACCATCGCTAACGTGGCGATCCCAACGATCGCCGGTAACCTCGGTGCCTCGAACTCGCAAGGCACGTGGGTGATTACCTCATTCGGGGTGGCAAACGCCATCTCGATACCCATCACCGGTTGGTTAGCCAAACGTATCGGTGAGGTAAAGCTGTTTACCTGGTCAACCATTCTGTTTGTGCTGGCATCGTGGGCGTGCGGCATGTCAGAGAGCCTGGAGATGCTGATCTTCTTCCGCGTCATTCAGGGTGTGGTGGCCGGTCCGTTGATTCCACTGTCGCAAAGTTTGCTGCTGAATAACTATCCCCCCGCGAAGCGCAGTGTGGCGCTTTCGTTGTGGGCGATGACGGTGATCGTGGCACCGATCTGCGGTCCGATTCTGGGCGGCTGGATCAGTGATAACTACCACTGGGGCTGGATCTTCTTTATCAACGTGCCGATTGGTGTGGTGGTGGTGTTACTGACACTGCAAACCCTGCGCGGCCGTGAAACTAAGACGGAAATTCGCCCAATCGATATGGTCGGTCTGGTGCTGCTGGTGGTGGGGATTGGCTCACTGCAGGTGATGCTGGACCGCGGTAAAGAACTGGATTGGTTTAGCTCGACAGAGATTATTGTTTTGGCGGTGGTCGCCGTGGTGGCGCTGTTAGTACTGCTGGTGTGGGAGCTTACCGATGACCATCCAATAGTTGATTTGTCGCTGTTTAAAAAGCGCAACTTTACCATTGGGTGTTTGTCGATCAGTCTGGCTTATATGCTCTACTTCGGCTCGATAGTGCTTCTGCCGCAGCTGTTGCAGGAGGTATACGGCTACACTGCCACCTGGGCAGGTTTGGCATCGGCTCCGGTCGGTATTATCCCGGTGATCCTGTCGCCGATTATCGGCCGTTTCGCCCACAAGCTGGATATGCGGCGTTTGGTGACCTTCAGCTTTATCATGTACGCCGTCTGTTTCTACTGGCGCGCTTACACTTTTGAGCCGGGGATGGATTTTGGAGCGTCGGCGTGGCCGCAGTTTATTCAGGGCTTTGCCGTGGCCTGCTTCTTTATGCCATTGACCACCATTACGCTGTCGGGATTGCCGCCAGAGCGCATGGCGGCGGCATCAAGCTTGTCGAACTTTGTGCGTACGCTGGCCGGTTCTATCGGGACCTCGATCACCACCACCATGTGGACTGACCGTGAATCGATGCACCACAGCTATTTGTCGGAATCGGTGAATCCGTTCAACCCGAATTCGCAGCAGATGTATGACCAACTGCAAAGTATCGGCATGACGCAGCAGCAGGCTTCAGCCTATATCGCGCAGCAAATTACCAATCAGGGTCTGATTATCTCAGCGAATGAGATCTTCTGGGCTTCGGCAGGGGTGTTTTTGATCTTGCTGGTGCTGGTATGGTTTGCGCGTCCGCCATTCGGTGCAGGCGGTGGCGGCGGTGGCGCTCACTAAGTTTGCAAATAAAAACGGGCCTGAGCGGCCCGTTTTCTTTTATGCGTTCTGACGCCACCACTCGGCAAGCAGAATACCGGTTGCGACCGATACGTTGAGGCTTTCAACGTTGCCTGTACCACCAATCGACAGGCTGATATCGCCCTGCTGGAAGGCGCTGTCGGACAGCCCCTCACGCTCCTGACCTAATACCAGAACCATCTTCGCTGGCAGCTCAGCTTTCGCCAGTGGCGTGCCTTCATGGCTGGAAGTAGTGACGATGGTGTAACCGGCTTTACGGAAGGCTTCGAGGCCACTGGCAAAACTTTCACCACTGATCGCCTGAACATGCTCAGCACCCCCTTCTGCGGTGCGGACTGCCGCGCCCGATTCCAACAGAGAGGCATCGTTCACCAGCAAACCTTTAACACCGAAGTGGGCGCAGCTACGCATGATGCCGCCCAGGTTGTGCGGGTTGCTGACATCTTCCAACGCCAGCACGCAATCTTTGGTATCGGCCTTTTTCAGCCACTCGGAGACTTCCATGCCCATGCGCTTCTTAATAATGAAGCACACGCCACCGTGGTGTTCAGTGCCTGATGCCTTGGTCAGCTCGGCATCATCCACCACATGGTAAGCTTTACGGTTGGCCGCTAACCAACGCAGGGTTTCACGGAAACGTGGCGTCACGCTCTGGATAAACCAGGCACGCACAATGCTTTCCGGACGGCTGGCAAACAGCGCCTGACAAGCATTCTCACCATATACGCGCGTCTCTTCCTGACGTTGACGGCGGATCTGCTCGGGATCAATCACTGGCTTGTTGCTTGCCGCGTCATCAATCTGGCTGTCATCGGCCACTGGCGGGCGTGAAACGGTGCGCCACGGCGAATCACCGAAGCTGCGGTTGTCATCACGATCGTCGCGGCGACCGAAGCTGCGGCCACGTTCGCTGTTGCGCGCATCACGCTGAGCGGAACCACGCCCCGCTGGCGCGCCGCTACGGCCACCCTCTTCATTATTACGTGCGCTGCGAGGGCCAGAACGACGATTATCTTCCTGGCGCGCAGCAGGACGGCCGCCTTTGCCGGTACGGGGATTGGGCTTTTGCCCTGCATCCTCATCACGTACATACATCACTTTTACCTTGCCGCTTTTGCCTTTAAATTCGTCGTTCATCTGTTCCTCCAGCATTGAGAGCGCGAAGATTACCTGATGTGTCGGTGCTTAGCTATCAACTATTGAACCTATTGGGCAATCCAGATTGAGCATAGCACTCAACCTTTTCATAATGTCCGACAATCATGATATTTACAGGTCCGGTTAGAGGTGACGATGAATACTGTATGTGCCTCCTGTCAGGCAACGAATCGCGTTCCCGAGGAGCGTATTACCGATGGCGCGAAATGTGGTCGCTGCGGTGAGCAATTGTTTAATGGTGAAGTCGCGAATGCCACCGCCGCCACGCTGGATAAATATTTGCAGGACGACCTGCCGGTGGTCATCGACTTCTGGGCGCCCTGGTGCGGCCCGTGCGTCAACTTCGCACCGGTGTTTAAAGATGTCGCCGACGAGCGTCGGGGCAAAGTACGTTTTGTGAAGGTGAACACCGAGGCTGAACCCACTCTCAGTGCGCGTTTCCGTATTCGCAGCATTCCTACCATCATGTTGTTTAAAAATGGCGAAATGGTCGACATGCTGAACGGTGCCATGCCTAAAGCGCCGTTCAACGAGTGGCTCGACGAGTCACTGTAACCCTTTTGAGACCAGCCCTGTGCTGGTCTTGCTTTGTGGCATCCATTACACTGTCGTTTTTCCTGCCTGCGATCCTATGTCTGAAAATGCCGTCCTGCGCTTACGTGCGCAACGTTTAGCGCGTGCTACACGCCCCTTTCTTGCCCGAGGCAACCGCGTATTGCGCTGCCAGCGCTGTCTTTTACCGAAAAAAAACTGCCTGTGTGCCACGCTGCAGCCGCAGCAAGCGCGCAGTCGTTTTTGTCTGGTGATGTTCGACACCGAACCGATGAAGCCGAGTAATACAGGGCGTCTGATTGCCGATGTGTTGCCTGATACGCTGGCATTCGGTTGGTCACGCACTGAGCCAGATGAAGCCCTGCTGGCGTTGATGAAAACCACCGATTATCAACCGTTGGTGGTGTTTCCAGGCTCTTATGCCGATGCCGGTCGTGAAGTGCTCACCACGCCACCGCTCACGGGCAAGCCGCCGCTCTTTATTATGCTGGATGGTACCTGGACCGAAGCGCGCAAGATGTTCCGCAAAAGCCCGTGGCTGGATGCCTTTCCGGTGATGTCCTTGAATGTCTCCACTCCCTCACGCTATACACTGCGTGAAGCCCACGGCGAAGGGCAGCACTGCACCGCTGAAGTGGCTGCCGCACTGCTGGAACAGGCTGGGGATATTCAGGCTGCACAAGCGCTACAACAACATTTCGAGCATTTCCGCCATGCGTATCTGGCGGGTAAACCGCACCATCCTGTGCACTATCAGCAATCACTATTGAATAGCGAAATCTAAAGCCTGCGATCCGCGAGTCGGCAAGTAGACTAAAAAGCGTTTACAATCATGCCAGTCTTGATGTCAGGAGCGGATGATGAGCCAACGTGGTCTGGAAGCACTGTTACGACCTAAATCCATTGCGGTGATTGGCGCGTCGGTACAACCGGGACGCGCCGGCTACTTTATGATGCGTAACCTGCTGGCGGGTGGTTTTAGCGGCCCAGTGCTGCCGGTAACACCGAAGTACAAAGCAGTCAGCGGCGTACTGGCCTGGCCGGATATTGCCAGTCTGCCGTTTGCGCCCGACCTCGCCATCATCTGTACCCATGCCAAACGAAATCTCGAGCTACTGCAGCAACTGGGTGAAAAAGGCTGCAAGGCCTGCATCATTCTCTCCGCTCCTGCCAACCAGCTAGAAGAATTAAAAGCCTGCGCCAGTCAGTGGCAAATCCGACTGCTCGGCCCCAATAGCCTGGGATTACTGGCACCATGGCAGGGACTGAACGCCAGCTTTTCTCCCGTACCCATCGCTAAAGGGCGTATTGCGTTTATCTCCCAGTCGGCGGCGGTCTCCAACACCATTCTTGACTGGGCGCAACAGCGTAATCTGGGCTTTTCCTGGTTCATCGCCTTGGGCGACAGTCTGGATATCGACGTGGATGACCTGCTGGACTTCCTCGCGCGTGATGGCAAAACCAGCGCCATTTTGCTTTATCTCGAACATCTCAGCGATGCCCGCCGCTTTGTTTCAGCATCACGTAGCGCATCGCGTAATAAACCGATTTTGGTGATTAAAAGCGGACGCAGCCATCAGGCGCAGGCCATGATCGGTACGCGCAGCGGACTGGATGCCGCCTGGGATGCAGCGATTCAGCGTGCAGGTCTGCTGCGGGTGCAGGATACGCATGAACTGTTTACAGCGGTGGAATCGCTCAGCCATATGCGCCCGCTGAAGGGCGACCGTTTGATGATCGTCAGTAATGGCGCAGCGCCTGCAGCACTGGCACTGGATGAGCTGTATGCGCGTAATGGCAAGCTGGCCACGCTAAGCGAAGACACTTTGCAGGGGCTCGCGGGATTACTGCCGGAAGGGGTTGGACGGGGCAATCCGCTGGATTTGAAGGACGATGCCACACCGGCACGCTATGTCGCCTGCATCGAGCAACTGCTGGATAGCCACGAACTGGATGCACTGATGATTATTCATGCCCCGAGCGCCGTCTCCCCGTCGAGTGAAACGGCCAATCAGATTATTGCCGCGGTGGCGAAACATCCCCGTGGTAAGCAGGTGACGCTTCTCACCAACTGGTGCGGCGAATATTCATCTCAGGCGGCTCGTCGTGCCTTTACTGAAGCAGGCATTCCAACCTGGCGTACGCCTGAAGGCACGGTTACTGCGTTTATGCATCAGGTTGAGTATCGACGTAACCAGAAACAGCTGCGCGAAACCCCGGCTTTACCTGTCGGCTTGACGCAAAACAGCGCACAGGCGCATCAGCTGATTCAACAAGCGCTGGACCACGGAATCACCACACTGGATACCCACGAAGTCCAGCCCGTGCTGCAAGCCTACGGTTTGTCGACGCTGCCAACGTGGATTGCGAGCGATAGCCAGGAAGCCGCCAGCATCGCCGACCAGATTGGCTATCCGGTGGCGCTTAAACTGCGCTCACCCGATATCCCGCATAAATCCGACGTTCAGGGGGTCATGCTGTATCTGCGAAGTACGGCTGAAGTCGAACAGGCGGCAGAGGCCATTTTTGATCGTGTGCGTCATACCCATCCCCATGCACGCATTGATGGGCTGCTGGTGCAGAGTATGGCGAACCGCGCGGGCGCGCAGGAACTTCGCGTGGTGGTGGAACAGGATCCGCTGTTTGGCCCCATTATTATGCTGGGTGAAGGTGGTGTGGAGTGGCAGCCAGATAAGCAGGCTGCCGTTGCCCTGCCGCCACTGAACATGACGCTGGCGCGTTATCTGGTGATTCAGGCGATGAAAAGTGGCAAAGTGCGCAGCCGCAGCGCGTTGCGCCCACTGGATATCGCCGGTTTGAGTCAGTTGCTGGTTCAGGTTTCCAACCTGGTGGTGGATTGCCCGGAAATCCAGCGGCTGGATATCCATCCTCTGCTCGCTTCCGCCGATGAGTTCACATTACTTGATGTCACTCTCCAGTTAGCCCCCTTTAACGGCGATAACGAGACCAGACTGGCTATCCGCCCTTATCCGCATCATCTCGAGGAGCAGGTCGAACTGAAAGATGGCCAGCACTGTCTGTTCCGGCCGATTCTGCCAGAAGATGAGCCGCAGCTGCGCGCCTTTATCGCCCAGGTGACCAAGGAGGACCTCTATTATCGTTATTTCAGTGAGATCAACGAGTTCACCCATGAAGACCTCGCGAATATGACGCAGATCGATTACGACCGTGAAATGGCGATTGTTGCCGTACGGCAACATAACGGCAGTGAAGAGATTATTGGGGTGACGCGTGCCATCTCTGATGCCGATAACATTGATGCCGAGTTCTCTGTATTGGTGCGTTCCGACCTGAAGGGGCTCGGGATGGGCAGACGTTTGCTGGAAAAGATGATCCGCTACACGCGCGATCATGGCCTGCAACAATTGAACGGTATCACCATGCCACACAACACCGGCATGATTACGCTGGCACGAAAACTCAATTTTCGTGTGAATATTCAATTGGATGATGGGATCGTCAGTCTGAATTTGCCGCTCGGCGAATCCCAGGGCTGACCTGTACAGAAAGGTAAAAATCCTCCTTATCATGCCGGTTGATGTTATTATTTAACGTTAGGATCATGATTTGATGGCAAAAGGCCATGCAATGAACAGAGAAGAAGTGCACTGTGATGTTGTCTAAATTCAAACGTAATAAACACCAACAACACCTCGCACAGCTGCCTAAACTGTCACAATCCGTGTCAGATATAACCACGCTTTACTCGCCTGCCGAGTTCCGTGAGACCCTGCTGACGAAAATTGCCACGGCAGAGAAGCGCATTTGCATTACTGCACTGTATCTGGAAAACGATGACGGTGGTCGGGGGGTGATGCAGGCGCTTTACGCTGCGCGCCAGGCACGCCCAGAGCTGGACATCAGCATTCTGGTGGACTGGCATCGTGCGCAGCGAGGCCGAATTGGTGCCGCGCGTGGGCTGACGAATGCCGACTGGTATTGCGAAATGGCCGCCCAACATCCAGATATCGCGATTCCGGTGTATGGCATCCCGGTGAATACCCGCGAGGCACTCGGCGTACTGCATCTGAAAGGCTTTATCATTGATGATACGCTGCTGTATAGCGGTGCCAGTCTCAATGATGTTTATCTGCATCAACATGATCGATATCGCTATGACCGCTACCAGCTGATCCGCAATCCAAAGCTGGCCGATACGCTTTACGCCTGGATTTGCGAGAATCTTAAGCAGTCTGATGCGGTTAACCGCCTCGATCAAACTGAACGCCCATCTAGCCCTGAAATCAAAAATGAAACCCGTCAGTTCCGTCAGGATCTGCGCAGTTTTAACTATCAGTTTGCCGGGGATGCCGATAACGAGTCATTGGCTGTTACACCATTGGTTGGGTTGGGTAAACGCAGCTTACTCAACAAAACCATCTTCCACCTGATGCCCTGCGCAGAACGTAAACTGACGCTCTGTACTCCCTACTTCAACCTGCCAGCCATTCTGGTGCGTAACCTGATCCATTTACTGCGTCAGGGTAAAGAAGTTGAGATCATCATCGGTGATAAAACCGCCAATGACTTTTACATCCCACCTGAGCAGCCGTTTAAAATCATCGGCGCCCTGCCCTATTTGTATGAGATCAACCTGCGACGTTTCCTGAGCCGCTTGCAGTATTATGTGAATAACGGGCAGCTTACGGTGCGCTTGTGGAAAGATGGCGAGAACAGCTATCACCTCAAGGGGATCTGGGTCGATGATGAGTGGATGATGATCACCGGCAATAACCTCAATCCTCGCGCATGGCGACTGGATTTGGAAAACGCGGTGCTGATTCACGATCCCAAAAATGAGTTGGCTGAGCAACGCGAGAAAGAGCTGGCACTGATTCGTCAGCACACCAGCGTGGTTAAGCATTTCCGCGAGCTGGAGAGCATTTCTGATTACCCTGCGAAAGTCCGCAAGCTGATACGCCGTTTGCGCCGTATCCGTATTGACCGCTTAATCAGCCGCTTGTTGTAACCGATGCGTGCGCTCATCCTCTGCGTGGTTTTAAGCTGTAGTGGATGTGCGCATGTGGCGCAGGATAACTGGACTGGCAGAGATAAAGCGGAGCACTTCTTCTCTTCTGCTGCTTTGGCCGCTGCGGGGAGCGAAATTTCCCAACATCAGCATCAAGGACGGGGACAGAATCTGCGGTTTGGCTTTCTGTTCTCACTCAGTTTTGGTGTGGGAAAAGAGTGGTATGACAGCCGCTCAGCAGGGAGCGGCTGGAGTTGGAAGGATCTCAGCTATGATGTGGCAGGTGCAGCGACAGGCATTGCACTGTGGAATCTGAGCCAGTAATCATCACAGCGAAATGCCCTTGCCTTTACGATGCAGCATAAGCGAAACCAGAAACGCCAACGCGCCCATCGCCGAGACATACCAGAAGAAGCTGGTTTCAATTCCCTCTTTCTTTAGCAGTAACGCCACGTATTCTGCCGAGCCACCAAAGATCGCATTCGCCACTGCATAAGACAGACCCACACCGAGCGCACGGACTTCTGGTGGGAACATTTCCGCTTTAAGGATACCGCTGATGGCGGTGTAAAAGCTGGTGATGATCAGCGCCAGCATGATTAATGCAAACGCGGCGAAACTGCTTTGAACATTCTGCAGCATCATCAGGATCGGGACAGTACAAATTGCTGCACCCGCGCCAAAGATCATCATTGAAGATCGACGACCAATCTTGTCAGAAAGCGCGCCCACGATCGGCTGAATCAACATGAAGACCAATAACGCGCCTGTCATCAGTCCACTCGCACTACGGGCATCCATACCTGCGGTATTAACGAGATACTTTTGCATGTAAGTGGTGAAGGTATAGAAGCTGAGCGAACCTCCGGCAGTAAACCCGAGCACCATCAGGAAGGCACGAGAGTGGTTGCGCAGCAGGCCAAAGATACTACCCGCATCACGGTGTTCGCGGTTTTTCTTCTCGGAAGTTTCATTCAGTGAGCGACGCAACCAGAGCGCGACAACAGCCAATACCGCCCCGAGGAAGAACGGAATGCGCCAACCCCAGCTGCGTAGCTCTTCATCACTCAATATCTGCTGTAGAACCACGACAGTCAGTACTGCCAACAGTTGGCCACCAATCAGCGTGACGTATTGAAAGGATGCGTAAAAGCCTTTACGGCCTTCCAGCGCCACTTCACTCATGTAGGTAGCGCTGGTGCCGTACTCGCCTCCCACCGATAACCCTTGAAACATACGCGCCAGCAATAAGATCACCGGTGCCGCCACACCAATTTCACCATAGCCCGGTAGACAGGCGATGACTAACGATCCCAGACACATCATGCAGACGGAGATCAACATGGAGTTTTTACGCCCATGTCGGTCTGCAATGTAACCAAATAGCCAGCCACCAATCGGGCGCATCAAGAAACCCGCAGCAAATACGCCGGCTGTTTGCAGTAATTGCGTGGTGGTGTCGCCTGTTGGAAAAAATACATGAGCAAAATAGAGAGAAAAAAATGAGTAAACGTAGAAGTCGAACCATTCGACCAGGTTGCCTGAAGATGCGCCAACAATCGCCCAGATGCGTTGTTTGTTACTTACCACCGATGCTGTCGGCGCCATTTTTTGTTGTAGTGAGTCAGTCATGTCTTACCTCTTTCCTTGCGATAAATTAATGCCAAAGGATTGATTAAAGCATTTGTGAGTCGGTTTCGGGAAATATAGCGGGGTGGATGTGACAAATTGTGATGCTGAAAGGGGTTTTAGGGTGAGTTTTTCACTGATTTTCATGCAAATTCATTGTCCTGCAGACATACATTCAGTGATCTAAAGACGCAAATTCAGTGTTCTACAGACGTAAATTCAGTGATCTGCAGACGTAAAAAAGCCCTGAACTTTCGTTCAGGGCTTCTTCACTTGTTTGATGCCTGGCAGTTCCCTACTCTCGCATGGGGAGACCCCACACTACCATCGGCGCTACGGCGTTTCACTTCTGAGTTCGGCATGGGGTCAGGTGGGACCACCGCGCTACAGCCGCCAGGCAAATTCTTTGTGTTCTGTCCTGTGTCTTTTGTGCTGATGCGGCGTTGCCTTCTCTCGCGTTACTCAGTCACATACTTGTGTATGCTCCTTCGTTCCGTCTCGGTCGGCGCCTTGCCTCAGCGCAAAATCCTTCGGACTCATGTCCGCAGAACAAAACTAAATCTAAAATCCGGTGAACTAAGCTGAAAATCTACTTTTGCGTCTTCTCAAAAACGCCTCTGGCGTTGTAAGGTTAAGCCTCACGGGTCATTAGTACCGGTTAGCTCAATGCATCGCTGCACTTACACATCCGGCCTATCAACGTCGTCGTCTTCAACGTCCCTTCAGGAGCATCAAGTGCTCAGGGAGAACTCATCTTGGGGCAAGTTTCGTGCTTAGATGCTTTCAGCACTTATCTTTTCCGCACTTAGCTACCGGGCAATGCCATTGGCATGACAACCCGAACACCAGTGGTGCGTTCACTCCGGTCCTCTCGTACTAGGAGCAACCCCCCTCAATTCTCCAGCGCCCACGGCAGATAGGGACCGAACTGTCTCACGACGTTCTAAACCCAGCTCGCGTACCACTTTAAACGGCGAACAGCCGTACCCTTGGGACCTACTTCAGCCCCAGGATGTGATGAGCCGACATCGAGGTGCCAAACACCGCCGTCGATATGAACTCTTGGGCGGTATCAGCCTGTTATCCCCGGAGTACCTTTTATCCGTTGAGCGATGGCCCTTCCATTCAGAACCACCGGATCACTATGACCTGCTTTCGCACCTGCTCGAGCCGTCACTCTCGCAGTCAAGCTGGCTTATGCCATTGCACTAACCTCCTGATGTCCGACCAGGATTAGCCAACCTTCGTGCTCCTCCGTTACTCTTTGGGAGGAGACCGCCCCAGTCAAACTACCCACCAGACACTGTCCGCAACCCGGATTACGGGTCTACGTTAGAACATCAAACATTAAAGGGTGGTATTTCAAGGATGGCTCCACGCAGACTGGCGTCCACGCTTCAAAGCCTCCCACCTATCCTACACATCAAGGCTCAATGTTCAGTGTCAAGCTATAGTAAAGGTTCACGGGGTCTTTCCGTCTTGCCGCGGGTACACTGCATCTTCACAGCGATTTCAATTTCACTGAGTCTCGGGTGGAGACAGCCTGGCCATCATTACGCCATTCGTGCAGGTCGGAACTTACCCGACAAGGAATTTCGCTACCTTAGGACCGTTATAGTTACGGCCGCCGTTTACCGGGGCTTCGATCAAGAGCTTCTCCTTGCGGATAACCCCATCAATTAACCTTCCGGCACCGGGCAGGCGTCACACCGTATACGTCCACTTTCGTGTTTGCACAGTGCTGTGTTTTTAATAAACAGTTGCAGCCAGCTGGTATCTTCGACTGCCTTCAGCTCCGTCCGCGAGGGACTTCACCTACCGACAGCGTGCCTTCTCCCGAAGTTACGGCACCATTTTGCCTAGTTCCTTCACCCGAGTTCTCTCAAGCGCCTTGGTATTCTCTACCTGACCACCTGTGTCGGTTTGGGGTACGATTTCGTGTTACCTGGAGCTTAGAGGCTTTTCCTGGAAGCAGGGCATCAGTTACTTCACCACCGTAGTGGCTCGTCATCACACCTCAGCGTTAAAAGAGTTCCGGATTTACCTAAAACTCCCGCCTACATGCTTAAACCGGGACAACCGTCGCCCGGATAACCTAGCCTTCTCCGTCCCCCCTTCGCAGTAACACCAAGTGCTGGAATATTAACCAGCTTCCCATCGACTACGCTTTTCAGCCTCGCCTTAGGGGTCGACTCACCCTGCTCCGATTAACGTTGAACAGGAACCCTTGGTCTTCCGGCGAGCGGGCTTTTCACCCGCTTTATCGTTACTTATGTCAGCATTCGCACTTCTGATACCTCCAGCAGCCCTCACAGGCCACCTTCAACGGCTTACAGAACGCTCCCCTACCCAACAACGCCTAAGCGTCGCTGCCGCAGCTTCGGTGCATGGTTTAGCCCCGTTACATCTTCCGCGCAGGCCGACTCGACCAGTGAGCTATTACGCTTTCTTTAAATGATGGCTGCTTCTAAGCCAACATCCTGGCTGTCTGTGCCTTCCCACATCGTTTCCCACTTAACCATGACTTTGGGACCTTAGCTGGCGGTCTGGGTTGTTTCCCTCTTCACGACGGACGTTAGCACCCGCCGTGTGTCTCCCGTGATAACATTCTTCGGTATTCGCAGTTTGCATCGGGTTGGTAAGCCGGGATGGCCCCCTAGCCGAAACAGTGCTCTACCCCCGAAGATGAGTTCACGAGGCGCTACCTAAATAGCTTTCGGGGAGAACCAGCTATCTCCCGGTTTGATTGGCCTTTCACCCCCAGCCACAAGTCATCCGCTAATTTTTCAACATTAGTCGGTTCGGTCCTCCAGTTAGTGTTACCCAACCTTCAACCTGCCCATGGCTAGATCACCGGGTTTCGGGTCTATACCCTGCAACTTAACGCCCAGTTAAGACTCGGTTTCCCTGCGGCTCCCCTATACGGTTAACCTTGCTACAGAATATAAGTCGCTGACCCATTATACAAAAGGTACGCAGTCACCTAACAAGTAGGCTCCCACTGCTTGTACGTACACGGTTTCAGGTTCTGTTTCACTCCCCTCGCCGGGGTTCTTTTCGCCTTTCCCTCACGGTACTGGTTCACTATCGGTCAGTCAGGAGTATTTAGCCTTGGAGGATGGTCCCCCCATATTCAGACAGGATACCACGTGTCCCGCCCTACTCTTCGAACTCACAGAAGGTGTGCTTTTGTGTACGGGAGTATCACCCTGTACCCTGCGACTTTCCAGACGCTTCCACTAACACACCAGCTGATTCAGGTTCTGGGCTGCTCCCCGTTCGCTCGCCGCTACTGGGGGAATCTCGGTTGATTTCTTTTCCTCTGGGTACTTAGATGTTTCAGTTCCCCAGGTTCGCCTCGTAACACTATGTATTCATGTTACGATGATGCACAGAGTGCACCGGGTTTCCCCATTCGGACATCGTCGGCTGTAGCGGTTCATATCACCTTACCGACGCTTTACGCAGATTAGCACGTCCTTCATCGCCTCTGACTGCCAGGGCATCCACCGTGTACGCTTAGTCGCTTAACCTCACAACCCACAGGCGTTTTACAACGCATGCAAGCTGCAAGCATTTGAGAGACTCGAACATGTCATCATTCATTTCTTATTACGGAGAAATGAACCGACACGTCGTTTCAATTTTCAGCTTGTTCCGGATTGTTAAAGAGCATAATACTTCGCAGCACACCGTTGCCGGTACACTCTGAAGTATTGGTTTGAGTCACTGTAATGGTGGAGCTAAGCGGGATCGAACCGCTGACCTCCTGCGTGCAAGGCAGGCGCTCTCCCAGCTGAGCTATAGCCCCATACAGTTACTGCAGAGACCATCTACTACCACTCACCAGGAGTCACATCCTTCTCACGAAGAATGCTAATTTCTTCTCAGGCAAGGCAAAGGGTCGCGACGTATAGTTCACTATACGAGCGGCGCTTTAACGCAGCATGAGGAGAAATTTGGTAGGCCTGAGTGGACTTGAACCACCGACCTCACCCTTATCAGGGGTGCGCTCTAACCACCTGAGCTACAAGCCTGTAGAGGTTTTTTCTGCTCGTTACTTTTCTATCAGACAATCTGTGTGAGCACTGCGCGGGAAGGTATCTTCAGGTAAGGAGGTGATCCAACCGCAGGTTCCCCTACGGTTACCTTGTTACGACTTCACCCCAGTCATGAATCACAAAGTGGTAAGCGCCCTCCCGAAGGTTAAGCTACCTACTTCTTTTGCAACCCACTCCCATGGTGTGACGGGCGGTGTGTACAAGGCCCGGGAACGTATTCACCGTAGCATTCTGATCTACGATTACTAGCGATTCCGACTTCATGGAGTCGAGTTGCAGACTCCAATCCGGACTACGACGCACTTTATGAGGTCCGCTTGCTCTCGCGAGGTCGCTTCTCTTTGTATGCGCCATTGTAGCACGTGTGTAGCCCTACTCGTAAGGGCCATGATGACTTGACGTCATCCCCACCTTCCTCCAGTTTATCACTGGCAGTCTCCTTTGAGTTCCCGGCCGAACCGCTGGCAACAAAGGATAAGGGTTGCGCTCGTTGCGGGACTTAACCCAACATTTCACAACACGAGCTGACGACAGCCATGCAGCACCTGTCTCAGAGTTCCCGAAGGCACCAAAGCATCTCTGCTAAGTTCTCTGGATGTCAAGAGTAGGTAAGGTTCTTCGCGTTGCATCGAATTAAACCACATGCTCCACCGCTTGTGCGGGCCCCCGTCAATTCATTTGAGTTTTAACCTTGCGGCCGTACTCCCCAGGCGGTCGACTTAACGCGTTAGCTCCGGAAGCCACTCCTCAAGGGAACAACCTCCAAGTCGACATCGTTTACGGCGTGGACTACCAGGGTATCTAATCCTGTTTGCTCCCCACGCTTTCGCACCTGAGCGTCAGTCTTTGTCCAGGGGGCCGCCTTCGCCACCGGTATTCCTCCAGATCTCTACGCATTTCACCGCTACACCTGGAATTCTACCCCCCTCTACAAGACTCTAGCCTGCCAGTTTCGAATGCAGTTCCCAGGTTAAGCCCGGGGATTTCACATCCGACTTGACAGACCGCCTGCGTGCGCTTTACGCCCAGTAATTCCGATTAACGCTTGCACCCTCCGTATTACCGCGGCTGCTGGCACGGAGTTAGCCGGTGCTTCTTCTGCGGGTAACGTCAATCGATGAAGCTATTAACTCCACCGCCTTCCTCCCCGCTGAAAGTACTTTACAACCCGAAGGCCTTCTTCATACACGCGGCATGGCTGCATCAGGCTTGCGCCCATTGTGCAATATTCCCCACTGCTGCCTCCCGTAGGAGTCTGGACCGTGTCTCAGTTCCAGTGTGGCTGGTCATCCTCTCAGACCAGCTAGGGATCGTCGCCTAGGTGAGCCATTACCCCACCTACTAGCTAATCCCACCTGGGCACATCCGATGGTGTGAGGCCCGAAGGTCCCCCACTTTGGTCCGAAGACGTTATGCGGTATTAGCTACCGTTTCCAGTAGTTATCCCCCTCCATCAGGCAGTTTCCCAGGCATTACTCACCCGTCCGCCACTCGTCACCCGAGAGCAAGCTCTCTGTGCTACCGTTCGACTTGCATGTGTTAGGCCTGCCGCCAGCGTTCAATCTGAGCCATGATCAAACTCTTCAATTTAAAGTTTGATTTGCTGCAACCAGTGCAGCGATGCTCATCTGTAAAACGTCATAATGAATTTCATTATGTGTTCACTCGTGAGACTTGATATTTTTTACGTCCGGAGACGTTGATATCAATCCTGCGAGTGCCCACACAGATTGTCTGATAAATTGTTAAAGAGCGGTGCAATCAGCGCCTTAAGCTGCTGTTGCGAGGTGGCGTATATTACGCCTTCCTCCTTCAGAGTCAAACACTTTTTTCAGCGCTTTTCTCTGGCGGGGTGAATCACTTCACTCCCTGCTGAGCCGTCTGCGTTGCCGCTTTGCCGTCTCAGTGGTGGCGCAGTATAGGGATTTCTTTTGGGCTGACAAGCGCTAATTTAAAGTTTTTGCACGACAGCTCAACTTTTAACCCAAACGATGTAAAACCGACCTGTTTCTTGTGATGCGCCATAAAAAAACGGGCCCGAAGGCCCGTTTTGGTCAGTTCAAATTACTGATGTGCGACGATGGCATCGTCTTTAACATCCATTTCAATGGTTTTGCCCGGAACGAAAGCACCAGAAAGAATCTTCTGCGCCAACGGGTTTTCAATTTGCTGTTGAATCGCACGTTTCAATGGACGCGCACCGTACACTGGATCGTAACCATTCTCGCCCAGCAGCTTCAGCGCGGCATCGGTGATATGTAACTGGTAGCCACGTTCTTCCAGACGTTTATACAAACGCTGGAGCTGAATCTGCGCGATTGAGGCAATGTGTTTTTCTCCCAGTGGATGGAACACCACCACCTCATCAATACGGTTAATGAACTCTGGACGGAAATGCGCCCCAACCACAGACATCACCATATCTTTCATTTCAGGATAATCCAGTGACCCGAAGCGCTCCTGAATCAAGTCCGATCCAAGGTTAGATGTCATGATTACCACCGTATTACGGAAATCAACAGTCCGGCCTTGACCATCGGTTAAGCGTCCATCATCCAATACCTGCAACAAAATGTTGAACACGTCAGGGTGCGCTTTCTCAACTTCGTCCAGTAAAATGACGGAATAAGGGCGACGACGTACCGCTTCCGTCAGATATCCCCCCTCTTCATAACCCACATAGCCCGGAGGTGCCCCCACTAAACGTGAGACAGAGTGTTTCTCCATGAACTCCGACATATCAATACGCACCATGGCGTCGTCGCTGTCGAACAGGAAATTGGCCAATGCTTTACACAGTTCGGTTTTACCGACACCGGTTGGCCCCAGGAACAGGAACGAACCAATCGGACGATTAGGATCGGATAAACCTGCACGGCTACGGCGAATAGCATTGGATACGGCTTCCACCGCCTCATTTTGCCCAATCACACGGGCATGAAGTTCCTGCTCCATACGCAGTAATTTTTCACGCTCACCTTCCATCATGCGCGCCACTGGAATACCCGTCCAACGCGCCAGCACATCGGCAATCTCCACATCCGTCACGCGGTTGCGTAACAGCTTCATGGTTTTGCCTTCTGACTGGGTCGCAGCGGCTAGCTGTTTTTCCAGTTCAGGAATTTTGCCGTATTGCAGTTCCGACATTTGGCCAAGGTCGCCCACACGTCGCGCTTGCTCAAGCGACAAACGTGCTTGCTCCAACTCCGCCTTAATGTTTTGCGTGCCGGTTAAAGAGGCTTTTTCTGCTTTCCACTCTTCTTCCAGCTCGGCGTATTCACGCTCTTTCTGATCGAGTTCGGTTTCCAGCATCTCCAGACGCTTGATGCTGGCATCATCCGACTCTTTCTTCAGCGCCTGCTGTTCGAGCTTTAACTGGATGATGCGACGATCGAGACGGTCAAGCGACTCGGGCTTGGAATCCATCTGCAGACGAATGCTGGATGCAGCCTCATCAATTAGATCAATGGCCTTATCCGGCAACTGACGATCAGCGATATAACGATGCGACAGGGTTGCCGCTGCCACAATCGCTGGATCGGTGATCTGCACATGGTGGTGAAGCTCATAGCGCTCTTTCAAACCACGCAGAATAGCGATGGTGTCTTCCACACTCGGCTCTGCCACAAAAACTTTCTGGAAGCGACGTTCCAGCGCAGCATCTTTTTCGATGAACTGACGATATTCGTTTAACGTCGTGGCACCCACGCAATGCAACTCACCGCGAGCCAGAGCGGGTTTCAGCATATTACCGGCATCCATGGCACCATCCGCCTTACCGTCGCCGACCATGGTATGCAATTCGTCGATAAACAGAATGACGTTACCTTCCTGTTTCGCTAAATCGCTCAGCACACCTTTCAGACGCTCTTCAAATTCGCCGCGATATTTTGCACCCGCCACCAGCGCGCCCATATCCAGTGCCAGCACCCGACGGCCTTTCAGCCCTTCCGGCACTTCACCATTGATAATGCGTTGTGCTAAACCTTCGGCAATGGCGGTTTTACCTACACCCGGTTCACCAATTAATACTGGGTTATTCTTGGTACGACGTTGCAACACCTGAATGGTGCGACGAATCTCTTCATCACGACCAATAACCGGATCTAACTTGCCGAGTTCGGCGCGCTCGGTTAAATCAATGGTGTATTTTTTCAAAGCCTGGCGCTGATCTTCAGCTCCTTGATCGTTCACGTTCTCTCCTCCCCGCAATTGCTCGATGGCCTTAGCGAGTTTTTCAGAGGTTGCGCCAGCAGACTTAAGGATGTCCGCCAGCGAACCGCGAGAGTCGAGGGCCGCCAGAACAAATAATTCAGATGATATAAAGTTGTCGCCGCGCTTTTGCGCCAGCTTGTCGCACAAGTTCAGCACGCGAATTAAATCGGCTGATGGTTGCACGTCGCCATCGGTGCCTTCTACCTGAGGCAGACGGTTAATGGCTTGTTCGATGCTGGAGCGAAGTCCAGCGACGTCGGTCCCTGCTGCACTGAGCAATGGACGCACCGATCCACCTTCCTGATTGAGCAAAGCGCTCATCAAATGAAGGGGTTCAATAAATTGATTGTCGTGTCCCAGAGCAAGGGACTGAGCATCGGCAAGGGCCAACTGGAATTTGTTAGTAAGACGATCCAGACGCATGATTCCTCCAATACAGGTCAAAATGCTACTGGAGATTAAATGAGGTCATCCCTCAAATTTTCAAGGTTAATGACCTGCATTGTGAGTAAAAAATACGCTACTGGATCGTCTTGCGGCGTAAGGTTATCTCAGCCAAATCAAAGTTGCCATACGCCCGGTGATTCCGTTGCGTCGGAAGGAGAAAAAATCAGCAGACTCAGTGAACGTGCAACGCTGCGAACCACTGACAGAACGCACGCCTGCGGCCTGTAAGCGCTGGCGAGCCAATTGCCAAATATCAGCAAAATATTTATCACCCACCGGACGAAAAGCCGCATCGGCTTGCGCATTATGAGCCATAAAAGCGGTGCGGACCTCTGGACCCACTTCAAACGCATCAGGCCCGATTGCCGGACCAAGCCAGGCGTGAATCGCGCTGGCGGGACAATGAAATTGCGCCAGAGTCTGCTCAAGCACACCATTACACAGCCCACGCCAGCCCGCATGCGCGGCCGCTACTTCACTGCCATCATGGCTACAAAACAGTACAGGCAGGCAATCTGCCGTCATCACCGCACAGACGACGCCCGATTCCCGCGTAATGGCGGCATCAGCATTCGGCAACGCTTCATCTGCAGGTAGGCGAGCCACCGCGTGTCCGTGAACCTGGTTAAGCCACTGCGGCATGGAAGGCAACACACCCTCGGTTAAGCGTTGGCGATTTTGCAGCACATGCATTTCATTATCGCCAACGTGTACCCCAAGATTCAAAGAATCCCAGGGTGCCACGCTGACTCCGCCGTGGCGCGTGGTAGAACATGCCTGGACACGCTGCGGAGCAGGCCAGTCCGGGATGATCCACTCACTCACAGCCAGTCCATCTGATCGCGGAACTCGTGAGTATCCGCTTTAAGTGCGTCGATCAGATCGACCATGTCCTGCGGTAATGGCGCATGCCACTCCATTTCAATCCCAGTGATGGGATGATAGAGACGCAGCATCGTGGCATGCAGAGCCTGACGATCGAATCCGCGCAGTGCGGCGATGAATTCATCCGATGCCCCTTTCGGTGGACGCGGACGACCGCCGTACAGCGGATCACCAACCAGAGGATGGTTGATATGCGCCATATGCACACGAATCTGGTGGGTACGCCCGGTTTCCAGACGCAGACGCAAACGCGTGTGCGCACGGAAATGTTCCATGATGCGGTAGTGCGTCGTAGCGGGTTTCCCCATTGGATGAACAGCCATATGAGTGCGCTTAGTCGAGTGACGTGCCATCGGCTCGTTGACTGTGCCACCTGCCGTCATGGTGCCAATCGCCACCGCTTCATACTCACGGGTGATTTCACGCAGTTGCAGTGTTTCCACTAAGTGTGTTTGTGCCGGAACTGTCTTCGCCACCACCATCAATCCCGTGGTGTCTTTATCGAGACGGTGCACAATGCCTGCACGCGGAACGTCGGCGATGGGCGGGTAATGATAAAGCAGCGCATTCAGCACGGTACCATCTGGGTTACCGGCCCCCGGATGCACCACCAGGCCACGCGGCTTGTTGATGACCAGGATATCGTCATCTTCGTAGACGATGTTCAAGGGAATATCTTGCGCTTCCCAGCGTTGTGCTTCTTCGATTTCAGCATCGATTGACACCAGCTCACCGCCGAAAACTTTCTCTTTCGGTTTGTCGATGATGGTGCCGTTGACGCTGACGCGACGCTCGAGGATCCACTCTTTTATGCGAGAACGTGAATAATCAGGGAACAATTCCGCCAAAGTCTGATCTAAGCGTTGTCCAAGCTGTGCTTCGGACACCGTTGCGGTGAGTTGAACTTGTTGTGCCATATACAGCTTCTTCGTTAACGTTGGGTTTTCACGGCGATGCCGTTTAATATAATGTGCTATCGTACCAGGCCATAACCGGGAGCTTAACGGACAGCTTCCGCTACAACACTTTGAGGATAATCATTTCGTCATGACGCGTATGAAACATCTGGTGGCTGCTGCCACATTGAGCCTGAGCCTGGCTCTGGTGGGTTGTTCCGGCTCATCGGATCCGGTCCCGGACAGCCCGCCATCTGAAATTTACGCCACAGCCCAGCAAAAGCTGCAGGACGGTAACTTTAAAGCGGCGATTAAGCAACTGGAAGCACTGGATAACCGCTATCCATTTGGTCCTTATTCGCAGCAAGTACAGCTGGATTTGATCTACGCGTATTACAAAAATGCCGATCTGCCACTGGCGCAAGCCGCTATCGCACGCTTTATGCGTCTCAATCCGACTCATCCAAACATCGACTACGTCATCTATATGAAAGGTCTGACGGATATGGCGTTGGATGATTCTGCACTGCAGGGCTTCTTCGGTATCGATCGTTCTGATCGTGATCCGACGCACGCTCGTGATGCTTTCCGTGACTTCTCTCAGTTACTGCGCAGTTATCCTAACAGCCAATATGCTGATGATGCGCAGAAACGTTTAGCCTACCTGAAAGAGCGTCTGGCGAAGTATGAACTCTCGGTGGCGCAATTCTATACCAAGCGTGGTGCCTATGTCGCCGTTGTTAACCGCGTTGAAGGGATGATGAAAGATTTCCCGGACACCGAAGCCACACATAAAGCACTGCCATTGATGGAAAATGCCTATCGCCAGCTGCAGTTGACAGCAGAAGCCGATAAGGTGGCAAAAATCATCGCGGCGAATAGCCAGTTTTGATTTACTGCCCATAAAAAAAGCAGCCGTAATGGCTGCTTTTTTTTGCTGAAAAATCAGCCAACTTACTGATTTTCCGCTGCGGTTAACTCATCAATCTTGCCCCGTTCACCTTTGTGCTTCAAGCATTTTCCGTGACTTTCTCAGCCTTTCTCACAATTCACTGGCCTTGACAAAAAGTGACATCCTAATGTGATCTAGATCACATATTTTCTTAATATCCGCGGTATGCTGGACCTACCCAGACGGAAATGACAGAGAGGTTTAACTATGATTCTGAACATTACCAGCAAACAAATGGATATCACTGCGGCAATCCGCAACCATGTCGAAGACCGTCTCGCCAAGCTGGAAAAATGGCAAACTGACCTGATTAACCCGCATATCGTGTTATCGAAAGAGCCAAAAGAATTTGTGGCTGATGCCACAATCAATACGCCAAACGGCACGCTGGTCGCCAGCGCGAAACACGAAGACATGTATACGGCCATCAATGACCTGATTGCCAAGCTGGAACGACAACTCAATAAAGCGCAACACAAACCCGAAGCACGTCGTGCTACCAGCAGTATGAAAGATTTCACCCCTGCAGGATAACCCCCCATTTTCCAGCAACGCGCCTACGGGCGCGTTTTTTATTGACAGCTTTTGAGCACTGCGGTTAATCTCACTTCACTTCTTACAGGAAACACACATGAAACATTTACCGTTCTTCTTCGCATTCTTTTTTACCTTCCCCTGATTGGGAGGCGATTCGTCATGTGAAAATGAATGCGAAGACGAACAACAAAGCCTCCCAACCGGGAGGCTTTTTTATTGGACATTTTACAGGTGAGCCCTATGAACCCCGAAAATCCGCTGCTGGCATTACGCGATAAAATCAGCGCCGTTGATGAAAAGCTGTTAACGCTGTTGGCTGAACGTCGTTCGCTGGCGGTTGAAGTGGCCCAAGCCAAACTGGCCACACATCGCCCCATTCGTGACGTTGAACGCGAGCGCGCACTGCTGGAAACGCTGATTACATTGGGCAAGAAACATCAGCTGGATGCACACTACATTACACGTTTGTTCCAACTCGTCATTGAAGATTCGGTTCTCACCCAACAAGCGCTACTGCAAAAGAATCTCAATCATCCACATGCACACGCACCACGTATCGCCTTCCTCGGCCCGAAAGGTTCTTACTCTCACCTTGCTGCACGTAAGTACTCGGCGCGCCATTTTGATTCAATGGTTGAAATCGGTTGTCTGAAATTCCATGACATCATTCATCAGGTGGAGATTGGCCAGGCCGATTACGCAGTGATGCCGATTGAGAACACCAGCTCAGGTTCAATCAATGATGTTTATGACCTGCTGCAACAAACCTCACTCTCCATCGTGGGTGAACTGACCATCCCCATCGAACACTGTGTGTTAATCAACGGTAATACCGATCTGCAGCAAATTGAGACGGTTTATAGCCATCCACAACCTTTCCAGCAGTGCAGCCAGTTCATTAATCGCTTCCCGCAGTGGAAAATTGAGTACACCGAAAGCACCGCTGCCGCCATGGAAAAAGTGGCAGCCATGAACTCACCGAAAGTTGCAGCGTTGGGGAGTGAAGCGGGCGGGGAATTGTATGGCTTGCAGGTGCTGGAACGTGATTTGGCAAATCAACAGCAAAATCACACGCGCTTTATCGTTCTGGCTCGTAAGCCAGTTGAAGTCTCCAGCCAGGTACCAGCCAAAACCACATTGATCATGGCAACGGGCCAGCAAGCCGGTGCGTTGGTCGACGCGTTGCTGGTACTGCGGAACCATAATCTGATCATGAGTAAGCTGGAGAACCGTCCGATTAACGGCAATCCGTGGGAAGAGATGTTTTACATTGATGTGCAGGGCAATCTGCAATCAGAAAGTATGCAGCTCGCCCTGAAGGAATTGCGTGAAATGACCCTTTCACTGAAAGTGTTGGGATGCTATCCAGGTGAAAATGTTGTGCCTGTGGAACCACGCCTGTAAAAGTAAAAAGGCATCCTTGCGGATGCCTTTTCTTTTATTGCCGGCTGTCATTTGCCGAGCGCAGCATACTGCGGCTCTCGACCAGGAAACGTTGGGCGTAATCACCAAACCAATGCGCAACTCGCTCAAAGCTTTGGATAAATGCCTGCTTGTCGCCCTGCTCCAGCAAGGTAATCGCATCACCAAAGCGTTGGTAGTAGCGCTTAATCAACGCCAGATTGCTCTCCGATGACATAATAATGTCTGCGTACAACTGTGGATCCTGCGCAAACAGACGCCCCACCATCGCCAGTTCAAGACGATAGATAGGCGACGACAATGCCAATAGCTGATCCAGATTCACATTCTCTTCCGCCAGATGCAGGCCATAGGCGAAAGTGGCAAAGTGGCGCAATGCCTGAATAAAGGCCATATTCTGATCGTGTTCAACCGCACTGATACGATGCAAACGCGCGCCCCACACCTGAATCTGCTCAAGGAACCATTGGTAAGCTTCCGGCTGACGACCATCACACCAGACCACTACCTGCTTCGCGAGGCTGCCGCTATCTGGCCCAAACATCGGGTGCAGACCCAGTACAGGCCCAGCATGTGCAGCCAGCATCGCTTGTAGCGGACGGTTCTTCACCGATGCCAGATCGACCAAAATGCAGTCTTCCGGTAACTTTGGTAGCTCAGAGATAATCTGTTCAGTCAGGTGGATCGGCACACTGATCATCACCATACCCGCATCTTTGAGCAACTCCTCGGAACGATCCCAGTCACCTTTATCGAGGATGCGCACTTGATAGCCAGACAGCGTGAGCATCTTTTCAAACAGACGCCCCATCTGACCACGGCCACCCACAATAACCACTGGACGCAACGTCGGGCACAGCGTTTTAAAGCCTTTATCGTTTTCGTGCGCGTAGGATTCACGCATCAAACGACGCAAGACATCTTCGATTAGATCGGGAGACACGCCCAACGCTTCCGCTTCCTGTCGGCGTGAAGCCAACATGCTGGCTTCACGTTCTGGCACGTAAATCGGCAAGCCGTAACGGCTTTTGACTTCCCCCACCTCGGCTACCAGCTCAAGGCGTTTAGCTAAGAGCCCCAGCAAAGCTTTATCTACTTCATCAATTTGATCGCGTAGCGCGGTCAGTTCAGCCACCATGACTCATTACACCTCGTGTGACAGACGCGCCGACAGCACTCCCTGCAGATCCTGATGGATTTCACGCAGCAAGGTTTCCGTGGTTTCCCAGTTGATGCAGGCATCAGTGACAGAAACACCGTATTTCATTTCGCTACGCGGCTGTTCAGAAGACTGGTTGCCTTCATGAATGTTGCTTTCCAGCATCAGGCCAATGATGGAGCGGTTTCCATCTTTAATCTGCGCGATAGCCGATTCGGCTACGCCAGGCTGACGACGATAGTCTTTGTTAGAATTACCATGGCTGCAATCTATCATTAAGGCTGGGCGCAGTCCCGCTTTCAGCATCTCTTTTTCACACTGCGCAACATCTTCTGGGCCGTAGTTTGGCGCTTTACCACCGCGCAGAATCACGTGACCATCCGGGTTACCCTGGGTTTGCAGCAGGCAAACCTGACCCGCCTGGTTGATGCCCACGAAGCGGTGTGGCATCGCAGCAGCTCGCATCGCATTAATCGCAGTACCCAAGCTGCCATCTGTGCCGTTTTTGAAACCAACAGGCATTGACAGACCAGAAGCCATTTCACGGTGTGTCTGAGATTCAGTGGTACGCGCACCAATAGCAGACCAGCTGAATAGATCGCCGAGATATTGTGGGCTGTTAGGATCCAGCGCTTCCGTTGCCAGCGGCAAGCCCATTTCCACCAGGTTGACCAGCAGCTGACGCGCAATGTGTAGCCCGGCTTCCATATCAAACGAGTTGTTCATGTAAGGATCGTTGATTAACCCTTTCCAGCCGACGGTGGTACGAGGTTTTTCAAAATAAACACGCATAACGATGTACAGCTGATCCTTCAACTGTGCAGAAAGAGTTTGTAACTGACGAGCATACTCGAGCGCTGCTTCGGTATCGTGAATCGAACAAGGGCCACAGACCACCAGCAAGCGCGGATCGCGCCCGGCAATAATATCGGCAATGGTCTGGCGAGAAGCGGCAATTTGCGCTTCCTGCGCCGCAGTGAGCGGGAACTTCGCTTTCAGCTCTTGCGGGGTAATTAAAATTTGTTCGTCGGCGATATGCACATTGTTCAGCGCGTCTTTCTGCATGATAGCGATCCTTTTTACTCGTTTATGCGGTTTTTGGATCCTCACTGAGGATGGCGCTTACTTTACCACAAAATGTATAGGTTGCAATCCACGAGTGTACAGTTTTATTACCATGCAAATTACGACATGCGAAATTTAAAAACAAAAACTCTATAAAACAATAATTTAAATATAAATCACCAAAAGAGCATGACTACTTAAACGTACCAATTTGTTTACACTTGGTAATTTGAAAAGAAATGCCTTATGCGGACAGATCCACTAACATTCTGTATTTGGTTAACTTTTTAGGGATCATTCAGTGGCCACTTCCAACGTTGCGTTACGCCCCTTTGTCTTGCAGGATGCCGCAGCCTTTACCGAGGCCGTTAATCAATCGCTGAACAGCCTGAAGCCGTGGATGGCGTGGGCACATGAAGATTATCGTGCAGAAGAAGCCACAAGTTGGATCAATTTCACCCACATGCAGCGTGATAAAGGCGAAGCGGAGGAGTTTGCCATCGTTGATGGGGAGGGCCGTCTGCTTGGCGGTGCGGGTATTCGTTTCGCACAGCAACCCGGGGATTTCAACGCCATTGGCTATTGGGTGCGGAGTGATGCACAACGGCTAGGTGTCGCGACGCGAGCAGTTGCACTGTTAGTCAACTTTGGCTTCCAGCATCTGGATATTCCGTTGCTGGAAATTGTCGCAGCAGAAGAGAACCACGCCAGCCGAGCGGTTGCCTTGCGCAGTGGATTCGAGTTTATCGATTACCGCTATGGTTTAATCGTGCTCGACAGTGGGCCGGTGAACTCGGCGATTTATCACCTGAAACGCCCATAAAAAAAAGGGGCTGACCCGTAGGCCAACCCCTTGTTTGCTATTAACTTTGAGATGTCGCTTACGCGCCAAGACGCTCTTTGATACGAGCTGACTTACCGGTGCGCTCACGCAGGTAGTACAGTTTGGCTTTACGCACAGCACCACGACGTTTGACAGAGATGCTGTCAATTACCGGAGAGTGAGTCTGGAAGACACGCTCAACGCCTTCGCCGTTTGAAATCTTACGAACAGTGAATGCAGAATGCAGACCGCGGTTACGAATAGCGATAACCACGCCCTCGAATGCCTGCAGACGCTTCTTGGAACCTTCAACGACCCATACTTTCACTTCCACGGAATCACCCGGACGGAATGAAGGTACGTCCTGCTTCATCTGCTCTTGTTCAAGTTGCTTGATAATGTTGCTCATAATTAAATCTCTATATCCTGGGTAAACTGATAGTCAGGGAAGATTACTCTTCCACCTGATCGTTTTGTTGCTGCTGATGTTCCCGTTGGAACTCATTTAGCAACCGTGCTTGCTCTTCAGTCAGAGCCAGGTTTTCCAGAAGTTCAGGTCTTCTTAGCCAGGTACGGCCTAGCGACTGTTTCAGGCGCCAACGGCGAATATCAGCGTGATTGCCCGACAGTAAAACTGACGGAACCTCCATGCCTTCTAACACTTCAGGTCGGGTATAGTGTGGGCAATCCAGCAAACCATCCGAGAACGAATCCTCATCGGCTGACGCTTGTTTCCCCAATACGCCGGGTATAAACCGGGCAACTGAGTCAATCAATGTCATTGCGGGTAGCTCACCACCGCTGAGAACGTAATCACCGATTGACCATTCTTCATCAATCTCAGTGTGAATCACGCGCTCATCAATCCCTTCATAACGACCGCATACCAGAATCAACTTCTGATTGGTCGCCAGTTCGCAAACGCCTTGTTGGTCAAGTTTGCGACCCTGAGGTGAAAGATAAATCACCTTAGCGCCATCTCCCGCCGCTGCTTTCGCTGCGTGGATAGCATCCCGTAAGGGTTGCACCATCATCAACATCCCCGGTCCGCCGCCGTAAGGACGATCGTCCACGGTACGGTGCCGGTCATGCGTGAAGTCACGAGGACTCCAGCTTTCAATGTTGAGCAGGCCATTTTTTACTGCCCGGCCAGTTACCCCGTACTCGGTAATAGCGCGAAACATCTCTGGAAACAGGCTAATAACACCAATCCACATCGCGTTCGCCGTTACGTTACCGGATTGTCCGGAGATCAAAAACCAGGATCCCAATCTACTTCAATAGTGCCAGTAGAGAGATCGACTTTCTTGATAACCTGTTCATCAAGAAACGGAATTAACCGCTCTTGTGCACCGAATGCATCTTTCAGGTTTGCCTTAACGACGAGCACGTCGTTCGAGCCGGTTTCCATCATATCAATGACTTTTCCCATCTCGTAGCCGTCGAGGTTCACTACTTTGCAACCCATAAGGTCTTTCCAGTAGTAATCACCTGCTTCCAGCGCTGGCAGCTGCGTGGAGTCAACCTGAATTTCGCAATTGGTTAACTGGGCCGCAGCGTCCCGATCGTCAATGCCTTTGACTTTGATGATCAGGTCCTGATTGTGGTGCTTCCAACCTTCCAGTTCAACATGCTGCCATTTACCGGCGCGCTGAATAAACCAGGGTTGGTAGTCGAAGATACTTTCAGCGTCTTCAGTGGAGGAAAACACTTTGAGCCAACCCCGAATCCCGTAAGCGGCACCCATTTTACCCAATACAATTGGATTAACGGGAAGCTGTGCGGCAGGTTTAATGCTCATGCTCACCACCGTGACAGATTAAGCTGCTTTCTTTGCTTCTTTGATCAGCGCGTTAACGCGATCAGAAAGCGTTGCGCCCTGGCCAACCCAGTGCTCAATACGGTCCATATCCAGACGCAGACCTTCAGCCTGACCAGAAGCGATCGGGTTGAAGAAACCTACGCGCTCGATGAAACGACCATTACGCGCATTGCGGCTGTCAGTAACGACGACCTGATAGAACGGACGCTTTTTCGCGCCGTGACGTGCCAAACGAATTGTAACCATAACATCCTCATTAGTTAATAAAGCGCTCGGGCTCCATCGAGGGATGGAACCCGAGCGCAATATAAAAAGCCCGAAAATTTTACTCATTTTGGCGAAAAAAGCAACCTGAGAGTGTCAATTATCTGGCTGTTAGCCGGTCGCCTTAGCGGCCGGGGAATCCAGGCGGCATCATGCCTTTCATGCCACGCATCATTTTGGCCATGCCTCCCTTCTTCATTTTCTTCATCATGCGCTGCATGTCGTCGAACTGTTTCAGTAAACGGTTGACGTCCTGCACCTGCATGCCAGAACCGGTTGCGATGCGGCGCTTGCGTGAGCCTTTGATGATTTCAGGCTTCTGCCGCTCTTTGGTGGTCATCGAATTAATGATGGCCTCCATACGCACCAGCACTTTGTCATCCATCTGCGACTTCACGTTGTCTGGCAACTGGCCCATGCCCGGCAGTTTACCCATCAGGCTTGCCATGCCGCCCATGTTGCGCATTTGCTTCAACTGCTCAAGGAAATCGTTGAGATCGAATCCATCGCCGGTCTTCAGTTTCTTCGCCAGTTTTTCCGCTTGCTCACGGTCAACTTTGCTTTCGATATCTTCGATCAGCGACAGTACGTCGCCCATACCGAGAATGCGTGAGGCGATACGATCTGGATAAAACGCTTCCAGAGCTTCGGTCTTCTCACCCATACCCATGAATTTAATCGGCTTGCCGGTAATATGACGAATCGACAGTGCCGCACCACCGCGGGCATCACCATCCACTTTAGTCAGAATCACACCGGTTAATGGCAGCGCTTCGTTGAAGGCCTTCGCCGTGTTCGCGGCATCCTGGCCGGTCATGGCATCGACCACAAACAGGGTTTCCACCGGGTTGATCGCGGCGTGCACCTGTTTGATTTCGTCCATCATGGCTTCATCGACGTGCAAACGGCCGGCGGTATCCACCAGCAGCACATCGTAGAATTTCAATTTGGCTTCTTTCAGCGCGTTCTGCACGATATCGACCGGTTTCTGACTCAGGTCAGAAGGACAGAAATCGACACCGACTTGTTCCGCCAGGGTTTCCAGCTGTTTGATCGCCGCAGGGCGATACACGTCAGCAGAGACAACCAGCACTTTCTTCTTGTGCTTCTCGCGCAGGAATTTACCTAACTTCGCTACGCTAGTGGTTTTACCCGCACCTTGCAGACCGGCCATCAGCACCACGGCTGGCGGCTGAGCATTCAGGTTCAGCGCATTATTTTCGGCACCCATTGCCGCAACCAACTCGTTGCGCACAATTTTGATGAACTCCTGACCCGGTGTCAGGCTTTTGTTGACATCCTGCCCGACCGCGGCTTCTTTAACGCGGTTGATAAACTCACGCACCACCGGCAGCGCAACGTCAGCTTCCAGCAATGCCATGCGCACTTCGCGCAGGGTGTCTTTAATGTTGTCTTCGGTCAGCCTTCCGCGGCCGCTGATGTTGCGCAGGGATTGCGACAAACGATCGGTTAAATTATCAAACATGCTCTCTCACTTAGGACCGTAGCGAGGCCGCCTGGGCGGCACAATGCGGCGGATTATAGCACGAAGCTACAGCGATCTCTGCAATTGACCTTGAGATCGTTTGGAGCCTGATGCGGCTGGCGCTATACTGGTTTTTTCCTTATCTGACCGACACCTGAAAGGATCTATGTTCGTTTTCGCGATTGTGGCGCTGTTCGCCTACTCCCTCAGCCTTGCATTGATCATTCCCAGCCTGCTGAAACGCAACGGTGGCTGGCGGCGTTTTGCCGTGCTTTCAGCCTGCGTGGCATTGATTGCCCATGCTGTAGCGCTGCAACAACGTATTTTTGCCGTCGATAACGGACAAAATCTCAGTCTGCTGAACATTGGTTCATTGGTCAGTCTGCTGATTTGCGCCATCATGACCATCGTGGCGTCGCGTAACCGCGGCTGGCTGTTGCTGCCGATTGTTTACGGCTTTGCGCTGATCAATCTGGCTTTCGCCACCTTTGTACCGAATGCCTTTATTACCCATCTGGAAACCACGCCAGGCATGATGATTCACATCGGCCTGTCGCTGTTTGCCTATGCAACGCTGATTATTGCCGCACTGTATGCGCTGCAGCTGGCGTGGATCGACTATCAATTAAAAAATAAGAAACTGGCTTTCACTCAGGATATGCCGCCGCTGTTGAGCATCGAACGTAAGATGTTCCACATCACGCAAATTGGTGTGGTGTTGCTGACGCTGGTTCTGTGCACCGGTTTGTTCTTTATGCACAACCTGTTTAGCGCGGAAAATGTCGACAAGGCTGTCCTTTCTATCATTGCCTGGTTTGTCTATATCGTTCTGCTCTGGGGACACTATCACGAAGGCTGGCGCGGACGCCGTGTCGTCTGGTTCAACTGCGGCGGTGCGCTGCTGCTGACCATGGCCTACTTCGGCAGCCGCGTGCTGCAGCATCTGCTCACTTCTCACTAAAGGAATTTTTGCGTTGGAACATGTTTCAACCACCACGCTGATCATTACGCTGGTCATCATGGTGCTGGTCTCTGCGTATTTCTCCGGTTCAGAGACCGGCATGATGACGCTCAACCGTTACAAACTGCGTCACAAAGCCAAAAGCGGAAACCGTGCCGCTCGTCGCGTTGAAAAGCTTTTGCGTCGTCCAGACCGCCTGATAAGTCTGGTGCTGATTGGCAATAACCTCGTCAATATTCTCGCTTCCGCATTAGGTACCATTGTCGGGATGCGTCTGTATGGCGATGCGGGCGTGGCGATTGCCACCGGTATTCTGACCTTCGTAGTGTTGGTGTTTGCCGAAGTCTTGCCGAAAACCATCGCCGCCCTGTATCCGGAAAAAGTGGCCTACCCCAGCAGTGTGCTGCTGGCGCCGTTGCAATATGTGATGTTGCCATTGGTGTGGCTGCTTAACACCATCACCCGCATTCTGATGCGTATGGTCGGGATTAAAACGGAAGGTTCTATCAGCTCGGCGCTGAGTAAAGAAGAGCTGCGCACCATTGTGTACGAGTCACGTTCGCTGATGTCGCGCCGTAACCAGGACATGCTGCTCTCCGTGCTGGATCTGGAAAAAGTCAGCGTTGACGACATCATGGTGCCGCGCAATGAGATCGTCGGTATCAACGTCAATGACGACTGGAAATCGATTGTTCGTCAGCTCAGCAACTCGCCACACGGTCGTATCGTGCTGTTCCGCGATTCGCTGGACGACTGTGTTGGCATGCTGCGCGTGCGTGAAGCCTGGCGCATGATGACCGAGAAGAAAGAGTTTAATAAAGATCGTCTGCTGCGCGCCGCCGATGAAATCTACTATGTGCCAGAAGGAACGCCGCTCAATGTGCAGTTGGTCAAATTCCAGCGCAATAAGAAGAAAGTCGGTTTAGTAGTGGATGAGTATGGTGACATCAAAGGTCTGGTGACTATCGAAGATATTCTGGAAGAGATTGTCGGCGACTTCACCACCTCAATGTCCCCATCCCTGGCAGAAGAAGTGATGCCGCAGAATGACGGTTCCGTACTGATTGAAGGCAGCGCCAACGTGCGTGAAATCAATAAAGCCTTCAACTGGACACTCCCTGAAGATGAGGCGCGCACCATTAACGGCATGTTACTGGAAGCGCTGGAAGAGATTCCGCAGGTGGCGACTCGCGTCAAAATCGACAAATACGACGTTGATATTCTCGATGTGCAGGACAACATGGTGAAGCAAGTACGCATTACCCCACACCATCCGTTAAAATCGTCCATTGGTTCCTGAAGCCAAAAAAAACGCCGCGATCATCGCGGCGTTTTTATCAGTATCAGGCAACAACTAGATGTGCAGCTCTTTTAGCTTCTCTGCTGGCAGCTTCAGATCTTCATTGCGGTTCACGCCAATGTCATGCGCCAACACGTTACGTGCAATCTGTTGCGCTTCATCCAGTGAGTGCAGCTTGTAGCTACCACACTGATATTCGTTCAATTCTGGAATCTGGCTCTGCTCTTTCACCTTCAGAACGTCTTCCATCGCCCCTTTCCAGGCTTTGGCCACACGCTGCTCATCAGGTTCACCAATCAGGCTCATGTAAAAGCCCGTGCGGCAGCCCATCGGGGAAATATCCACAATTTCCACACCGTCACCGTTAAGGTGGTTACGCATGAATCCTGCAAACAGGTGCTCCAGCGTGTGGATGCCGCGCTCAGTCAGAATATCGATATTCGGACGGCAGAAACGCAGATCAAAGACGGTGATGGTATCGCCATGCGGAGTGTTCATGGTTTTTGCAACGCGCACGGCAGGTGCACCCATGATGGTGTGATCAACAGTAAAACTATCCAGTAGTGGCATACGTCACCTCCTGTTTTGAGAATTTTTTTAAAACGATGAAACTTTTCCGTTCGCCCAACGTCTGAATATATGAAAGACGCGCATTTGTTATCATCATCCCTGACAACAGAGATGTTTATTTCGGCCACAGTGATGTGGCCATTTTCTTTTTTAGCCTTCGCGACCCGCCAGATAGCTCTCGAAATCCAGCGTATCACTCTGTTCTAATTTCTTCTGCGACTGCACCGACTCCAACGCCTGACGACTAAAGTCATCTTCCGTCAAAATCTCTAATGGCTCTTCACACAGCAGATGACGATACTGTTCAGCTAACGCCACACCTGCTCCGGTTAAACCATTTTCTTTGATCGCATGAAGAATGCGCGCCGAATAGGTTAGCTCAGGATCATCAAACGATGCTACCAGTTGATCGCAAACCTGTTGATATTGCGTGCTGCCGTGATTGCTGTCGAGCACTTCCGCCACACGACTCAGGTCTGCAAACAGCGCTTTGCCCACGTCCACCAACGGATGTTCTGTGTCGCTACAACCAACACCAATCACCTGGCCAGGCTTACGCCCTTCCATCACCACGCGATTCCAGTTCTTACGGCTACACAGCAATTCGTCGGAGCTCATCTCCGGCGCATCCGCCAACGTACACCAAATCAAGAACAGATCAAGGAAACGCGCCTGGTTGGCGTCGACTCCAATCGCGGAGAACGGGTTGATATCTAACGATCGCACTTCGATATATTCGATCCCGCCGCGCAGCAGTGCATCAGAAGGCGCTTCGCCAGAACGGGTGACACGTTTAGGACGAATCGGTGCATACAGCTCGTTTTCAATCTGCAACACGTTGGTATTCAACTGTAGCCAGTTGCCATCCGCGTCTTTAGTGCCCATGGCGGCATACTCTTCCGACGGCGTTTTGATCGCTGCTTTCAGCGCAGCAACATAACCGTCGAGGGAGTTAAAGGTGATACCCAAACCGCTTTGCGATTTGTTGGTATACCCCAGGTCGCTCAAACGCAGCGAGGTGGCATACGGCAGCCATAGCGTACCTTTACCGTCGGTTTCAAACGGCAATTTGCTTTCACGTCCCTGCAGGAAGGAAGAGCAGATCGCCGGTGATGAACCAAACAGATATGGGATCACCCAGCCAAAACGATAGTAGTTGCGGATCAAACGCAGATAGCCGGCAGAGATCGTCTCTTTGCCACTCTCGGCATCTTTGACATCCGCCCACTCTTGCCAGAATGACAACGGCAACGAGAAGTTGTAATGCACGCCAGAAATAATCTGCATCAGCGCGCTATAGCGATTTTTCAGGCCCTGACGATACAGGGTTTTCATTTTGCCGATGTTGGAGCTGCCGTATTGAGCCAGCTCAATACTCTCCACATCTTCGACGTAGCCCGGCATACTGAACGGCCACATCCGCTCCTGCCCCAACTCACGCGCCACATGGCGGTGAATGTCACGCAGGAAAGCCAGCGATCGATCAATGCTCTGATCGACAGGCGTGATGAATTCCAACAGCGTTTCAGCAAAATCGGTGGTGATCCAATCATGCTTAAGCGCTGAACCGAGCGATTCAGGATGTCCGGTGGTTGCCAGGTGACCATTCGGATTGACGCGCAATGTTTCGCGTTCAATGCCACGGCCGATACCCTTCAACGCGTCGGGATGCGCTTCCAACCAAGAGAGCGCTTTAGATACGTCCGGGATCACATTAACCTCCCGCTGTGCGAATAATTTATTTTTGTTCAGCATAATGTTAACCGTAGCCTCGAATCTGTGCGAATCAATGCCACCATTGCATTGTTTGTAATGTGGCAGTCGCGATAACGATATAACGCAGCGTTTTACCAATGGCGAGGAACAGCACCGCTGGTAGCCAGGCAAAGCGCAACCACCCTGCTAACACGCAAAGCAGGTCGCCCACTACCGGCAGCCAGCTAAAAAGTAGCGCTGCAGGTCCCAATCGATGTAACCACGTCATTGCTGTGTCGTGCCATCGCCCCTGCCCTTTTGGCGGCATAAGACGACCAAGAAGAATGTTGGTCAGGCCACCCAGGGTGTTTCCCACTGATGCAGCCAATAACAATCCGTAGACCGACCCCTTTTGGGCGATCAGCAAAGCAACCAGCACAGCCTCTGAGCTTCCCGGAAGCAGGGTCGCGCTTAGAAAGCTACTGCCGAATAACGATCCATAAGTCAGAAACTCATTCACAGTAAGCGGACATCAACCACATCCATGCCCGCGGCTTGTGCCGCCTGAACGCCAAAGTCAGCATCTTCAAACACCACACAACGTTCAGGCGCTACGCCCATTAACTCGGCGCAGCGTAAAAAGGTATCGGGTTGCGGTTTATGACGTTGAACATCATCAGCGCCTACCACAGCATCAAACAGATGGTAAACGCCTAATGCTTCAAGCAGCGCTTTCGCCAGGCTGTGTTCGCTGCCGGTGCCCACCGCCATAGGACGACGGCCATGATAGGCCTTTACCACCTCCATGAGCGGCAAAGGACGCACGTCATCGAGTAACATCGCCTTCAACGCCACCGTTTTCTCTGCGGCCAGCAGATGAGGGTCCTGCGTGGCATTGTTGTGCTCAAGAATGTACTGCGCCAGTTGCCAGGTCGGTGCGCCATTGAATGCCACCATTTTTTCTTCATCCATGGTGAATCCATAGCGGCTCAGCACCTGCTGCCAGGCTTTTCGATGTGTCGGCTCAGTGTCCAGAATCGTGCCGTCCATATCGAAAATCAGGGCGTCATATTGGTCGTACATTGTCACTCCATCGAGTACCACTAAATGAGCCATTACTTTAGCGTAATGCGCTTAGGTTGTCGCCAGGTGTGCTTAACAGCAAATGCTTTGAAAGCATTAGCATTTTTTGTTTTCGGAAAAAGGTCAGGATGCGATGCCGGGGATAAATGGCGGTTAAATCAGGGATTTTTGTTGGTGCTGTAGATTACGGAGAAGAATTCAGAAAGCAGGCGTTGAATATTTTACAGAGAATATGGTGCATCCAGGAGGATGACTCGGCTTTCTCCTCGCCCTTAGGGCCGTTGCTGAAGCAACGTTATCCTCTTTAGTGCGGTCTGAACGTCAATCACGTCTTGACACACTGAGGCAGTTTCCACATTCGAGAATATGGTGCATCCAGGAGGATTCGAACCTCCGACCGCTCGGTTCGTAGCCGAGTACTCTATCCAGCTGAGCTATGGATGCATTAGGGGTCTAACTGATATTACTGATGAAACATACTGAGAGAAGTATGAATAAAACAGAATGGTGCATCCAGGAGGATTCGAACCTCCGACCGCTCGGTTCGTAGCCGAGTACTCTATCCAGCTGAGCTATGGATGCATTGAGATATTTTCTTACGATGGAATTACTGCAATCAACCTGGGAATGATACGAAGAATGGTGCATCCAGGAGGATTCGAACCTCCGACCGCTCGGTTCGTAGCCGAGTACTCTATCCAGCTGAGCTATGGATGCATTGAAATAATTCTTGTATAACGCAGGGTGCTAACAACTCACCATGAAAGGAACTGCTCGTTCACTCTTACTTCATCTTTCCGAATGGTGCATCCAGGAGGATTCGAACCTCCGACCGCTCGGTTCGTAGCCGAGTACTCTATCCAGCTGAGCTATGGATGCATCGGAAATGGCGGTGAGGCGGGGATTCGAACCCCGGATGCAGCTTTTGACCGCATACTCCCTTAGCAGGGGAGCGCCTTCAGCCTCTCGGCCACCTCACCTTACGCTTTCTTACTGCCTGTGCTTTTGAACTTTGTTTCTGCTCATCGGCACTGCGTGGCGCACATATTACTTTCCCGCACTTATAAGTCAAACAATTTTTCCCGACTTTTTCTTGATAACTGTTTGTTTGCACAAATGACGCGCAATTAGGGTGTTTTGCCAACAAAAAGATTGATTTATCAACAGCGAAAGCGCGCTGCAGTTAACAAAATGGGAAGAAAGAAATTGAGAACAAAGGGGGAATAAAAGAGGTGGAAGTGAAGAAAAGCGGTAGCGCCTCGCACGATGGCGAGGCGCTGAATCCGTTAGTAACTCGTTTGCTGAGTTTTTTCGGCCTGAATGCGCTGATAGATCTCTTCGCGATGCACCGAAACTTCTTTAGGCGCGTTGACGCCAATACGTACCTGGTTACCTTTGACACCCAGCACCGTTACAGTCACCTCATCGCCAATCATGAGGGTTTCACCAACTCGACGAGTTAGAATAAGCATTCTTTGCTCCTTGAAAGATTAAAAGAGTCGGGCCTGTTCGATCTCCCGGCCATATCCATCATATAACGCTGAACAATGCCTATGACAAATACACCATTGTGCATCGCCACGCCAATACATTCTGCTGATAGTTAGTTTAGCCGAAATACACCACATCAACCGGACTTTGTCATTTACGGGTGCACATCGCGATAAAAAGCGCCAGTACTCGGGGTGCTGGCGCTCTTCACGATGCTTCGCTTTATTTCGTTACAGTCGGTTACTCACCCAGTCCGGCACGCCAGCCAGCGCCCCAGCCAGCGCCTGAGGATTGGTGCCCCCAGCCTGAGCCATATCTGGACGCCCACCGCCTTTACCCCCGACCTGTGCAGCCAGTTCGCCCACCAACTCACCCGCCTTAACACGATCGGTCAGGTCTTTTGTGACGCCAGCAATCAGCGAAACTTTACCTTCTGCGACGGTAGCCAGCACAATGATGGCAGAACCCAGCTGATTCTTCAGATCGTCCATCATGATGCGCAGCATTTTCGGTTCGACATTGCTGAGCTCACTGACCAGCAGCTTCGTCCCTTTCACATCCACGGCTTTGCTGCTTAGTGATGCACTTTCCTGCGCAGCTTGCTGATCACGCAGCTGTTGCAGCTCTTTCTCAAGCGCACGCACGTTATCAACCAGACCGCGAACTTTTTCATTCAGATTACTGCTGTTGGCTTTCACCACATTAGCAATATCAGACAACTGGTCACTCTGCGCATGTAGCTGTGCAATCGCACCCTCACCGGTCAGCGCTTCGATGCGACGAACGCCTGCAGCGGTACCTGACTCAGATTGGATACGGAACAAGCCGATATCACCGGTACGTGCCGCGTGTGTACCACCACACAACTCGACGGAGAATTCACCCATGCTCACTACACGAACACGCTGCTCATACTTCTCGCCAAACAGCGCTGTTGCACCGCGCGTTTTCGCCTCATCCAGATCCATAACATCGGTCTGAATCAGCAGGTTGCGGCGAATCTGCGTGTTAACAATATCCTCAACAGCACGAATCTGCTCAGGCTTCATCGCTTCAGTATGCGAGAAATCGAAACGCAGATATTTGTCGTTATTCAGTGAGCCTTTCTGCCCAACATGATCGCCTAACACTTCACGCAACGCGGAATGCATCAGGTGGGTTGCTGAGTGGTTCAGAATGATGCGAGCACGACGCTCTTCATCCACCTGCGCATTTAAGCGATCGCCCACGCGCAATTGACCTTGTTTCAGCTTACCGATATGACCGAAGGCTTTGCCATACTTCTGGGTATCCTGGACGCTAAATTCAGCATTCTGCCCAGCGAGGACACCGGTGTCGCCCACTTGGCCGCCGGATTCACCATAGAATGGCGTTTCGTTCAGAATCACTACCGCATCCTGACCTGCAGTGATTTCTTCAACCTGTTGGCCGTCAACGAACAACGCCTGTACGGTCGCGTCCAACTGCAGTTGATCATAGCCTTTGAACTCGGTGGCCGTATCAAAACGGATAACGCTGTTGTAGTCGGCACCAAAGCCACTGGCTTCACGCGCACGCTGGCGCTGCTGTTCCATGGCAGTTTCAAAACCGGCTTCATCAATCTTCAGATTGCGCTCGCGGCAAACGTCTGCGGTTAAGTCTGCAGGGAAACCAAAGGTGTCATACAGACGGAACACGGTTTCGCCATCCAGCGTATCACCTTGCAGCTTGGCCAGCTCGTCATCCAGCAATGCCAGACCACGTTCCAGCGTCTTAGCAAACTGCTCTTCTTCATTTTTCAGCGCATTTTCAACGTGCTTCTGCTGGCGTTTCAGGTCTTCACCTGCATCACCCATCACGTCAATCAGTGGCGCAACCAGTTTATAGAAGAAGGCTTCTTTGGCGCCTAACATGTTGCCGTGACGCACCGCGCGACGAATGATACGACGCAACACGTAGCCACGGTTTTCATTAGATGGGATCACACCATCAGCAATCAGGAAAGCACAGGAACGAATATGGTCGGCGATAACGCGCAGCGATTTGTTATTCAGATCTGTTGCACCTGTTACCTGCGCAACAGATTTAATCAGCTTGGCAAACAGATCGATTTCATAGTTGGAGTTAACGTGCTGCAGTACCGCGGCGATACGTTCCAGACCCATGCCGGTGTCCACTGACGGTTTTGGCAAGGGTTGCATGGTGCCGTCAGCCTGACGGTTGAACTGCATGAAGACGATGTTCCAGATCTCAATATAGCGATCGCCATCCTCTTCCGGGCTGCCCGGAGGACCGCCCCAGATATGATCGCCATGATCGTAGAAAATTTCGGTGCACGGGCCGCATGGACCGGTATCACCCATCTGCCAGAAGTTATCAGAAGCGTAGGCACTGCCTTTATTATCGCCAATGCGAATAATACGTTCGCGCGGTACGCCGACGTCGTTAGCCCAGATTTCAAAGGCTTCATCGTCGGTTTCGTAAACGGTCACCCACAGACGATCTTTTGGCAGCTTGAACCACTGCTCACCCGTCAGCAGTTCCCAGGCATAAGCAATCGCTTCTTTCTTGAAGTAATCGCCAAAGCTGAAATTGCCCAACATTTCAAAGAAGGTATGGTGACGTGCAGTGTAACCTACGTTCTCCAGGTCATTGTGCTTGCCACCGGCACGTACACAACGCTGAGACGTGGTCGCGCGTGCATAGTCGCGCTTATCCTGACCGAGGAAAACGTCTTTAAACTGCACCATCCCGGCGTTGGTAAACAGTAACGTCGGGTCGTTGTTCGGTACGAGGGAGCTGCTGGCTACAACCTGATGTCCCTTGCTATGAAAAAAGTCGAGAAACGCTTGACGGATCTCAGCAGTGCTCTTGCTCATATAATTCCTGGAATCACGCTAACGAACGTTCCCTTTCGCTGGCAAACTGCAACTGCAGGCTCACCGCTGATTGAGGAACAAAAAGTGGGAATAAGATAAATTTTCTTCAGTGGGAAGTAAAATCCCATTGCCTTTCAGCTGTCAAAATTTCTGAAAACGGCCTGAATATCTTCCATCATAAAGCCTTTTGACATCAAAAAGCGCTGTACTTTGCCCTTCTCAGCCCAGGTTTGCGGTAATGGATCACCGAACTTACGCTTGGCCAGATCGGCTGCACATTGGCTCCAGTCGATTTCGGTAGCAAATAATGCCTGGTCGATCTCCTCGCGACTGATGCCTTTTTGCTGTAGTTCCATGCGTACACGCTGTGGCCCATAGCCTTTACGGGCACGGCTCTGAATAAAGCGTTCGGTAAAGCGTTGGTCGTTGAGCCAACCGCTCTCCTGACACCAATCGAGCACTTTCTCCAGCAACTCATCGGCGATGGGCACATGATCCTGTTGTTGCATATATGCCGCGCGTTGTGAAGAGAGCTGCAGCTTGCGTTTCAGTTCGTCACGGCTATGGTCGCGTTGCGCCAATATACGCATTGCGCGATCCAGTAAACGAGAGAATGTCGGCTCAGATGCCGCAGGAGATGATGATGGCATATGTCTTACCTTGGTTTATCTGTGGCGCAGGGTAAAGCAAGAAGGAGTCGAGGGGAAGCACAAGCGGGGAAAAGCAAAACGGGAGCATGGCTGCTCCCGTCGGTATGTTAGAAATCTTCGTTGGTTTCGCTGGCTTCTTCGTAATCCCCTGTCGGGATGTCCGCAGCACCCGCGTCTGCTGTGGCACCGGTCAGCAGCAAATCACGCAGCTTTTTGTCGATCTCGTTGGCAATCGCTGGATTCTCTTTCAGGAAGTTAGTCGAGTTTGCTTTACCTTGACCAATCTTCTCACCGTTGTAGCTGTACCATGCACCGGCTTTCTCAACCAGCTTGTGTTTTACGCCGAGGTCAACCAACTCACCAAAGGTGTTGATGCCTTCGCCGTACATGATCTGGAATTCAGCCTGCTTAAAGGGTGCAGCAATTTTATTCTTCACCACTTTCACACGGGTTTCGCTCCCCACCACTTCATCGCCCTCTTTGATCGCACCGATACGGCGGATATCAAGACGAACAGAAGCATAGAATTTCAGCGCGTTACCACCGGTGGTGGTTTCTGGGTTACCGAACATCACACCAATCTTCATACGAATCTGGTTGATGAAGATCAGTAACGTATTGGATTGTTTCAGGTTACCGGCCAGTTTACGCATCGCCTGGCTCATCATACGAGCTGCCAGACCCATGTGCGAATCACCGATTTCGCCTTCGATTTCAGCTTTTGGCGTCAATGCAGCAACGGAGTCAACAATGATGACGTCTACTGCACCCGAGCGTGCCAGCGCATCACAGATTTCCAGCGCCTGCTCACCGGTATCCGGCTGTGAACACAGCAGGTTATCGATATCTACGCCCAGTTTCTTGGCGTACACCGGGTCAAGGGCGTGCTCGGCATCAATAAAGGCACAGGTTTTACCTTTGCGCTGTGCCGCGGCAATAACCTGCAGCGTCAGCGTGGTTTTACCGGAAGATTCTGGTCCATAAATCTCAACGATACGGCCCATTGGCAAACCGCCGGCACCCAATGCGATATCGAGTGAAAGTGAACCGGTTGAGATGGTTTCAACATCCATCGAGCGGTCTTCACCCAGGCGCATGATCGAGCCTTTACCAAATTGTTTCTCAATCTGGCCCAGCGCGGCTGCTAAAGCTTTCTGTTTGTTCTCGTCAATCGCCATTTCCACTCCTAATCATGCTGGGTAAGCCGACATCATTGTGTGCCTGCTCGTTCTGTTGCCGGTAATTATACTGTATGACCATACAGTATCAAGTTTAATTTGTCAGAAATTCATCAAGCAGCGTTTGCAGTGCCCAGCAGACGGACTGACGGCGCACTGCATCTCGGTCTCCGGAAAAGTTCTGCCGCTGCGTCAGTACGCGGCCATCCGGCCCTGCAATCGCAAACCAAACCGTGCCCACTGGCTTCTCCTCCGAGCCGCCATCTGGTCCGGCAATACCACTGACGGCGATGCCATATTCAGCAGCGGCCGCATTGCAGGCCCCTCGCGCCATTTCGCGTACCGTTTGCTCGCTCACCGCGCCAAACTGTGCCAGCGTAGTGGCTTGCACCGCCACCATCTGTTGTTTGGCTTCATTGCTGTAAGTCACAAAGCCACGCTCAAACCAGGCAGAGCTACCGCTAATGTCAGTAAAGACTTTGGCAATCCAGCCACCGGTACAAGATTCCGCGGCTGTTACTGTTGCCTGGCGCGCTTTTAGCTGTTCACCAATGCGCTGGCTCAACTGCTGTAACTGTTGGTCGTTCATCGCCCTCTCCTGTTATGGCGCTTCACGTTAGCAATAAATGGTGTGGCAGGAAGCTCTTTTCAACCACTACCACGCCATTTTACAGCGAAGATCTCAGCTTGCTCAGCGCGTTTTCACCGCAACCATAAACAATCGCGGGAACGCCAGCAAAACCTGGCCGTTACTGCGAGCGGGATAGGCAGGAATTAACGCTTGATGATAGTCATCAAGAAAATCTGCCTGTTGTTTTTCATCCAGCCCGGCGAGGAAAGGACGCAAACCGGTCGCTTTTAGCCAGGTGATAATGCCTTGCGCATCGGCCATCGGGTGGTAATAGGTCGTGCGCCAAATATCCACCCGGCAACCTGCATCTCCCAGCAAATCAAAGTAGTTTTCGGTCGACAACAGGCGTTTCCGATCTGCCGCCTGAGGAGAAATGAGATCCTGCCAGCGTTCGCGGGCGGCAACCTCACGCATAAAGCGGTGTGACGGCTCTTCCAGGTTGTCTGGCATCTGTACGGCTAATGCTCCGCCAACATCCAGTTGATTAACCAGGTGCGGCAGCAGCGTCTGATGGTCAGTCAGCCATTGCAGAGAAGCATTGGCATAAATGACCTGCTGAGGCTGTGCGGCCTCCCAGGTGCGAATATCCGCCTGCAAAAAAGTGCTGGAGGGCAGACGCGCCTGCGCCTGTTCCAGCATTGCAGCGGAACTATCGATGCCCGTGATCTGCGCATCCGGCCATTTCTGCGCCAGCAGTTCAGTGCTATTGCCGGGGCCACAACCGAGGTCGGTGGCATAATGCACGTGAATATCAGGGATACGATCTAACAGTTCACGCGCGGGACGCGTGCGCTCCGATTCAAATTGGCGGTACAGCTGTGGATTCCAGTCTTGCATGTCAACGCTCCTGTCAGGCTGAAGTGCCTCACACTAGCTTTATTTCCGTTGAGAACACGAAGAGAAAAGTGCGATGTCTCACCTTTTTACGTTTTAGCACTGGTACAAATAGTTCAGGCCCCCTAAGTTAAAACAATGTTTCATTTTTAATTAAAGGAGAGCGCTATGGCTGCACAACCTGAACTCGCGGGCGTCTGGTGTCCGTCAGTGACCCCTTTTGATCAACACAATAAACTGGATATTGATGCGTTAGGCCGCCACTTCGCGCGTCTGAGCACATCGGGAATTGACACCCTGCTGCTGATGGGCAGCATCGGTGAATTTGCTTCACTGACCCAACAGGAAAGGCTCCAGCTGATTCGCGAGGCTCGCTCGCTGTCTCCACTGAGCATGGTGGCGAATGTCTCCAGTACCTGCATTCCCGATATGTTACAACTGGCCGAGGCAGCCTGGCAAAACGGCTATGATGCCGTGATGGTATTGCCGCCCTACTATTATGGCCAGACGCCAAAGCAGCTGCTGAGTTACTTTAAATCGCTGGATAAACAGTTGGGTGGCAAGTGGTTTGCCTATAATTTTCCAGCCCGAACCGGCTGTGATCTGACACCGGCGTTAGTGGCAGAGTTAGCCTCAGAGCTGCCGCAGTTTATCGGTATTAAAGACACAATGGATTGCTTGTCTCATAACCGGGCATTAATTGAAGAAACTAAAAAGGTGCGCAGTGATTTCACCGTACTGTCGGGTTATGACGAATATTTGCTGCCTAATCTTCTGGCAGGCGGCGCAGGTGTGATCTCCGGGCTGAACAATATCGTGCCGGAGTTATTTGCTGAGGCGATGCAAGCCTGGCGCGCGGGGGAGTTAAATAAACTGACGCAGATCCAGCAACGTATCGGAGAACTGATGGCGATTTACACCATTGGCGATGACTTCGTGACCACCATCAAAACCGCAGTCGCCCGCAAGTTTGATTCAATGAGCAGTCACTCACGCAATTTTGGCGGTGAACTGACGGCTGAGCAATGTGAAGCTATCGATCGTTTACTGATGTGAGTGCTGAACAGGACGGCCATCTGCCGTCCTGCCATTAATTCTTTTTCACGAATTCTGATTTGAGCTTCATTGGACCAAAACCATCAATCTTGCAATCGATGTTGTGGTCGCCCTCGACGAGGCGAATGCTTTTGACTTTGGTGCCAATCTTCAGCGGTGAAGAACTGCCTTTCACTTTGAGATCTTTCACCACGGTCACACTGTCGCCATCAGCCAGTAGATTGCCATTGGCATCGCGTACCACTAAGCCTTCCGCAGCAGCATCAGAGGACATGGACCAGATATGGCCACAGGATGGGCAATTCAGGTTGTCACCATCTTGCCAGGTATAATCAGCCTGACACGCTGGGCAGACAGGTAAAGTCGTCATAATTGTTCCTTGGAAATAAGCATGCAGTGAAGATGGCACCGCAAAAGGGGCGCCATCTTATACCCTTACACTTTACAAGGACAGCATTAAAACATATTGCCCTGCCGCGCTTTTGCTACCGCTTCGCCCAGTTGCCACACGGCCATTGCATAGTGCGTACTGTGGTTGTAACGCGTAATGACATAGAAGTTTGGCAGACCGAACCAGTATTGATAGCTGGTACCGAGATCGAGGCGCAGCAGACTAGCCTGATTATTGCCATCCAACGATCCCTGCGGTATCAGGCCGCTTGCCATCAATGTGTTCACCGGATAAAGGGTTTTGAAGCCATTTTCCAACGCAGGTGCCTGGCCACTGGCCGGAACAGCAACATTCTGACCGGCACGCCAGCCGTGCTCTTTAAAGTAGTTCGCAACGCTGCCGATGGCATCTACCGGGTCCCACAGATTAATGTGACCATCACCATTGAAGTCGACCGCATACTGTTTATAAGAAGATGGCATAAACTGGCCATACCCCATTGCACCGGCAAATGAGCCACGCAGATCCAGCGGATCATCCTGCTCCGTGCGCGCCATCAGCAGGAAGGTTTCCAGCTCGCTACTGAAATAGGCCGCGCGGCGAGGATAGCTAAAGGATAAGGTGGCCAGCGCATCCAGCAAACGCGTTTTACCCATCACCCGGCCCCAACGCGTTTCGACCCCAATGATCCCCACAATGATTTCAGGTGGCACACCATAAACCTGCTTGGCACGCTGTAATGCGTCCTGATATTGATTCCAGAACGCCACTCCATTCTGCACATTATCCGGCGTGATGAATTTGTTGCGATAACGGATCCAGGCGCCGTTTGGCCCGGTCGGTGGCGTATAGCTCGGTGCCTGTTGGTCCATCAGGCGCAGCACATAGTCGAGACGCTTCGCCTGGCCAATCACGGCATGCAACTGGTCACGGTTGAAACCGTGTTTTGCCACCATTTGATCAATAAACTGCTCAGCCGCCGGATTGCCAGCAAAATCGCCAAACATCGGCTGAACGGCGTGTGAAGGTTCCAGTAAAAAACCACCTTTTGGTGCAGGCACAACGGCGGATTGCTGCTGGGGTGCAGGCTTACTACTACAGGCAGCAAGCAAGGCAATAAGCGGAAGAAAAGCAACCTTAAAACGCATTAGATATCCATAAGCCAGATGAAACCGGAAGCCCACATGGTAATCGTTCAGCCATGCGGGATACAGAGCAATATCTTAAATTTACGCTGCTTTCCGCCCATTTCAGTGGGTTGCAACATAAATTTGCGAAACCGCTCTGCACTTTCGCTTTATCTCCCGATTTTGCTTTTTATCCCTTAGCGCAATTTGTTAAGGTCGGCAGCCAGAAACCGTTGCTTGCTGATGAAGGCGACCGGGCAAAAATGCTAGTATCTGCGCTTTGGTTGTCCGCCCACCGGACAACGCGTTACCCTGGCTGACATGACTCAGCTGCCAACATCAAAAGAGTTAATTTTGAGTGAAAACGAGATGAAAGGAGCAGCGCAAATGGACTTTACTGGCCACACGCCCATGATGCAGCAATATCTGCGCCTGAAGGCCGACCATCCCGAGATCCTGCTGTTCTATCGGATGGGCGATTTCTACGAGCTGTTCTATGACGATGCCAAACGCGCATCGCAGCTACTGGAGATCTCACTCACTAAACGCGGTGCATCAGCGGGTGAACCTATCCCCATGGCCGGCGTACCCTACCATGCTGTCGAAGGTTATCTGGCAAAGCTGGTTCAACTCGGTGAGTCCGTGGCGATCTGTGAGCAGATTGGCGATCCGGCACTGAGCAAAGGCCCGGTTGAGCGTAAAGTGGTACGTATTGTCACGCCAGGCACCATCAGTGATGAAGCGTTGTTGCAGGAGCGCCAGGACAATCTGTTGGCAGCCATCTTCCAGAGCCCACGCGGCTTTGGCTATGCCACGCTGGATATCAGTTCAGGGCGTTTTCGCCTGAGTGAACCCGCAGATCAGGAGACCATGGCCGCTGAACTGCAGCGTACCAACCCGGCCGAATTGCTCTACCCAGAAGATTTCCAGACCATGATGCTGATTGATCAACGTCGTGGCCTGCGCCGTCGCCCTCTGTGGGAATATGAGATTGATACCGCTCGTCAGCAGTTGAATCTGCAATTTGGTACACGCGATCTCAGCGGTTTTGGTGTTGAGCAGGCGCATCTGGCGCTGCGCGCAGCGGGCTGTTTGCTGCAGTATGTAAAAGACACCCAGCGCACGGCTTTGCCACACATCCGCTCGGCCAGTATGGAACGCCAGCAGGATAGCGTGATCATGGATGCCGCCACACGTCGTAATCTCGAGATTACCCAGAACCTGGCAGGCGGCATCGAAAATACGCTGGCGGCAGTGTTAGATAAAACCGTTACCCCCATGGGCAGCCGTATGCTGAAGCGCTGGCTGCATATGCCGCTACGGGATGTCACCACGATTAGCCGCCGTCAGGAGTCGATCGCAGAACTGCAATCACTGAGCCAGGAACTGCAGCCGGTGTTGCGTCAGGTGGGTGACCTGGAGCGTATTCTGGCGCGTCTGGCACTTCGTACCGCCCGTCCACGTGATTTGGCCCGCATGCGCCATGCATTCCAGCAACTTCCCGAACTCAACCAGCTGCTTGAGGGCGTTGAATCGACGCAACTCGCGATGCTGCGTAATCAGATGGGGGATTTTGCTGAGCTTCGCGAATTGCTCGAACAGGCTGTAATTGAATCACCGCCAGTGCTGGTGCGTGACGGTGGCGTAATCGCGCCCGGTTACAATGCCGAGCTGGATGAGTGGCGTGCGCTGGCGGATGGTGCCACTGATTATCTTGATCGTCTTGAGATTCGGGAACGTGAAAAACTGGGGCTGGATACGCTGAAAGTCGGCTTCAATGCTATTCATGGCTATTACATCCAGGTCAGCCGCGGTCAAAGTCACCAGGTACCGATTCACTATGTGCGCCGCCAGACATTGAAAAATGCCGAGCGTTACATCATTCCTGAACTGAAAGAGTATGAAGACAAAGTCCTCACTTCAAAAGGAAAAGCGCTGGCGCTGGAAAAAGGGCTTTATGAGGAATTACTGGATCGCTTAATGCCGCATCTGGAAGCACTGCAACTCAGCGCTGCAGCGTTGGCAGAGTTGGATGTGTTGGCGAACCTGGCAGAACGCGCATGGACACTCAATTACTGCCGCCCGGTGTTGCAGGAAAAAGCTGGCATTCGTATTACCGCTGGACGTCATCCGGTGGTAGAACAGGTGCTCAAAGAGCCGTTCATCGCCAACCCATTATCGTTATCGGCCCAGCGTCGCATGTTGATCATTACCGGCCCGAATATGGGCGGTAAAAGTACCTACATGCGTCAAACTGCCTTGATCGCCCTAATGGCGTGGATTGGCAGCTATGTGCCTGCTGAAGAAACCGTGATTGGCCCAATTGACCGCATCTTCACCCGCGTCGGTGCTGCCGATGACCTGGCTTCTGGGCGTTCCACCTTTATGGTAGAGATGACAGAAACCGCCAATATCTTGCATAACGCCACTGAAAACAGTCTGGTGTTGATGGACGAAATTGGGCGCGGCACCTCTACTTATGATGGCCTCTCGCTGGCGTGGGCCTGTGCAGAAAGCCTGGCGAATCGCATCAAAGCGATGACGCTGTTTGCCACACATTATTTCGAACTCACCACGTTACCGGAGAAAATGGAAGGCGTGGTCAACGTCCATCTGGATGCGGTGGAGCACGGCGATACCATTGCCTTTATGCACAGCGTGCAAGATGGCGCAGCCAGTAAAAGTTACGGTTTGGCCGTTGCTGCATTGGCCGGTGTGCCAAAAGACGTGATTAAACGTGCGCGCAATAAACTGAAAGAGCTGGAAGCGTTGTCCGGTCACTCGGCAGCTTCTACGGTGGAAGGGTCGCAGATGCAGTTGTTGGTCGCCGAGACATCACCTGCTGTGGATGCACTCGAAGCGTTGGATCCCGATAGCCTGACACCGAAACAGGCATTGGAGTGGATCTACCGTCTCAAGACCCTGGTCTAGTGGATAGCGGGTTTCGGCAGGCTATGACGCCGCTAACCCGCCTAATCGCCTGCCAACTAACGCGCATAAAAAAACGGTGACCCAAGGGTCACCGTTTTTATTACCGGTTACGGCTTATTCACGAAACAGTGCTTCAATGTTGAGGCCCTGAGTCTGCAAGATTTCACGCAGACGACGCAGACCTTCAACCTGAATCTGACGGACACGCTCACGGGTCAACCCGATTTCACGGCCTACATCTTCCAGCGTCGCCGCTTCATAGCCTAACAGGCCGAAACGACGTGCCAGCACTTCACGCTGCTTAGCATTCAATTCAAACAACCACTTAACGATGCTTTGTTTCATATCATCGTCCTGCGTGGTGTCTTCTGGACCGTTGTCTTTCTCATCGGCCAGGATATCCAGCAGCGCTTTTTCGGAATCTCCACCCAGCGGTGTGTCAACCGAGGTAATACGCTCATTGAGACGCAGCATACGGCTTACGTCATCAACCGGCTTGTCTAACTGCTCAGCAATCTCTTCTGCACTCGGCTCATGATCAAGCTTGTGCGAAAGTTCACGCGCGGTACGCAGGTAAACATTTAACTCTTTAACGATGTGGATCGGCAGACGGATGGTACGGGTTTGATTCATGATCGCCCGTTCAATAGTCTGACGAATCCACCAGGTGGCGTATGTCGAGAAACGGAACCCACGTTCTGGGTCAAACTTCTCCACGGCACGGATGAGGCCGAGATTACCCTCTTCAATCAGATCCAGCAGCGCCAGACCACGATTGCTATAACGACGGGCAATCTTCACCACCAGGCGTAAATTACTTTCTATCATGCGGCGGCGAGAAGGAATGTCACCTCGCAATGCACGACGAGCGAAGAACACTTCTTCTTCCGCCGTTAACAAAGGAGAGTAACCAATCTCACCGAGGTAAAGCTGCGTCGCATCCAAAACGCGTTGCGTCGCACCCTGTGACAACAGCTCTTCTTCAGCTACTTCGCTATCACCAGGTTCGTTCTCAACGAGAGCCTTCTCATCAAAAACCTCAGCTCCGTTCTCCTCGAATTCCGCATCTTCATGTAACTCGTTAACTTTCAGCGTATTCTGGTTCATAAGCGGCTCCTACCCGTGATCCAAGGGCAGAACACCAAGGTTCTGCCGGATTATCGCTGCGGTAAATAACGCAACGGGTTTACGGATTTCCCCTTGTAACGAATTTCAAAATGTAATCTTACCGAACTGGTTCCGGTGCTACCCATGGTAGCTATTTTTTGCCCCGCCTTAACTTCCTGTTGTTCCCGGACCAGCATAGAGTCGTTGTGGGCGTAGGCGCTCAGGTAATCATCATTGTGTTTGATGATGATTAAATTACCGTACCCACGGAGCGCGTTGCCTGCGTATACCACTCGTCCTGATGCAGTGGCGACGACAGGTTGTCCACGCGAACCGGCGATATCGATCCCTTTGTTTCCGCCTTCCGCAGCGGAGAAGTTATCGATGATCTTCCCATCAGTCGGCCAACGCCAGCTTCCCACTGGTGTTGTGCTGTTAGTCGTGCTGCTGACTGTGGGCGGTGCGGTAACCGGAGCTGTGGTCGTTGCCACATTATTTGCCCCTTTCGACGGCAGCATTTTACCGCCTGTCGAACCCGAATCATCAGAATACGTAATAACAGGTTGCTGTGCAACAGGGGCAGATTTAATTTGCGTCTGGTTGGATGCAACCGGCACTCCGCCTTGCGTGGCGTCCGCTGCGGTTATCGCGTTACCACCGGTGATAGTCTGGCCATTACCGTTGCCAACCTGTAGAACTTGCCCAGCTTCCAGGCCATACGGGGCCGGGACGTTATTGCGTTGTGCGAGGTCGCGGAAGTCATTGCCGGTAATCCAGGCAATGTAGAAGAGGGTATCACCGCGTTTAACGGTGTAAGTCTCACCACCGTAACTGCCTTTAGGAATATTCCCATAATTTCGGTTGTACACGATGCGACCATTTTGCGTGACAACATTATTATTGCCACTAACCATTCCACCTGAGGGCGCAGCCGATGGTGTACCACCGCTTAACATTCCTCCGTGTGGCATGGCAGGCACCGTGCTGTTCTGGGATGAGAGCATGCCACCACTCGGCGCAGAAGACATACCGCTGTCCGCACCACCGCCGCCAACCTGGCTAATCGGTGCCTGGGTATTGTCGCCAGAGCTACAGCCCGCCAACCAAAAACCGACCAGTGAAAGTGCCGCCAAACGGCGTAATTGAAATACTGTGCTTCCCGTGCTCATTGATCCCCCGTTATGGCAATCCTGGATAAAACTGTATGACCGCGACGACCACATTTTTCACTACTGAGTAGGTTGAAAACGGTCTTTCGCATTGATTAACAAGGATAGTAACAATATCAACTGCGCCGTGCCATGTAACAGTTGTGAAGAATTACGTAGCGACGGCTCAGGCCAGATCGCCTTGAACTAACGGCACAAAGCGGACGGGCTCGATGATTTCTTCAACAAATTCATCACCCTGACGACGTAAACGCTTTAACACCTGCTGATCTTCGCCCACTGGCAGCACCATTCTGCCACCCTCTCCTAATTGCGCTATCAGCGCAGTCGGAATTTCAGGGGGAGCCGCCGTGACGATAATGGCGTCAAAGGGCCCACGTGCCGCCCAGCCTTGCCAGCCGTCGCCGTGTCGCGTGGAGATATTATGCAGGTCGAGTTGTTTGAGGCGACGCTTGGCCTGCCACTGCAACCCTTTGATCCGTTCCACAGAATAAACGTGATTAACCAGATGTGCCAGAATGGCAGTTTGATAGCCAGAACCGGTGCCAATTTCCAACACGCGCGATTCCGGGTTCAGTTCCAACAAGGCCGTCATGCGCGCGACCATGTAGGGCTGTGAAATTGTCTGTCCGTTACCAATCGGTAGCGCAACGTTTTCCCAGGCTTTGTGTTCAAACGCCTCATCGATAAAGCGTTCACGCGGGACATCTGCGATGGCTTTCAGCAAATGCTCATCGAGAATCCCTTGTGCACGCAGTTGCTCTAACAGCGTTTCGATGCGCCGGTTCACCATGCCAGAGTGTCCTCAGCCTGGATCAGCCAGTCACTTAATACCTCTTGCGCCGCGTGTGCCGTCAAATCCACATGCAGTGCAGTCAGTGAGACATAACCCGCATCCACCGCCGCGAAATCGGTATCGGGGCCTGCATCAAGCTTTTCCCCTGGTGGGCCAATCCAGTAAAGCGTGTGGCCGCGCGGGTCTTCAGTACAGATCACCTGATCGGCAGGATGGCGACTGCCGCAGCGCGTGACGCGAAAACCTTTAATGTCGGCTAACGGCACGTCAGGCACATTGATATTCAGGATACGCCCAGTACGCAGCGGCGTGTGCGACAAGGCACGCAACAGCGTACAGGTCACGGCGGCAGCGGTAGCATAATGCTGATGTCCATTCAGTGAGACAGCCAGCGCGGGCAATCCGAGATGACGGCCTTCCATCGCCGCCGCTACGGTACCGGAATAGATCACGTCATCACCCAGATTGGGGCCGGCATTGATCCCCGAAACCACAATATCCGGGCGCGGTTGCATCAGTTTGTTGACCCCGAGAAACACGCAGTCAGTCGGTGTACCCATCTGCACCGCGATATCCCCGTTTTCATGGGTGAAGGTGCGCAATGGTGTTTCCAGCGTCAGGGAATTTGATGCGCCGCTACGATTGCGATCGGGCGCGACAACCTGCACTTCCGCAAACTCACGCAGAGCGCGAGCCAGCGTCTGAATGCCGGGAGCATGAATACCATCGTCGTTGCTGAGCAATATCCGCATCGGTTCCTGACCTTTGTTCATTCAACGGGTCCCTGACTCTCCAGATCGTCATCGTTCTGACGCCCTAAATGAGAGGCAAGGATGTTTGCATTCTAGCGGTGAGGCGCGGGAAGTGGTAGACGTAAATCACGGAACTTACGGCGTTTGCCGCAACAATGCGCAGCTGGAGCGTGAAAAAACCCGGCGTTGAAGCCGGGCTATTGAACAGATGAAAAGCTTATTCGTCACTGATAGGCGCAGCGGCACCATTGCTCAGCAGTTCACGCACCACGCTGGTGGCAAAACTCCCGGCAGGCAACCAGAACTGCATTTCCAGCGTCACATCATCCCACCAGTTCCAGCTCAGATCTTTCGGCACCACCAGCATCGCGCGGCGTGCAGCATCCACTTTTTCGCGATCGAGCAATGTCAGCAGATCCGTGGCCGCAGCCAGCTCTTGTTGTTCAAAAGCCAGCGCCTCGCCCTGAGGTCCTAAATCACCGCGACCCGGCAACGGTGCGGTAATACGCAACCCATAATTATCTACGCGTTGCTGTAAGTCAGGCAGCTCTTCTGCCTGCGCCACAAACCAGCTGCCACGCCCGGCCAGTTGCAGTGCGTCACCCACTTGCACGCGATCCAGCGCGCCATCACGTTGCAAACGTGCACTGGTCACCTGATTGAACAAGTGGCTGCGCGCCGCAGATAACAAAATACCTTTCATGCTGCGATCGCGTGGACGGAATTTTTCTTCCCCCCACAGCCTGGCCTGCGTCAGGTTATTACCGCCGCGTCCAAAGCGCTGTTCGCCAAAATAATTAGGCACACCGCCTTGCTGGATACGTTGCAGCCGCCCTTCCACCTCGGCGCGGTCAGAGACCTGCCTGACCACCAAACGGAATGCATTTCCCGCCAGCGCGCCCGTACGCAGTTTGCGCTTGTGGCGGATCACCTGCAGGATCTCGACACCTTCCAACTGGAAGCCTGCCAGATTTGGCATGCCATTGCCCGGCACCCGGAAACACAGCGTCTGCTCCGTCACCGCATGACGATCTTTCATGCCGGCATAGCTCATGTCGCGCTGATGCACACCCAGAAATTTGGCGATGGCTTCCGCCACAAAGCGAGTGTTGCAGCCGATTTTACGGATGCGCACCAACACCTGCTCACCTTCGCCATCATAGGGATAGCCGAGATCCTCAATCACCACAAAATCTTCGGGATTGGCTTTGATGACGCCAGTTGCGCTCGGTACGCCATGCAGGTAAAGCAGCTCACTCATCCTTAATCAGCCTTCACCAGCAGGGCCACAGCTTCGCAGGCAATGCCTTCACCGCGACCGGTAAAGCCAAGCTTCTCGGTGGTGGTCGCTTTGACGTTGACGTCATCCATATGGCAACCCAGATCTTCGGCGATGTTGACGCGCATCTGCGGCACATGTGGCAACATTTTCGGGGCCTGAGCGATGATGGTGACGTCCACGTTGCCGATGCGATAGCCTTTCAGCTGGATACGACGCCAGGCTTCGCGCAGCAGGCCACGGCTATCGGCACCTTTGAATGCCGGATCGGTATCCGGGAAGAGCTTGCCGATATCGCCCATCGCCACCGCGCCCAGCAGGGCATCGGTCAGCGCGTGCAGCGCCACATCACCATCTGAATGGGCAATAAAACCGTGCTCGAAGGGAATTCGCACCCCGCCAATCACCAACGGACCTTCGCCGCCAAAAGCGTGAACGTCAAAACCGTGACCGATACGCATCATGCGCGCTCCTTTAAATCAATCTGGGTTAGATAGAAGGCCGCCAGCGCCAGATCTTCTGGCCGCGTCACCTTGATATTGTCACTGCGTCCGCTCACCAACTCTGGATGATAGCCGCAGTATTCCAGCGCCGAGGCTTCATCAGTAATGGTAGCGCCTTCATCGAGGGCGCGCGTCAGGCATGCGGTCAGGAGTGGATGCGGGAAAAATTGCGGCGTCAGCGCGTGCCATAAATCTTCGCGCTCAACGGTATGGGCAATGGCTGTTTTGCCCGGCTCAGCGCGCTTCATGGTGTCTCGCACCGGTGCCGCGAGGATCCCCCCCACTTTACTGTGCTCACGAATCGCCAGCAGCCGCGCCAGGTCATCAGGATGCAGGCACGGACGCGCCGCATCATGCACCAGCACCCACTCGTGGTGTTTAATCGCCTGTAATCCGGCCAGTACCGATTCGGCGCGTGTGTCGCCGCCGGTCACGCGCAATACGCGTGGATCCTGCGCCAGAGGCAGTGAATCGAACCAGCCGTCGTCGGGGCTGATGGGCACAATCACTTGCTTCACCGCTGGGTGCGCCAGTAAGCGCGCAACGCTGTGTTCAAGAAGGGTAAATTGACCGATGGTCAGATACTGTTTGGGGCAAGCAGCCTGCATGCGGCTGCCGACGCCCGCGGCAGGCACCACGGCAATCACATCCCCAAGGGAAGAGAGGTTGTTCATGGTTTATCGTTGTTGATTTTGCGCAGCTTGTTGCGCGTTACGTTTGTTCTGGTCTGCCACCAGGCGATAGAAAGTCTCGCCGGGCTTAATCATGCCCAGTTCATTGCGTGCACGTTCCTCGATCGCTTCAGAACCGCCATTGAGATCGTCAATTTCGGCAAACAGCTGATCGTTACGCGCTTTGAGTTTGGCGTTATTCGCCTGTTGTGACGCGACGTCTTCATTGACGCGCGTATAATCATGAATACCGTTCTTACCCAGCCACAGAGAATATTGAAGCCATCCCAGCAGCACGAGCAACAGTAGCGTCAGTTTTCCCATCCCCGCCCCCTGAAAAACGGCCCAATCATCCCATAACTTCGCACAGGACTCCACAGTCGTAGCGAAAATGCCGCGCATTGACCGTTGCCTGTACAAATAATAACGGGACGGCAGGTAAAGTTTTGTAACCTGCCGATGCGTTTACACATCAGGTGAGCGTTACCAACCAGAGAGAAATGAGAACAACAGCCAGAAAAGGCACACGACGACGATGGCGGTGATCACCCCGCTCACGATGAGACGGCCCCGAATCATCAGGCTGAGTACGATGCCGATCAGAACAGAAACAGGCAACAACGCGAGGAAGAACGGCCACGTATACAGGAAGAAGAATAACGTGTTGGAGCCGTAGAGCATGAACGGAATCGCCAGTGCGCACCAGTACGAGAGAAAGCCAATCACGCCACCCGGCAACGATGAGATCGGCTCATCCGGGGTGCGTTCATCTTTGCGTGTCAGCATGGGGGTAACGTTCTGCATAGAGATCCTGTTGACGCTAAAACGCGGCAAACCCCAAGAGATTTGCCGCTGTCGGTTCAGGATCTGATGATATCGCGGTGACGCAGGAGGTCTAACAATTGGGCGGTCAGTTTTGTAACCAATTGTTCCCCATCAAGATGGATTTCTGGCGCGTCTGGTGCCTCATAAATGCTGTCAATGCCGGTGAAATTGCGTAATTCACCGGCGCGGGCCTTTTTGTATAAACCTTTGGGATCGCGCGCTTCGCACACCGCCAACGGGGTATCAACAAACACTTCAACAAACTGCCCTGCGCCGAGCAGTTCTCGCACCATCTGGCGTTCAGCGCGATGGGGCGAAATAAAGGCGGTTAACACCACTAACCCGGCATCCACCATTAGTTTCGCTACTTCACCTACACGCCGGATGTTCTCTTTGCGGTCGTCATCGCTGAAACCAAGGTCACGGCACAGACCGTGGCGCACGTTATCCCCATCCAGCAAATAAGTACTGACACCTACGCGGTGCAGCGCCTGCTCCAGCGCACCCGCCACCGTGGATTTTCCCGAGCCCGAAAGCCCGGTGAACCACAGCACCACGCCTTGATGGCCGTGCTGCTGTTCACGCTCTTCCCGCGTGACAGGATGGTCATGCCACACCACGTTTTCGTCGTGTTGCGCCATTACTTGCCACCCAGCAGGTCGCGAGCGTTCCAGTGCGGGAAGTGACGACGTACCAACGCATTCAACTCCAGCTCAAAATCACTGAATTGACCAGCCTGGGCGCGCGCTTCGGTCTGCGGTTGGTTGATCATCCCCGCCCCCACGGTCACGTTACTCAGACGATCGATGAAGATCATGCCACCGGTAACCGGGTTCTGCTGATAGGCATCCAGCACCATCGGCTCATCAAAGGTGATTTCCACCAGACCAATACCGTTCAACGGCAGGCTTTCCACTGCACGTTTCTCCAGCGTGTTGATCTCAACCTGGTGAATGATTTTCTCGATACGTCCACGCGCTTTCTTGCCCGCGATCTTCACTTCATAGCTTTGGCCCGGCTGCAGAGGCTGTTCCGCCATCCACACCACATCCACGGTAGCGGATTGCACCGCTTGCAGGTCGGCAGCGGCATCGACCAGCAGATCGCCACGGCTAATGTCGATTTCATCCTTCAGCACCAGCGTAATCGCTTCACCAGCCGCCGCTTCCTGCAGATCGCCATCAAAAGTAACGATGCGTGAGACGGTGGATTCCACGCCAGATGGCAGCACTTTGACGCGCTGGCCCACCTGCACCGTGCCCGAGGCCAACGTCCCGGCATAGCCACGGAAATCGAGGTTCGGACGGTTTACATACTGCACCGGGAAACGCATCGGTTGATGATCCACCACGCGGTTTAGCTCAACGGTTTCCAGCACATCAAGCAACGTTGGGCCGCTGTACCAAGGCATAGTGACGCTTGGCGTCGCAACGTTATCCCCTTCCAGCGCAGACATCGGCACAAAGCGAATATCCAGATCGGCGGGCAGCTGTTCCGCGAAATCAAGATAGGACTGCTTAATCTGCTCGTAGGTCTCCTGACTGTAATCCACCAAATCCATCTTATTGATGGCCACCACCAGGTGTTTGATCCCCAGCAGCGTGGAGATAAAGCTGTGACGACGGGTTTGATCCAGCACGCCTTTACGCGCATCAATCAACAGAATCGCTAAATCACAGGTCGAAGCACCGGTCGCCATGTTACGGGTGTACTGCTCATGTCCCGGCGTGTCAGCGATAATGAACTTACGCTTCTCGGTGGAGAAGTAGCGGTAGGCCACATCGATGGTGATGCCCTGCTCGCGCTCGGCTTGTAAGCCATCCACCAGCAGCGCGAGATCCAGCTTCTCACCTTGCGTACCGTGACGTTTGCTGTCGTTATGCAGTGATGACAGCTGATCTTCATAAATCTGGCGCGTATCGTGCAGCAGACGGCCAATCAAGGTACTTTTGCCGTCGTCCACGCTACCGCAGGTCAGGAAACGCAGCAGGCTTTTATGTTGTTGCGCGGTCAGCCAGGCTTCTACGCCGCCCTGATCGGCAATCTGTTGTGCAATTACGGTATTCATCTGCGTCTCCTTAGAAATAACCCTGACGTTTCTTCATTTCCATCGAACCGGCCTGGTCACGGTCAATCACACGTCCCTGGCGTTCACTGGTGGTGGAGACCAGCATCTCTTCAATAATTTCCGGCAGCGTCTGTGCTTCAGACTCCACCGCACCGGTCAGCGGCCAGCAGCCGAGGGTACGGAAACGCACCATGCGCTGCTTGATCACTTCACCTGGCTGCAGATCGATACGATCGTCATCAATCATCATTAACATGCCGTCGCGCTCCAGCACCGGACGCGGTGCAGCAAGGTAGAGCGGCACAATTTCGATGTTTTCGAGGAAGATGTACTGCCAGATATCCAGCTCAGTCCAGTTGGAGAGCGGGAACACGCGGATGCTTTCGCCTTTGTTAATCTGGCCGTTGTAGTTGTGCCACAGCTCAGGACGCTGGTTTTTAGGGTCCCAGCGATGGAAACGATCGCGGAACGAGTAGATACGCTCTTTGGCACGTGATTTCTCTTCATCACGGCGCGCACCGCCGAAAGCGGCATCAAAACCGTATTTGTTCAGCGCCTGCTTCAGACCTTCGGTTTTCATGATATCGGTGTGCTTGGCGCTGCCGTGCACAAACGGGTTGATGCCCATCGCCACACCTTCCGGGTTGCGGTGAACCAGCAGTTCTGCACCCATGTTTTTCACCGTGCGATCGCGGAACTCGTACATTTCACGGAATTTCCAGCCGGTATCAACATGCAGCAGCGGAAATGGCAGCGTGCCCGGATAGAAGGCCTTACGCGCCAGATGCAGCATCACCGAAGAGTCTTTACCGATGGAGTACATCATCACCGGATTACTGAACTCGGCCGCTACCTCGCGGATGATATGGATACTCTCTGCCTCCAGTTGGCGCAGATGAGTCAGTCGATTTTGGTCCATAATTTTTCCTCAAGCCAAATTGACAACGGCGGACTCGCGAGCCCCCTGCTGTGCCGAATGTTGGAACCAGGCGAGTTGCCCGTGTAAATTCACCACTTCGCCAATCACGATCAGTGCTGGCGTGGGCGCGGCAACAGCCAGCGCCTCAAGTTGATCTAATGTTCCGGTCAGCACTTGCTGATCCTGACGCGTGCCGCAACCGATCACCGCCACTGGCGTGGTGGCTGCGCGTCCATGTTCGATAAGGCCCGCCGCAATTTCCGCTGCTTTCATCGTGCCCATATAAATCGCCAGCGTCTGACGCGCACGCGCCAGTGAAGGCCAGTCAATGCCTGCGCTGTCACTGCGCAGATGGCCGGTAACAAACAGCACGCTCTGCGCGTGGTCGCGGTGAGTCAGTGGGATACCCGCATAGGCAGTCGCGCCTGCGGCGGCGGTAATGCCCGGCACCACCTGGAAAGGAATGCCTGCCGCTTTAGCCGCCTGCAACTCTTCACCACCACGGCCAAAGATAAAGGGATCGCCACCTTTCAGACGCACCACGCGTTTGCCCTGCTGTGCCAGTTCGACCAACATGGCATTGGTCTCTTCCTGTGAAACGGAGTGCGCCCCGGCACGTTTTCCCACGCAGATGCGATCGGCATCGCGGCGTACCAACTCCAGCACCTCGTCACTCACCAGATGGTCATACAGCACCACATCCGCCAGTTGCATCACTTGCAAACCGCGCAGGGTCAGCAAACCGCTGTCACCTGGCCCTGCACCCACCAGCGTGATTTCGCCCTGGTTATCGGTGTTGTTTTCCAGCTCACGATCCAGAGTACGGCGCGCTTCATTGACGTTGCCAGCAGACATCTGGCTGGCGAAAAGGCCATTGAATGCCCGCTCCCAGAAGCGGCGACGTTCAGACATGCTGCGATAGCGCTGTTTCACTTTGTCGCGCCACTGCCCTGCCACTTCAGCCATCTGACCGAGATTGGCGGGCAACAGCGCCTCAATTTTTTCACGCAACAGGCGAGCCAAAACCGGGGCTGTTCCGCTGGAGGAGATCGCCACCACTAAGGGAGAGCGGTCGACAATGGAGGGGAAGATAAAGCTGCACTTCGGCTGATCGTCTACCACGTTAACCAGCTTGTGACGCGCATTCGCCGCATCAAACACCTGCGCGTTAAGCGCATTGTCATCGGTCGCAGCGATCACCAAAAATACGCCGTCGAGTTGTGTTGGTTCGAAGCTGGAGGCGATCCACTCAATCGCGTTAATATCCAGCAGCGCCTGCAACTCATGGCCGAGATCGCGTGCTGCTACCCGCACGCGCGCACCGGCGCGACGCAGCAGTTCGATTTTACGCGCAGCGATTTCGCCACCGCCGACAACGAGCACTGGGCGGTTTTTGAGATCGGCAAAGAGAGGCAGATAATCCACGTTAACCTTGCTAGTTTTACAATAAGTTAACGCGACTATACTTTCCCACCTTCTGGCAGATGAAATTACGAATTAGCATTAGTAGTTACTGAATGGAATAACGGCCCAGGATTGCTGATAACAATTTGTGCTTAACAAATGATATTGCTGGTGTTTCGGAGCAATTCAAATTGTGCAAACGCGGTCACAGTTTCATACTAACTCAGAATTTTTTTAGCATGACGGGATGTCAGAAAAGGACCATTACTATGTTTGCCACTCTCCGCCGCACCGTGCTGGCTGCACTGATCGCGGGCGGTTTGCCTTTCTTTGCCCAAGCTGCCACTTACACGCCTGGGCATTTTGCTGAACAGCAACTGCGCCACATTGCCACCTATTTCCCCGGCCGCATGAGCGGCAGCCCTGCCGAACTCATGACCGCCGATTATCTGCAACAGCAGTTCACCGAGCTGGGCTACAAGAGCAATACCCGCCAGTTCAACACTAGCTACAACTGGTTAGAGCGCAAAGGTGAGACGCGTCCGCGCAAAGTCTCCGCCACCTCGGTGATTGCCGCTCGGGCGGGAAGCGTGCCGCAGGAAATCCTGATCGTCACTCATCTGGATACCTGGACGCCGCTCAGCCGCCACGAAGCGGATAACAATCTTGGCGGTCTGCGTCTGCAAGGTGTCGATGACAATGCCTCAGGCTTGGGCGTGATGCTGGAACTGGCACAGCAGCTGAGTAAAACCCCACTGCACTACGGCGTGCGCTTTGTTGCCTTGAGCGCCGGAGAAGCCGGGCTGCACGGCATGGATGACTACCTGTCGCGCATGAGTGCGCAGGAGAAAAAGAACACGCTGCTGGTGATTGATCTCAACAGCCTGATCGTCGGCGATCACCTCTATTTTAACAGTGGTGCCAATACGCCATCAGCGGTACGCAAGCAGACCAGCGCACGCGCCGTGCAGCTCGCGCATCGCTACGGTATTTCCGCCGCCAGCCACACGCTGACAGCACGCGACTATCCTGGCGTGAATCCCTTTGATAAAGCCGGCATGCCGCTGCTGGATGTCACTGCCGCCAACTGGGCGCTGGGTAACAAAGACGGACAGCAGCAACGCGCGCACAGTAGCCACTTCCCGGAGGGCAACGTACGCCATCAAACCGACCGCGATAACCTCAATTATCTGGATCGCTGGCTACCGGGCCGGATTACGCAACGCACGCGTGATAGCGTGAAGATCTTACTACCGCTGGTCACCGAGCTGGCTAACCCAACAACTTAAGGATTTGCTATGTACGTGGTGTATCTGAACTATTTCCGTCCGGCAGAAGAAGCCGATGCGCTGCTGGCACCGCATATTGAATGGCTGGATCGTTATTTTGACAGCGGCGATTTTATTGCGGCAGGCCGTAAGGATCCGCGCACCGGCGGCATGGTGTTGGTGAAGGATATGGATCGCGCCCGCTTAGACAGCATTCTGGCGGAAGATCCGTTTGTGGCAGTCGCGCATTATGACGTGACAAAAGTGAATGTGACGCGTGCTGCGGAAGCGTTTGCTGGGTTGAAAGGGATTTAATAAAAAGGAGCGCATCAATGCGCTCCCTATGACGAGTCTGAAAGGTCGGCATTAATGCCGACCACATCAATCAACCCTCGTGCAACCCGCACTCGCGCTTCAGGCCGAAGAAGCGCGTCTCTTCCTCAGCCATACCCGGTTCCCACTTCTTCGTGGTGTGCGTATCGCCGACCGACAAATAGCCTTCATCCCACAGCGGGTGGTATTTCAGGCCGTGCTGCGTCAGATACTGATGCACCTGGCGATTATCCCAGTCAATGATCGGCAGAATCTTGAACACGCCACGCTGCACTGCCAGCACCGGCAAACTGGCACGGCTGCCAGACTGATCGCGGCGCAGGCCGGCAAACCACGTTTGCGCACCCAGCGTTTCCAGTGCGCGGTTCATCGGTTCGACTTTGTTGATCTGGTTGTACTGCTCAATCCCTTCAACACCCTGCTCCCACAGTTTGCCGTAGCGCGCTTCCTGCCACGCGGGAGAGGTCTCCGCGCGGAAGATTTGCAGATTGAGGTTGAGCTTTTCGGTCAGTTCATCAATAAAGCGATAGGTTTCCGGGAACAGATAGCCGGTATCGGTCAGGATCACCGGTGTATCCGGCTTCTGCTGCGTCACCATGTGCAGCAAAACCGCCGCCTGAATACCAAAGCTGGAAGAGAGCACAAACGCACCGGGCAGATTTTCCAGCGCCCAGCTGACGCGCTGCTCAGCGGAGAGCTTCTCCAGCTGCACGTTGCTTTCCGCCAACGCCATGATGCGATCAACTTTACTGCCGCTATTCAGTGCTGCGAGATCCAATACCGTCATACTGCCTCCGAGTCCCAAAAATCACGGGCGGGATCAACCACGGCTTTGATAATGCCAACGCGAATCACGAAGTCACCGAAGCCTTCATCAGCGTGGCGCTCAGTTGCCCAGCGCGCCACCAGTTCGTCGATGCTGGCCAGAATTTCGCCTTCGTTGATGTTCTCGCGGTACATACGCGGAATGCGCGTGCCCATGCGGTTGCCGCCAATGTGTAAGTTGTAACGGCCCGGCGCTTTCCCCACCAGACCTAACTCTGCCAGCAAAGCACGGCCGCAACCGTTCGGGCAACCGGTAACGCGTAGCACGATGTGCTCTTCGCCGACACCATGCTTATGCATGATCTCTTCGACTTTAGTGACGAAGGACGGCAGGAAGCGCTCGGCTTCCGCCATCGCCAGTGGGCAAGTCGGGAATGCCACGCAGGCCATGGAGTTTTCGCGCTGCGGCGTCACCGCTTCCATCAAACCGTGTTCACGAGCGATGGCTTCGATCTGCGCTTTTTGCTTCTCCGGCACGCCCGCCACAATCAGGTTCTGGTTGGCGGTGAGGCGGAAATCGCCCTGGTGAATTTTGGCAATCTCGGCAATGCCGCGCTTAAGCGGACGACCGGGATAATCCAGTAAACGACCGTTTTCGATAAACAGCGTCAGATGCCATTTTTTGTCGATGCCTTTCACCCAGCCAACACGGTCGCCGCGCGTGGTGAAAGCATAGGGGCGAATCGGTTCAAACGTCAGACCGGCACGTTTTTCCACTTCCGCTTTAAAGGTCTCAACACCCACCCGCTCCAGCGTGTACTTGGTCTTCGCGTTCTTACGATCGGTGCGGTTGCCCCAGTCACGCTGCGTCGTCACAACGGCTGCGGCCACATCGAGGATCTTCTCTACCGGCAGGAAACCAAACTCGCTGGCGGTACGCGCATAAGTCGCTTTGTTACCGTGATCGATTGACAATCCGCCACCGACTAACAGGTTAAAGCCAATCAGTTTGCCTTTCTCCGCAATGGCGATGAAATTCAAATCGTTGGCGTGCAGATCAACATCGTTATGCGGCGGCACCACCACCGTGGTTTTGAATTTACGCGGCAGATAGGTTTCACCTAAAATCGGCTCTTTATCCGTTGTCGCGACTTTTTCTTTGTCCCACCAAATCTCGGCGTAAGCACGGGTTTGCGGCAGCAGATGCTCAGAGAGTTTTTTCGCCCACTCATAGGCTTCCTGATGCAGCTCAGACTCCACCGGGTTTGAGGTACACAACACGTTACGGTTAACGTCGTTGGCGGTGGCCAGCGCGTCAAGACCGACTTCATGCAGCATCTGATGCGTCGGCTTCACGTTCTTTTTCAGAATGCCGTGAAACTGGAAGGTCTGGCGGTTAGTCAGACGGATGCTGCCATAAATGGTTTTATCGGTGGCGAACTTATCAATCGCCAGCCACTGGGTTGGCGTGATGATGCCACCCGGCAAACGGCAACGCAGCATCATGGCATGACGCGGTTCCAGCTTCTGTGCGGCACGTTCGGCGCGGATATCGCGGTCATCCTGCTGGTACATACCGTGGAAACGGATCAGCAGGAAGTTATCGCCGGTAAAGCCGCCGGTCAGGCCATCATCAAGGTCTTCGAGGATGGTGCCACGCAGGTAGTTGCTCTGTTTTTTCAGACGCTCAGCGTCAGTTAGCTTGCCTTCAACGACCAGCGGTCCAGGATGTTTTTCGCTCATTAGTAAACGTCTCGCTGATAACGGCGCTCAATGCGCAGCTCACTCAAAAATTCGTCAGCCGTTTCACGATCCATGCCGCCGTGTTCGACCACCACATCCAGTAATGCCTGCTCGACGTCTTTCGCCATGCGATTAGCGTCACCACAGACGTAAAGGTGCGCGCCCTCTTCAATCCAGCGCCACACTTCCGCCCCTTTCGCGCGGATTTTATCTTGTACGTATATTTTCTCAGCCTGGTCGCGTGACCACGCTAAATCAATGTTAGTCAGCAAGCCATCTTTAACGTATTTCTGCCACTCCACCTGATAGAGGAAATCATCGGTGAAGTGCGGGTTACCAAAGAACAGCCAATTTTTACCGCTCGCGCCGTCGTTATCACGCTGCTGCATAAAGGAGCGGAACGGTGCGATGCCCGTGCCTGGGCCGACCATGATCACCGGCGTTTCCGGATTCGCTGGCAGACGGAAGTTGTCGTTGTGTTCAATGAACACGCGAATCTCACCGTCTTCTTCGATGCGATCCGCCAGCCAGGTTGAAGCACCGCCACCACGCTGACGACCATCAATTTCGTAGCGCACCGCCCCCACCGTGATATGCACTTCGGTGTCGGTTTCCGCTTGTGACGAGGCGATAGAGTAGAGGCGCGGCGTGAGCGGACGCAGCAGCCCGGTCAGTTGTTCCGCATTCAATTCCGTCGGTGCCTGACGCACCATATCGACAATTGGGAAACTCTGCGCATAGCTCTGCAGCTTTGGTTTATCACCGGCCAGCGCCAGCAGCGCATCGTTACGTGACAACGCGGCATACTGCTCGACGATCTGCGGAGTATTCACCGTCAGTTCATAATGCTTTTGCAGTGCTTCCGCCAGCGGCAGGGTTTCGCCGTTCACTTCAATCGGTTCGTCACCTTTCAACCAAACCAGTTGCAGCAACTCCTGCACCAGCTCGGCGTCGTTTTCAAACCACACACCCAACGCATCACCCGGCTGATAGCGCAGGCCGGAATCACCAAGGTCGATTTCAATATGACGTACATCTTTATCTGAATCGCGGCCGGTGATTTTTTGGTTTGCGGCGAAGCTGGCCGTGAGCGGCGCTTCTTTGCTGTATGGGCTACTGTGGATTTCGTTGACGGCACCTGTCGAGGCCACTGCCGCTACGGCAGAGGGCGCACTGGGTACACGCGCTTTCAGAATCTCAGTGATTTGCTGACGCCAGGCAGCGGCCTGCTCTTTGTATTCCACGTCGGCATCAACGCGAGCCAGCAGGCGTTCTGCGCCCAGCTCGGCCAGACGCTCATCAAAGTCTTTACCGGCTTTACTAAAGAATTCGTAGGAGGTATCGCCGAGGCCGAATACGGCAAAAGCGGTACCTTCACATTTCGGCGCTTTCTTCGACAGCAGGAATTTATGCAGCGCAACAGCTTCTTCTGGCGGCTCACCCTCACCTTGCGTCGAGGTCACCACCACCAGCAATTTTTCCTGGCCGATCTGTTTGAATTTGTAGTCGCCAGCATTGACCAGATTGACGTTCAGCTTGGCGGCCAGCAGGTCGTCGCGCAGTTGCTCAGCCAGGCGACGTGCGTTACCGGTCTGCGAAGCGGAGATCAGCGTAATGGTCGGCGTCTCAGCCTGAACCGGTGCTGGCGCAGCGGCGGCACCGGGTGTCTGGTTGACCATGCCCCAAAAATAGCCGGAGAGCCAGGCCATCTGGGTGGTGTTGAAATCCGTGGTCGCCGCCTGTAAGCGCGCGAGTTGCTCGGGATTAAGCGGGAGCATTGAACCTGGTGCCTGAGTCGTCATCGCGTTAAACATTCCAGTGTATGAAGTCCGGACCAATCGGTGGCGGAAGAGTGGGTAGGTTACCGGGCTGTATATTAACGATTAAATAAGCCTTCGACATATTAAATAACCAAAATGACTAAGTGGTTTTTCGGGTAAAGTTAATCGGCAAAAGTGGTAAATAAACCCGTTTTTATTCAATGCATTAGATTAGGCATAGTGAGAAAGATGCCGCAAAATGCCCTTTTCGCTCGTAGCGGGTGCGAAAAATCTGTGATTCAGGTAGAATTCGGCGGTTTTTAAGTCTGAGAGCCATTATGTCTACCACGCTATTTAAAGAGTTCCAGTTCGAATCAGCCCACCGCTTACCGCATGTGCCTGAAGGGCATAAGTGTGGTCGCCTGCATGGCCATTCGTTCCTGGTACGGTTGGAAATCACCGGTGAAGTGGATGCGCATACCGGTTGGGTAATGGATTTTGCCGAGCTGAAGGCGGCGTTTAAGCCGATTTATGATCGTCTCGATCATCACTATCTCAATGATATTCCTGGCCTGGAAAACCCGACCAGCGAAGTGCTGGCGAAATGGATTTGGGATCAGATGAAGCCGATCTTGCCAGAACTGAGTGCAGTGATGATTAAAGAGACCTGTACCGCAGGCTGCGTCTATCGCGGCTGAGACCGTCATCTTCCATGCTGCAGGTGCGTTGACTGCCCTCACCCAGTCCAGTCACTTACTGATGTAAGCTTCTGGGGATGCGCTCAGTTGCCGCCTTCCTGCAACGTGGAATATTTGGTCTCTCCATTTTTTATCGTTTATTCATATCTCTGTAACCCTCGCCCTCTACGTTGTTGTCTCCTTCATTAAAGATCAAGAGAATCAACAATGAACCTGGTAAAACGCCTTTCTGTTATTGCTTTGCTTATTTCCGCCTCTGCCGCCGTTCAGGCGCAAAACGTGCTGGATTTCCCACAACCCGATAAAGTCCCGGATGAGTTCTATGCGGTGACTGAGATCCCTGCGGGCGGCATGATCAAATATGAAACCGACGCGAAAACCGGCTTTATCGTTGCCGACCGTTTTCAGTCGATGCCGGTGGCCTATCCAGCGAACTACGGTTCACTGACCCAGTCACTGGGTGGTGATGGCGATCCGCTGGATGTGATCTTCTATACCCGTGCGCCGCTGCAACCGGGTACGCTGATCAAACTGCGCCCGATTGGCGTGCTGAAGATGATTGATGGGGGTGAAGTGGACGACAAGATCGTTGCAGTGCCCACCAGCAAGATCGACCCCACTTACGACGACATCAAAGAGATGAAGGATCTGCCGAAGATGGAGCAGGAGCGTCTGCAGGCGTTCTTCCGCGTCTACAAGCAGTTGCCGGACGGTCGTAAGAAAGTGGAGTTAAATGGATTTGAGGATGCGGCGAAAGCCAAAACAGAAATCAAACAGGCATTCGACGCGTATAAAGCGAAGCAATAATGGCGATAAGGTCGCTATGAATGGCTGAATCAGCGCGGTGATGGCCAGGGTCGCCATGAATGGCAACCCTACGACAATCCAGCGCAGTTTTCAAAGGGTGCGCATTGATGCGCACCTGGTTTATCAGGCGATATTCAAATACTTGTGTGTCTGCATTGAAAGGCGCCAGTTGCGGGCAATACAGGTCTCAATGCACAGTTTGGTCGCCGCATCACCACGGCTGATCGGTTGCAGCGCAACAATACGATTTTTATCGTCGTGCAGACCGGCCAGCAACGCATCTAACGCTTCCACATCACGCTCACGCGCCACCGGATGTTTAATTTCATCGGCTCGCTGCAACGCCTGCGGCAACACATCATAACCGCCACGCATATTCACTTTGGGTGAAACCGTCACCCAAGTGGCTTCTGAGCACTGCACTTCATGGGTGCCACTGGTTTCAATCTGGCAGTCAAAGCCTGCGGCTTCCAGCGCTTCTGTTAACGGGCGCAAATCGAAAATCGCCGGTTCGCCGCCGGTGATCACCACATGGCGCGCGGTCCAACCCTGGCGCTGAATGGTCTCAATCAGCATTGCCGCATCGGCGCTGCCCCAGGCGTCGCTCTCCACGGTTTTCACCAGAATATCGCCCAGCGATGTCTCCCGATCGGCCAGCTTTTCCCAGGTATGTTTGGTATCACACCAGCTACAGCCCACCGGACATCCTTGCAAGCGGATGAACAGCGCCGGAACACCGGTGTAAAAACCTTCACCCTGCAGGGTCTGGAACATTTCGTTAATCGGGTAGAACATTTTTTACTCACGTCTAAAATTCGAGGCGCAGATTATGGCAGATTTTCGCCGTCGGTTCACAGCTGCTTCGCAGCAAAAAGCAAAAGCCCCGCACGAGGCGGGGCTTTATTAGCGATGATGCAGCCGGTCAGGCCACATCAGCAGACCATTACTGGCCTTTAACTTCTTTCAGACCGTTGAACGGGGCTTTGTCGCCCAGCGCTTCTTCGATACGAATCAGCTGGTTGTACTTAGCAACACGGTCAGAACGGCTCATAGAACCGGTTTTGATCTGGCCTGCAGCAGTACCGACCGCCAGGTCAGCGATGGTAGCATCTTCAGTTTCACCTGAACGGTGTGAAATCACCGCGGTGTAGCCTGCGTCTTTCGCCATCTTGATTGCAGCCAGAGTTTCGGTCAGAGAACCGATCTGGTTGAATTTGATCAGGATGGAGTTAGCGATGCCTTTATCGATACCTTCTTTCAGGATCTTGGTGTTGGTCACGAACAGGTCGTCACCAACCAGCTGGATTTTGTCGCCCAGAACTTTAGTCTGGTAAGCGAAGCCCGCCCAGTCAGACTCATCCAGACCGTCTTCGATAGACACGATTGGGTACTGTTTAGTCAGGTCTTCCAGGAAGTGCGTGAACTCTTCTGAGGTGAAGGCTTTGTTACCTTCGCCAGCCAGCACATATTTGCCGTCTTTGTAGAATTCAGATGCTGCACAGTCCATCGCCAGGGTGATGTCTTTGCCCAGCTCGTAACCGGCTGCTTTTACCGCTTCAGCGATAACAGCCAGAGCTTCAGCGTTTGAACCCAGGTTTGGCGCGTAGCCACCTTCGTCACCCACTGCAGTGCTCATGCCTTTGGCTTTCAGTACTTTTGCCAGGTTGTGGAAAACTTCAGAACCCATACGGATGGCTTCTTTCACGTTTTTCGCGCCAACTGGCTGAATCATGAATTCCTGGATGTCGACGTTGTTGTCGGCGTGCTCACCACCGTTGATGATGTTCATCATTGGCAGAGGCATAGAGAATTTGCCTGGGGTGCCGTTCAGTTCAGCGATGTGCGCATACAGTGGCAGGCCTTTAGAAGCCGCAGCCGCTTTAGCCGCAGCCAGAGAAACAGCCAGAATGGCGTTAGCGCCGAAGTTGGATTTGTTCTCAGTACCGTCCAGCTCGATCATGATCTTATCGATGTTCGCCTGGTCTTTGGCATCTTTACCGGTTACCGCAGCAGCGATAGGACCGTTAACAGCTGCAACCGCTTTGGTTACACCTTTGCCCAGGAAACGAGATTTGTCACCGTCACGCAGCTCCAGTGCTTCGCGAGAACCGGTTGAAGCACCTGATGGCGCAGCAGCCAGACCAACGAAACCGCCTTCCAGATGCACTTCTGCTTCTACAGTCGGGTTGCCACGGGAGTCGATGATTTCGCGACCGATGACTTTTACGATTTTGGACATTCGATTTTCCTCAGTACAAGTTAGTCAATCCTAAGACAAACAACGCGCGAAAAGTTCGCGCGCTGTTCGTTAAACTCTTACTTCGCTAACCGCTTCTGGTGCTCCTGCGCGGCTTTAACAAAGCCAGCGAACAGCGGATGACCATCACGCGGGGTCGACGTAAATTCCGGGTGGAACTGACAGGCTACGAACCACGGATGATTCGGGAGTTCAATGATCTCCACCAGCTGGTCATCACCGGAACGGCCCGCAATATGCAGACCCGCCGCTTCAATCGGCTTCAACAGCAGATTGTTCACTTCATAACGATGGCGGTGACGTTCAGTAATCACGTCAGAACCGTACAGCTGGCGCACTTTGCTTCCTGACGTCAGCTGGCACTGCTGGCTACCCAGACGCATGGTGCCGCCCAGATCGCTCTGCTCACTACGCTGCTCAACGTTACCTTCTTCATCACGCCATTCGGTGATCAGCGCAACCACCGGGTACTTACAGTCTGGCACAAATTCAGTTGAGTTGGCGCCTTCCATCCCGGCCACATTGCGTGCGAACTCCATCAGCGCAATCTGCATACCCAGGCAGATGCCCAGATAAGGGATGTTGTTCTCACGGGCGTACTGCGCAGTGAGCATTTTGCCTTCCACACCACGGTAGCCGAAGCCGCCAGGGATCAGGATAGCATCGAGATCTTTCAGAATTTCGACACCGCGTGATTCCACATCCTGCGAGTCGATCAGCTTGATGTTCACGGTCACACGATTTTTCAATCCACCGTGCTTCAGCGCTTCAATCACTGATTTATACGCATCAGGCAGCTCGACATATTTGCCGACCATACCGATGGTGACTTCGCCGCCCGGATTGGCTTCTTCGTAAATAACCTGTTCCCATTCGGCCAGGTTCGCTTCCGGTGCGCTCAGGTTGAAACGCTTGCAGATATAGTCATCCAGACCCTGCGATTTCAGCAGGCCAGGGATTTTGTAGATAGAATCCACATCTTTCAGGGAAATAACCGCTTTTTCCGGAACGTTACAGAACAGCGCGATTTTAGCGCGTTCATTAGCCGGCACTGCGCGGTCTGAACGGCAGATCAGCACGTCTGGCTGAATACCGATCGACAGCAGCTCTTTCACTGAATGCTGGGTTGGCTTGGTTTTCACTTCGCCTGCAGCCGCCATATACGGCACCAGAGTCAGGTGCATATACATGGTGTGTTCACGGCCCACATCAACCGCCATCTGACGAATGGCTTCGAGGAACGGCAGTGACTCGATATCACCAACAGTACCGCCAATTTCAACCAGAACCACATCGTGGCCTTCGCCACCTTCAATGATGCGTTCTTTGATCGCATTGGTGATATGCGGGATGACCTGAATCGTGGCACCCAGATAGTCACCGCGACGCTCTTTGCGCAGGACTTCTGAGTAAATACGACCGGTCGTAAAGTTGTTACGGCGAGACATTTTGGTGCGAATGAAACGCTCGTAGTGACCTAAATCCAGATCGGTTTCGGCCCCATCATCGGTGACGAACACTTCACCGTGCTGTGTCGGGCTCATGGTACCCGGATCGACGTTGATGTACGGATCGAGTTTCATGATGGTCACATTCAGACCACGTGCTTCAAGGATGGCTGCGAGGGAGGCTGCGGCAATGCCTTTGCCCAGAGAGGAAACAACCCCGCCGGTCACAAAAATATAATTCGTTGTCATGCTGAACCTGAGAGTTTAGGTTTAAAGACGATGGAATAACCAAGACGGGAAAATAGTATACCCGAAGTCGTCCTAAGCCACAATTGATCAATCACACCATCCCCGCGCATTGCAGCCGACAACATAGCGGATAGAGGCGGGTGAAATGTTGACGTACGTCACAAAGTTGCCGCAAGGCTGAATCGAGTAAGCTTAAGCGGCTAAATTATGCTCAAAGGAGGAATAATCGGCAATTTATGGAATAATCGCTGAGTCTTTGTTCTCACAGGCTTTCACCTGCTGCCAGGCCTCTTCCATCTGCTCCAGCGTGGCGTCGTTCATTGCCAGCCCCTGTTCCGTGATAATGCTTTCAACCTGGCGGAAGCGACGTTCAAATTTGTCGTTGGCTTTCTGCAACGCCGTTTCTGCTTTGCTACCTAAATGGCGTGAAAGATTCACCGTCGCGAACAGCAGATCGCCAATCTCCTCTTCCAGTTTGTCGCTGTCGATGACCGCCTGCTGCGCTTCGTGCATCACCTCATCAATCTCTTCATACACTTTGTCGAGTACCGGGCCCAGCGTGTTCCAGTCAAAGCCCACCGTGCTGCAGCGCTTTTGAATTTTATGCGCGCGCATCAGGGCAGGCAGTGCTTTTGGAATATCATCCAGCGCCGAATGTTGCGACTTTTCAGCTCGCTCTTGATGCTTAATCGCTTCCCAGTTTTTGAGTACTTCCTGAGTGGTGTCTGCCTGCACATTGGCGAAGATATGCGGATGGCGGCGCTCCAGTTTGTCGCTGATGGCATTGCAGATGTCATCAAAGTTGAAACGCTGCTGTTCATCCGCCATTTGTGCGTAGAACACCACCTGGAATAGCAGATCGCCTAATTCACCGCGCAGATCGTCAAAATCCTCGCGCTGGATGGCATCGATCACTTCGTAGGTTTCTTCCAGCGTGTAAGGGGCAATGGAAGCGAACGTCTGTTGACGATCCCAAGGGCAGCCATGCTTCGGGTCGCGCAGGGTTTGCATGATAGTGAGCAAGCGGTTGAGGGCTGTCATGAGGGAGATCCTTAGCGGTTAAAAATGGAAAAGGTCGCCATAAATGGCGACCCTACGACGCACCGAATGAATGTAGGGTCGGCATTTATGCCGACCTGGCAAAAATCAGTTCAAGCGGCGCGCGTCAATAATATCCGGCACCTGATTGAGGCGAGCCAGCACGCGGCCCAGCACCTGCTGGTTGTAAATCTCGATATCCATATCAATGGTAGCGAGCTGTTTTTTGGTGTCGCTGCGGCTGGAAACACCCAGTACGTTCACTTTTTCATTCGCCAGAATGGTGGTGATATCACGCAGTAAACCGCTGCGATCGTTGGCCGTAACGCGCACCACCAGCGAATAACCACTGGAATAATCCTCACCCCATACCGCATCAACAATACGTTCCGGGGCGTGTGAGATCAGCTCATTAAGCTGATCACAATCAGCGCGGTGGATGGAAATACCCCGGCCTTGGGTAATAAAGCCCACGATATCGTCGCCCGGAATCGGCTGGCAGCAGCGTGCGATGTGATGCAGCAGATTGCCGACGCCCTCCACCACCACACGACCGCCCTCTTTGCGCGGCGCTGGCGTATAAGCTTTTTGCGTCAGCTGACGCAGCGCTTCACGGTCTTCCTCTTCAGCGCTCGGCTTATGGAGTTTGGCCTGCAGGAAATTCACCATCTGATTGAGGCGAATATCACCGCCGCCAATCATCGCCAGCAACTCGTCCTGCGAACTGACGTTGTAGCGCGGCAGTAGAATTTTTTCCGCCTCGCGGAAACTGATATCCAGCTGGCTCAATTCACTCTCAAGAATCTGACGACCTGCCAGAATGTTCTTGTCACGATCCTGCTTACGGAACCAGTTGTGAATCTTTGAACGCCCACGGCTGGTGGTGATGTAGCCGAGGTTAGGATTCAGCCAGTCACGGCTCGGGTTCGGCTGCTTCTGGGTGATGACTTCAATCTGATCGCCCATCTGCAACTGATAGGTAAAGGGCACAATGCGCCCGCTGATTTTGGCACCGATACAACGATGTCCGATATCGCTGTGAATATGGTAAGCGAAGTCCAGCGGCGTCGAACCGGATGGCAGATCCACCACATCGCCTTTAGGCGTAAACACATACACGCGATCATCAAACACCTGGCTGCGCACCTCTTCCAGCATTTCGCCAGAATCAGCCATCTCTTCTTGCCAGGTGATCAGTTTACGCAGCCAGGCAATCCGGCCTTCATGGCCCGCTGCGCCACGCGCATTGGCGGCGGTTGGGCCTTCTTTGTATTTCCAGTGCGCCGCCACACCCAGCTCGGCATCTTCATGCATCTGGCGGGTACGAATCTGGATTTCCACCGTTTTGCCTTGTGGACCCAGCACCACGGTATGAATCGATTGATAGCCGTTGGGCTTGGGATTGGCGACGTAATCGTCAAACTCACTTGGCAGGTGGCGGAACAGCGTGTGCACGGTTCCTAAAGCGCCGTAACAATCCTGCAAACGTTCCGCCACGATACGCACCGCGCGAACATCAAACAGTTCATCGAACGCCAGCGACTTCTTCTGCATCTTGCGCCAGATGCTGTAGATGTGTTTCGGGCGGCCATAGACTTCGGCACGCACGCCCTCTTTCTGCATCTCTTTACGCAGATTATCGACGAAGTCATCGATATAACTTTCGCGATCAATACGACGCTCGTGCAGCAGTTTGGCAATGCGCTTGTATTCGTCAGGATGCAGGTAGCGGAAGCAGTAATCTTCCAGCTCCCATTTGAGCTGGCCGATGCCCAGACGGTTGGCCAGCGGCGCATAGATGTTGGTGCTCTCTTTCGCCGCGAGCACGCGCTCATCTTCTGGCGCATCTTTCATTTCGCGCAGATGGGCAATACGTTCGGCCAGTTTAATGACCACGCAGCGGAAGTCTTCCACCATTGCCAGCAACATACGGCGGACGTTATCCACCTGCTCTGAGGCCATGGAATCATTATGGATCGCTTTCAGCTGGCGAATGGCATCCATGTCGCGCACGCCATGAACCAACGACACAATGCCCTTACCGAAGGACTTTTCCAGTTCTTCTTCGCTCACCACATCGGCATTTGCCAGCGGGAACAGCAGCGCGGCGCGTAAGCTGTCGTTGTCCATACTGAGCATGGTGAGGATTTCCACCATCTCAATACCGCGCCACAGCAACAGAGCCTGATCTGGATGGTCGTGCGTTTCGGCTTCACAGTAGCGCCACGCATCCGCCAGTTTCTGGCAGGATTGCGGATTATTAATATTTAAACTGGCGATCCACTGGTCAAGGGCAAATTCCCCTTCCGTATTTAAATGCGCACTTCTAACCGCAACCATATCCTCTCCTGCCATAACGACGAAAACGCCGCTTATGTTTTGCTAAACAGCACCATGGATTCGAGATGGCTGGTATGTGGGAACATATCCAGCATCGCGACCCTTTCCAAATGGTAGCCCGCCGACAGTAATGCCTGACTGTCGCGCGCAAGTGTTGTGGGGTTACAGGAAACATAGACCACACGTTGCGGCGCAAGTTTAACCACATGCGACATCACACCGGCGGCGCCAGCGCGTGCTGGATCCAGTAACACCTTGTTGAAACCCTGCGCTGCCCAAGGCTGGTGGGCAACATCTTCCTCCAGGTTGTGCTGGAAAAAGCGGACATTTTTAAGATTATTCAGTTCAGCATTATACGCTGCCTGGCGGACTAATGCTGCAACACCCTCCACACCCACGGCATTTTGTACGAACTTTCCTACCGGCAATGTGAAGTTACCCATACCGCAAAACAGATCCAGCACCCGATCGTCTGGCTGCAGATCCAGCCATTCAATGGCTTTCGCCACCATCTGCTGATTCACGCCGTCATTAACCTGAATAAAATCTTGCGGGCTAAAAGTCAGTTTTAAATCATAAGATTGGTAGAAAGGTGCGTATTCGCCCAGCGGCTGCAAGCTGTCACTGCCGTTGGCCAGATAACACATCAACTTGTGCTCATGCGAAAAGCGTTCCAGTTTTGCACGATCGCCAGCGGACAATGCATCAAGATGACGCAGCACCATCAGCGGCCCATTATCGGCCAGTACCAGCTCCAGGTGGCCCAAACGCCTGACCGCATTTAAGCTGCTGAGGCAGCGGTGCAAGGGTTGCAATAATGCCTCAAGCTCGGGCACCAAAACGGGGCACTGAGTTAACGCCACCAGATCATTACTCGCCGCCTGACGGAATCCCATCTGCAAACGTTGCTGTTTTGGTTGCCACTGCAACCCCAAACGCGCACGACGGCGATAGCCCCAAGGGGCACCGCTGATGATTTCATCCACACGCACCGGCAAGAGCGTATCCCGGTTGAGCATGCGGCTGAGCGCGCGCGCTTTACTTTCCTCCTGCAGTTCAACCGCCGCATGTTGCTGCTGGCAGCCGCCGCACACGCCGAAATGCACACAGCGCGGTTTCTCACGCTGCGCACTTGGGTTGGTGATCTTATTGGCTTTGGCTCGCGCGTACTGACGTTTGTCCTCCAGCACCGTGACCTCAGCCTGTTCACCCGGCAGCGCGCCGCTGACAAACATCGCCTTACCTTTATGGCGCGCAACACCTTGTCCGAAGGGATCAAGGTCTTCAATGGTGACGGTAATACGTTGCTTAGTCGTCACGCGCTGTTTTGCGGAGTAAAATTGCGCCATAGTGTTGTGAATTCTCTATATTAATTGGGTGTGCCGCCGCTACCGGAACGAGCACAGGGATAAAAATGCCAGGAGTCGCCAGGCCACAATTATGACCAAATACAGCCTGCGGGCGCGAATGATGATTTTGATACTGGCGCCAACGCTAATGATTGGCCTGCTGCTCAGTACCTTCTTCGTGGTTCACCGCTATAACGAATTACAGCATCAGGTACGCGACGCGGGCTCGAACATCATCGAGCCGCTGGCCGTATCGAGCGAATATGGCATGACCTGGCACAACCGCGATGCGATTCGCGAGTTGGTCAGCCTGTTGCATCGTCGTCATTCGGATATTGTCCGTGCCATTACCATTTTCGACAACAACAATCACATCTACGTCACCTCAAACAACAATCAAAATCTCGCGCTGCTGCAAAAAGAGGATATCTCGACGCTGGAGGATGGCGTCTCCGTTGAGCGTCACGGCAGTGTAATGGTGCTGCGCACGCCGATTATCTCTGAACGCTACTCCGTGGATGAGCTGCCGGGCGAAGATGCCAAACCGGCGGGCAATCCACTCGGCTATGTCGCCATCGAACTGGATCTGCAATCCGTGCGGCTGGAGCAGTATAAAGAGGTGTTCGTCGCCACTCTGCTGCTGCTGTTCTGCTTGTGTATCGCCATGCTGTTTGCCTATCGCCTGATGCGCGATGTCACGGGGCCGATTCGCAATATGGTCTCCACGGTTGACCGTATCCGCCGTGGCCAGCTCGACAGCCGTGTAGATGGGTATATGCTGGGCGAGCTGAGTATCCTGAAAAATGGCATCAACGCGATGGCGATGTCGCTGACCGCCTATCACGAAGAGATGCAGCAAAATATCGATCAGGCGACCTACGATTTACGCGAAACGCTGGAACAGCTGGAGATTCAAAACGTCGAGCTGGATCTGGCGAAAAAGCGCGCCCAGGAAGCGGCGCGTATCAAATCAGAATTCCTCGCCAACATGTCCCACGAGTTGCGTACGCCGCTAAATGGCGTGATTGGCTTTACGCGTCAGATGCTGAAAACCGGCCTCAGTACCAACCAACGCGATTACATGAGCACCATCGAACGTTCCGCCAACAACCTACTGAGCATTATTAATGATGTGCTCGACTTCTCGAAGCTGGAAGCGGGCAAGCTGGTGCTGGAGTCGATCCCCTTCCCGCTGCGCGCCACGCTGGATGAAACCCTGGTGCTATTGGCACCTTCGGCCCATGAAAAAGGTCTGGAGATCACCGTTTGTCTGGAGAAACAGGTACCAGACAATGTGATTGGTGACCCGTTACGCTTGCAGCAAATCCTGATCAATCTGCTGGGTAACGCGATCAAGTTCACCGAACGCGGCCACATCGATTTACGCGTAGAACTGCGCAGTATCAGCACAACACGGGTGGAGCTGGAACTGCAGGTTCATGACACTGGCATTGGTATCTCAGAGCAGCAGCAGTCGCAGCTTTTCCAGGCATTCCGTCAGGCGGATGCCAGTATCTCGCGTCGCCATGGCGGCACGGGATTAGGTCTGGTGATTACCCAGAAACTGGTGAGTGAGATGGGTGGCGAGATCGCCTTCCACAGCCGTCATAATCAGGGCTCGACCTTCTGGGTGCATATCCATCTCGATCTCAATCCTAATGCACCGCCAATTCCTCGTATGCTGGATGATTTGCGCCCCGTCCCGCTCGCCTACATTGAACCCCACGCCGCAGTCGCCAAAGCGGTGCGGGAGATGCTCAGCATTACGCCGTTGCAGGTACAGCATTTCGCCACGCTGGAAGAGATGCCCGACGCAGATTTCCCGCTACTGCTAATGGGATTACCGGTTAATGAACCCCATCCCGCGACCCTGTCTGATGCATTGATTGAGCGCCTGCGGTCACGCGCCGATTCGGTGCTGCTGGCGCTGCCGAGCGAAATGATGCTGTTTGCGGACGATCTTCGTGCGCGTGGCATTGCGGGATGCATTGCTAAACCCATCTCTCTGACGCGCCTGCTGCCGATGCTGCTGGATTTGCACAGTCGAGACAGCGATGTGCCCGCGCGCAGCGCTCGCCAACCGCTGACGGTGATGGCGGTGGACGACAACCCTGCCAACCTGAAACTGATTGGCGCACTGCTGGAGGAGCAGGTGCAGCACATCATACTGTGCGACAACGCGGAACAGGCGATCCGCCAGGCGCGGTTGCACAAGCTGGATGTAATCCTGATGGACATTCAGATGCCCGATATCGATGGGATCCGTGCCAGTGAAATCATCCGTAGCCTGCCGCTGCACGCCAATACGCCGATTGTGGCCGTCACCGCACATGCTTTGGATGGTGAGCGCGAGCAGCTGATTGGCGCAGGCATGAACGACTATCTGGCGAAGCCCATCGATGAAAACAAGCTGAACCAACTGCTGCAACGTTATGCACCGAATAGCGTCCCGGCTCAGCCAACACAGCCGAACGTCGCACCGTCTCTCGACTGGACGCTGGCCTTGCGCCAGGCAGCCAACAAGCCGGATTTGGCGCGCGACTTACTGCAAATGCTGCTGGATTTTCTGCCCGAAGTGGAAGAACGCGTGGAGCATTTTATTGCGAGCAATGATGTGGCGGGGCTGCGCGAAATTATCCATAAGCTGCACGGCAGCGCCAGCTACAGCGGCGTGCCTCGCCTGAAACAGCTGTGCCAGCAGTTGGAGAAGAGTTTGCATCAGGAGAGTGATATCGCGGCGCTGGAGCCTGAACTGCTGGAACTGAGTGACGAGATGGCGAACGTGGCAAGGGAAGCGCGGAAAGTGTTAGGGGCGAGATGATGTTTGGCTGTTGTTGCCCTCAGTGCCCCTCACCCTAACCCTCTCCCGCAAGGGGGAGAGGGGACAGTTAACTGCGGTTATTTAAAATTTACACTGACATTCAATATCGCTGGATCTGCTCCCTCTCCCACTATGTGGGAGAGATCTGGGGTGAGGGCCAACATTCATTACAACCCTTGCCCTGCCTTAATGGTCGCGGCGACATTGCGCGCCGTGAGCCGCACATTCTGTGCCGCATTGGCCAGCGCATCTTCCAGTGAGCCAATGCTGAACAGCACGCTAAACACCGCATCCAGCCCGTGCTGATGCACCACGCCGACGTCCGCCGTCAAGCTGCCCGCAATGCCAATTACCGGTTTATTGAATTGTTTGGCGACCTTTGCCACGCCAATCGGCACTTTGCCGTTAATCGTCTGGCTATCAATCCGTCCTTCGCCAGTGATCACTAAATCGGCATCTTTCACCTGCTCGGCTAACCCCAACGCTTCAGTGACAATTTCAATGCCTCGGCGCAACTCAGCCTGGCAAAATGCATGCAGCGCCGCACCCATGCCACCGGCGGCACCACCACCAGCAATGTGCAGCACATCAATATCCAGATCGCGATGAATAATGCCCGCATAATGTTCCAGCGCCTGATCCAACTGCTTCACCAGTTCCGGCGTTGCGCCCTTTTGCGGGCCGAAAATCGCCGACGCGCCATCTTCACCGGTTAGGGGGTTGGTCACATCGCAGGCGACTTCAATGCGACACTGCTGCAGGCGGGCATCCAGCTGATCGATCTCAATCCGTGCCAGCTGCGGTAATGCCCCACCGCCGAAAGCAATCTCATTGCCCTGCTTATCCAGCAAGCGCGCGCCGAGCGCCTGCATCATGCCGGATCCGCCATCGTTGGTGGCGCTGCCACCAATGCCGATGATGATATGGTCCACGCCACGGTCGAGTGCGTTTTTAATCAACTCGCCGGTACCGAAAGAGTTGGTCATCAGCGGATCGCGCTGTGCGGGCGGCACCAACTCCAATCCACTCGCGGCAGCCATTTCGATAAATGCCGTGCGCGCATCGCCGGATAAGCCATAAAAGGCCTCCACTGGCGCGCCCAACGGTCCAGTGACATTCAACCTGACAAGGCTACCTTGTGTGGCGGCCACCATCGCTTCTACCGTGCCTTCCCCCCCGTCGGCGACCGGTATTTTTACGTATTCGGCTTCGGGAAAGATTTCGCTAAATCCCGCTTCTATTGCCGAAGCCACTTCCAGGGCAGACAAACTCTCTTTATATGAATCCGGTGCGATGACAATTTTCATAGGCAATCCGAGCGCGGTGAATGACGGTTTTCCGTCCGGCTAATGCAGTAAGCGGTCCGGCATCCTCAGACACCGGACGTGCAAACTACCGGGTGATCTCTACCTGAGCTAATTTTTCATAATAGCAAGCCAGCGCGCTATGGTCGGAAGTGCCTTTGCCATCCACCTTCAGCGCCTGCATCATCTCCATCACCGCGGCAGTCAATGGCAGATGGGCGCCAATGCCATGTGAAGTATCCAGTGCATTGGCTAAGTCTTTGATATGCAGATCAATGCGGAAACCTGGCTTGAAATTACGATCCAGCACCATTGGCGCTTTGGCGTCCAGCACCGTGCTGCCCGCCAGTCCGCCGCGAATGGCCTGATAAACCAGTTCAGGATTCACGCCCGCTTTGGTCGCCAGCGACAGGGCTTCTGACATGGCAGCGATGTTAAGCGCCACAATCACCTGGTTTGCCAGCTTAGTGACGTTGCCTGCACCGATATCTCCGGTATGCACCACCGAACCCGCCATCGCTTTCATGATGTCGTAGCACTGGTCAAACACCGCTTTATCGCCACCGACCATCACTGACAAGGTGCCTTCAATCGCTTTAGGCTCGCCACCGCTCACCGGCGCATCAAGCATCTTGATGCCTTTTTCTGCCAACGCATCGTGCACTTCGCGGCTGGCTAATGGCGCGATGGAACTCATATCGATGACGATCAGCCCCGGTTTGGCCCCTTCGATAATGCCATTGGTGCCCAGGCAGACTTCTTTAACCTGTGGTGAATTGGGCACCATAGTGATCACCACATCCACCTGTTCAGCCACCTCTTTTGGCGTTTTCGCCACGGTTGCACCCAGCTCCACCAGTTCGGCTTCGTTGCTGACATTGTGGTCACGTACTACCAGTGAATAACCGGCTTTCACCAGGTTTTTACTCATCGGTTTGCCCATAATACCGAGGCCGATAAATCCAATTTTCATTGCCTTTCCCCTATGTCAGTTATTTCTTAAATTTGTCGCACAACGCCTGCGTGGCGTTACGGAACACACCCAAATCGCTGCCCACCGCAACAAAAGTGGCACCCCATTCCAGATAACGGCGCGCATCCGCTTCCACCGGGGCAAGAATGCCGCTCGGTTTGCCCGCCGCTTTGGCACGTTCAAAGATGTGCTTAATCACTTTCAATACTTCAGGATGCGCAGGCTGGCCGAGATAGCCAAGCGCGGCAGACAAGTCACCCGGACCGACAAAAATGCCATCCACGCCATCCACTGCGGCAATCGCATCAATGTTGTCGACTGCCTGCTGCGTTTCGATCTGCACCAGCACCGTGATGTTGTCATTGATGGTGGCGTTGTATTCCGGCAGCGTGCCGTACATGTTGCTGCGATGCGAAACGGATACGCCGCGGATCCCCACCGGCGGATAGCGTGTAGATGCCACGGCACGAATCGCCTCTTCCTCGGTTTCCACAAACGGCACCAGGAAGTTGTAGAAACCGATATCCAGCAAACGCTTAATAATGATCGGTTCATTGCATGGCGGACGCACCACCGGCGCACTGTGGCTACCTTTCAACGCCATCAACTGCGGAATGAAAGTGGTAATGTCGTTTGGCGCATGTTCGCCATCCAGTACCAGCCAGTCAAAGCCCGCCAGTCCCAATACTTCAGTTGAAATCGGGCTGGCAAGTGCACACCAGCTACCAATCAGAGTTTCCCCTGCCAGTAAACGGCGACGAAAATGGTTCGGCCAGGCATTGCTCATTGTCGTTACTCCTGTCGGTTACAGCAGGCACCCGCACGGGGTGCCGGAATCGTTAGCGCACCAGGCACGGACGTTTGTTATCAAAGGTCCAGTTCGGTACGAGGAACTGCATAGCCTGCGCATCATCGCGCGCACCTAAACCGTGTTTCTGATACAGCGCGTTGGCTTGCATCACCTGATCCATATCCAGCTCCACGCCCAGCCCCGGTTTTTGTGGGACCTGCACCATGCCGCCTTTGATCTGGAACGGCTCTTTGGTCAGACGCTGATTGCCTTCCTGCCAGATCCAGTGGGTATCGATGGCGGTGATAGCACCCGGCGCGGCCGCGGCGACATGGGTGAACATCGCCAGTGAAATGTCGAAGTGGTTGTTGGAGTGTGAACCCCAGGTCAGGCCAAAGTCGTGACACATCTGCGCCACGCGCACCGAACCTTGCATGGTCCAGAAGTGAGGATCGGCCAGCGGGATGTCCACGGACTGCAGTGACAGCGTGTGGCCCATTTGACGCCAGTCGGTGGCGATCATGTTTGTCGCCGTAGGCAGGCCCGTGGCACGGCGGAATTCCGCCATCACTTCACGACCGGAATAGCCCTGCTCTGCACCACAAGGATCTTCCGCATACGCCAGCACACCTTTCAGTTGCTTACCGAGCAGAATTGCCTCATTTAAAGACCATGCGCCGTTGGGATCGAGTGTCACTCGCGCCTGCGGGAAACGCTTCGCCAGCGCCGTGACCGCTTCCGCTTCTTCACCGCCGCGCAGCACACCGCCTTTGAGTTTGAAATCGTTGAAACCGTATTTCTCATACGCCGCTTCCGCCAGACGCACCACGGTTTCCGGCGTCAGTGCTTCTTCATGGCGTAGGCGATACCAGTCGCATTTATCATTTTCCTGGCTCTGATACGCCAGCGAGGTTTTCTTCCGATCGCCAACGTAGAACAGGTAACCGAGCATTTCGACGCGGTCACGTTGCTGACCATCACCGAGCAGTGACGCCACATTGACACCAAGATGCTGGCCGAGCAGATCCAGCAACGCGGCTTCGATGCCGGTGACCACATGAATGGTGGTACGCAGGTCAAAGGTCTGGTTGCCGCGTCCGGCAGAGTCGCGATCGGCAAAGGTACTGCGCACCAGGTTGAGAATGTTTTTATATTCGCCGACGGTTTTCTGCACCACCAGTGCCGCCGCGTCTTCCAGCGTCTGACGAATCTTCTCGCCGCCAGGAATTTCACCCACGCCGGTATGGCCGGCGTTATCTTTGATGATGACGATGTTGCGAGTGAAGAACGGCGAATGGGCGCCACTCAGGTTGAGCAACATACTGTCGTGACCGGCCACTGGAATGACCTGCAACGAGGTAATTTTCGGGGTCTGACTCATTTCCTGCTCCTTATGCATGACTGCGACCGAAGGCCGGGCGCTTGCGGTCGAATGACCAACCGGGAACCAGATACTGCATTGCCGTGGCGTCATTACGTGCGCCCGCCGGCAGGGATTTGTAGAGGGCATTGGCTTGGTGGATACGGTCCCAATCCAGCTCAACACCCAGCCCTGGTTTGTCCGGCACGGCAATTTTGCCGTTGCGGATTTGCAGTGGCTCTTTGGTCAGGCGCTGATCGCCCTCCTGCCAAATCCAGTGGGTATCAATCGCCGTGGGTTTACCCGGTGCAGCAGCGCCAACGTGGGTAAACATTGCCAGAGAAATGTCGAAGTGGTTGTTAGAGTGGCAACCCCAGGTCAGGCCCCAGTCGTCACACAGCTGCGCGACTCGCACCGCGCCACTTAGCGTCCAGAAATGTGGATCCGCCAGTGGGATATCCACGGAGTTGAGCATCACCGCATGATTCATCTCACGCCAGTTGGTGGCGATCATATTGGTGGCGACCGGCAACCCGGTGGCGCGACGGAATTCGGCCATCACTTCACGCCCGGAATAACCTTGTTCAGCACCGCACGGATCTTCGGCGTAAGTCAGCACATCACCCATGCCTTTGCACAAGCGAATCGCTTCATCGAGTGTCCAGGCTCCGTTGGGATCGACTGTGATACGAGCATCCGGGAAGCGCTTCTTCAGCGCGGCCGCCGATTCAATTTCCTGCTCGCCCGGCAATACACCGCCCTTGAGTTTGAAATCTTTGAAGCCGTATTTGTCCTGTGCCGCTTCTGCCAGACGAACCACCGCCTCCGGTGTCAACGCTTCCTGATGACGCAGGTGATACCAGTCGTGACTGGCGCCTTCGCCGGTCAGATACGGCAAATCGGTTTTGCGACGATCGCCAAGGTAAAACAGATAGCCCAGCACCGTGACTTCATCGCGCTGTTGACCGGGGCCAAGCAATTCTGCCACCGGCACGCCAAGACACTGACCCAACAGGTCGAGCAGTGCTGCTTCCAGCGCAGCCACGGCATTGACGCGCAGTTCAAACGTCCAGGCACCTTTGCCAAAGGTGTCGAAATCCGCAGACTGGTTGCCTTTGTGCACCTGCTGCACCAGGCGATTCATGCGAGCCACCTGCTGGCCTTTAACCTGTGGAATCGCTTCGACCAGCGTTTGATAGATGGTCTCACCACCTGGCGCTTCACCCACGCCGGTATGGCCAGCGCTATCGGTTAACACCACGATATTGCGGGTAAAACAGGCGCTGTGTGCGCCGCCAATGTTCAGCAGCATGCTGTCGTAACCGGCAACCGGGATCACCTGCATATCGGTGATCACCGGGGTACTTTGCGTGTTCATACTCAGTCCTTATGCCCGATGTTTGAGTTCGATGCGTTTGATATCGCCCGTAATGAACAGGAAGCTAAACGCAGCAACAAAGGCGTGAATGCCGACATAAATCAGCGCCCCCTCGAAAGAACCGGATGCCGCGATGATGTAGCCAATGGCAATCGGCGTGACGATGCCGGAGAAGTTGCCAAACATGTTGAACAAACCGCCGCTTAACCCGCTGATCTCTTTCGGTGCGGTATCCGCCATCACCGCCCAGCCCAACGCACCAATGCCTTTACCGAAGAAGGCCAGCGCCATAAACAGCACCACGACCCACTCTGTTTCGGTGTAGTTACACATCACCATGCTGATAGAGAGCAGCATGCCAACCACAATCGGGGTTTTACGCGCAATATTCAGTGAACCGGTTTTACGCATCAGGTAGTCGGAAATCACACCGCCCAACACCCCGCCCAGGAAGCCACAGATAGCCGGAATCGAGGCGATCATGCCTGCTTTCAGGATTGACATGCCGCGTGCCTGCACCAGATACACCGGGAACCAGGTGATAAAGAAGTAGGTCAGTGCGTTAACGCAATACTGGCCGAGATAGATGCCCCACATCATGCGGGTCGAGAGTAGCTGCTTGATTTGATACCACTTTTCATCCCAGCTCACTTTGCGCTCTGATTTTTTGGCATCCATATTGATCAGTGCGCCGCCTTGCTCCATGTACTCCAACTCGGCTTTGTTCACGCCAGGGTGGTTATTCGGATCATGCATAAACTTCAGCCAGACGAAGCTGAGGATGATGCCCAGTCCGCCCATGAACCAGAACACATGCGCCCAGCCCACTTCCGCCACCAGCCAGCCCATGATTGGGGCGAAAATCACCGTGGCGAAATACTGTGCCGAGTTGAATATCGCCACGGCAGTGCCGCGCTCTTGTGCCGGGAACCAGGCTGCCACAATGCGGCTGTTGCCGGGGAACGAAGGTGCCTCCGCCAGGCCAACCAGGAAGCGCAACAGGAACAGTGAAATGACGATGCCAAAGCCACTGAACAGGTCAACGAAACCTTGCAGCAAAGTAAACAGCGACCACAGGAAAATGCTCCAGAAGTAGACGCGTTTTGAACCAAAGCGGTCGAGCAGCCAGCCGCCAGGAATTTGCCCAATCACGTAAGCCCATGAGAAGGCGGAGAAGATATATCCGAGACCGACCGAGTCGAGGCCGATATCTTTAGACATGGCAGAACCGGCAATCGAGATGGTTGCGCGGTCACCGTAGTTGAACGACGTGACGATAAATAACATCACCACAATCCAGTAACGGGCATTGGTGCGTTTTTGCACGGCTTCCGCTGTCTGGCTGAAACTATTCATGCTGCACTCCTGAAATATAGCGAACGCTACATTCACTCTGACTGCATACACATCGCGTTGGGTATCAGAATGATGTCGGGTTAAACACGGCGATTGTTGTTGTGGCAAAACGATGATGCGTCGTGACAAATAACCAAACGTTTGAAGAACGAGAATCAGTATAGGAACAGCATGGAGGCGAAACACTGGAAGGACGCCCGACAATGCAGGTCAATTAGCAAAGAATTTATGGCATCTGCACATAACGCTGCGGCATGGCTCACGGAACCACATCACGCATGGTCAAATTGATTAAAAAGCAGACTATGGGTGCGCACTTTGTGAGTCTCTTCACTTGCGTTTGGCAAAACGTCCCAAACTCAGCCAATAAAAGTGCTTAATGCCAGTCAGTTGCACAATGCGCCGCCCAATACCCCTGCATATACTGAGGCTGGCAAAAAATGATGTCGTGATGGAAGCATTTACACCGCGCTGCCATGTACAGTGCGACGAACTGGAAGGTGAGCAATGAACCGACCGCTTACAGAAAAACCGCTTTATATAAAAGTACATGACGCCGATAACGTGGCGATCGTGGTTAATAATCAGGGTCTACCTGCTGGCACGCGCTTTGACGATGGCCTGCAGCTCACAGAGCATGTCCCGCAAGGGCATAAAGTGGCGCTGGTTGATATCCCTGAAAACGGTGCGATTCTGCGCTATGGCGAAGTGATTGGCACCGCCCTGCGCCCCATCGCCCAAGGCAGCTGGATTGAAGAATCTCTGGTGGCGTTACCCGAAGCGCCACCGCTAAACAGCCTGCCATTGGCCAACAATGTGCCTCCGGCACTGCCCCCGCTGGAAGGCTACACTTTTGAAGGCTATCGCAACGCTGATGGCAGTGTCGGCACCCGCAATCTGTTAGGCATCACCACCAGCGTGCACTGCGTCGCTGGGGTTGTGGATTACGTTGTGCAGATGATTGAACGCGATTTACTGCCGCGCTATCCCAACGTTGATGGCGTTGTCGCCTTAAATCATCTCTATGGTTGTGGTGTGGCGATCAACGCCCCTGCGGCTGTGGTGCCGATCCGCACCATTCATAACCTTGCGCTCAATCCTAATTTCGGTGGCGAAGTGATGATCGTCAGCCTGGGTTGCGAGAAGCTGCAACCCGAGCGATTGCTCACCGGCACACCCGACGTGCAGGCAATTTCGCTGGATGACCATGACATTGTGCGTTTGCAAGACGAACGGCATGTCGGCTTCGGCGCGATGGTGGATGAAATTCTGCAGGTGGCCGAGCGCCATTTGAAAAAGCTGAACCAGCGCCAGCGTGAAACCTGCCCGGCTTCAGCGTTGGTGATCGGCACGCAGTGCGGTGGCAGTGACGCCTTCTCGGGTGTGACTGCCAATCCCGCCGTGGGTTTCGCCTCGGATTTGCTGGTGCGCTGCGGGGCAACAGTGATGTTTTCCGAGGTTACCGAAGTGCGTGATGCCATTCATCTGCTGACACCCCGAGTAGTAGATGAAAGCGTGGGCAAACGCCTGCTGGAAGAGATGGCGTGGTATGACGACTACCTCAGCCAGGGGCAGACTGATCGCAGCGCTAACCCTTCACCGGGCAATAAAAAAGGCGGCCTGGCTAACGTGGTGGAAAAAGCGCTGGGTTCGATTGCCAAGTCAGGTCGCAGCCCGATTGTGGAAGTGCTGTCACCCGGTCAGCGTCCGACCCAACGTGGCTTGATCTATGCCGCCACGCCAGCCAGTGACTTTGTATGTGGCACCCAACAGATGGCATCCGGTATCACCTTGCAGGTGTTTACCACAGGTCGCGGCACGCCCTATGGTTTAGCCGCTATTCCGGTGATCAAGATGGCCACGCGTAATGCGCTGGCTGAGCGTTGGCATGATTTGATGGATATTAATGCAGGCACCATAGCGACCGGCGAAGAGAGCATTGAGCAGGTCGGCTGGCGGTTGTTTGAATTAATTCTGGAGATCGCCAGCGGTCGTAAGCAGACATGGTCCGATCGTTGGGGGATTCGTAATCAGCTGGCGGTGTTTAATCCGGCGCCGGTGACGTAACCTTTCCCCTCACCCTAACCCTCTCCCGCAAGCGGGAGAGGAAACCGACCGAACATTCTGAAGCAAAACAGTCCCACCTTTACTGCCAGAGCCGCACAGAGTGCCCCCTCTCCCGCTTGCGGGAGAGGGCAACATCTATTTCATCAATTACAACAATTTACCCCAGCTCTCCACCCAAGGCGTGGTCACCGATTCTGGCTCTGGATCTTCTGTTGCATCCACCAGCAGCACTTCGCCAATACGTTGCGCGCTCTGCTCTTGCAAGGTGGCATCGAAGGTTTTACCCGCGCCGCAGAAATTGTCATAGCTGCTGTCACCCAGCGCGATCACGCCATAGCGCAGCTCTGGCTGATAGCCCAACTCATCGCGAACTTTCACATATAAACGCGCGATATTGTCGGGGAAATCCCCCTGACCGGTGGTTGAGGTCACGATGAGAATCACGTCTTTGCTGTAAGCCTGCCAGTCGGCCAGCGTTGCATCTTCAAACACCTTCACTTCATGGCCTTGCTCTTCCAGCACCGGCTGAGACTCTTCAGCCACCAGCAGCGCGTTGCCGTAAACCGTACCTGTAAAAATGCCAATCTTTGCCATCTTGCCGCTCCTTTATTCTGTTGGCTTATCCTGGACTGCCTCGTCGGCAAACTCAACCCTGGGAACCTCAGGGATCTGATCCTGCCAGCCAAAGTGTTGCAGCATTTGCTGCCAGACGCGATCCAGGCCTGCACGAATCACCAGCGGCTCACCGGTAACCGGATGAGTAAGGCTGAGGCTGCTGGCGTGCAGCATCAAACGATTCATCCCAAAATGCTCAGCAGCACCACGATTTTGACGCAGATCGCCGTGGGCGCTGTCGCCAATGATTGGATGGCGCAAATGCACCATATGGCGACGCAGCTGATGTTTACGACCGGTATGCGGAGACATCTCTACCAGGGTGTAGCGGGCACTGTTGTAGCGGCTAATGGCGACGGGCATTTCCACCTGCGCCAGTGAGCGATAATCCGTCACGGCATCCTGAGCAGTACGTTCCTGGTTGGCAAACTTATCGGCTATCTTATCCAGCTCTTCCATCAGCGGATAATCGAGTGTCGCGCTGCCGTCGAGCCAGCCGCGCAGCACCGCGTGATAGGTTTTCTGCATTTGATGCTGCTCGAACTGCTGTGATAACAGATGGGCCACTTCGCTGGACAAGGCCATCAACAACACACCTGAGGTCGGGCGATCGAGACGATGAACGGTGAAAACGTGCTGACCAATTTGATCGCGCACCGTTTGCATCACCACCACTTTTTCGTCGCGATCCAGCCAACTGCGGTGCACCAGCCAACCGGACGGTTTATTGACGGCAACCAGCCATTCATCTTGGTAGAGGATTTCCAGCATCAGGCAGTCGGGTCCTGAAACAGTGCGTCAAACTGGCCCAGTGCCAGTAGCAGCGCAGCGTGACCTGGCGTGCTGTCTGCCAGTGAAACTTCATAATAAGGCGTGACGGCGAAATTTTGTGGCAGCGGTGCACCCGCTTCAATCAAGGCGTGAAAACGAGGGATAAGCACCCACTGCAGCCATTCCAGCGGCTCAAGTGTATCGAGACAAAAAGGCTCGCTGCTGGCGAAGGCTTCCGCTTCAGGGGGCTGGGTCTGCCAGTGGTCATGTTCGCGCATCACCGCTTCGACCTGCTGCAGCCGTTGAATAATCATTTGCGACGACATACGCCACCTCCAGAGAAAATTGGGCGGCAAGCATATCACTAGTCAGTCAATGCGCAAAAAAGCCATAAAAAAAGGGAGCACTGTGATTACAGTGCTCCCGGTTTCGTTTGCAGCATTCCCGCCACCGCTGTGCTCCCTGCTCATCCATGACAACTGTTCCTGCGCTTTCCATTGCCTGTCATCATGACATTTGTCCTTAGCATCCTGGCCCACCACATCCAACGTGGCTCTCATTCTCCATCCTGGAGGTGTCCTTAACTCAATCCTGAGTGTCCTGCTTCATCCTGAAGCCTTCCGTGTGTCGTAAGCTCCGTTACGCTCCTGCCGCTTGGCTGACATTCTCCTGAACGTCTCTTCATCCCTGGCTTCCTGCCAGTGGTGACTATTCTGTCAGAAACCATCGCAATAACAAGCTAGTAAGAGGCGTTAATAGATTGAGTCAGATTATCTCTTTAGGAGAAACGCTATAAGCTCATGATTCACAATATTTTTACATCGAAGCCTTCCAGAAGGCTGCAAAATGATCTAGCGATCTCTCACACACGATGTGAGAGATCTCTTACAAAACAGATATCTTAACTCTGCTAATCAGGCAGTAAGCGGTTGTAAAGCATTAAGAAATATCTGAACATCCGCCGCCAGAACCTGACGATTTTTACTACCAGGCTGTTCCAGAATAACTTCGCCGGTTAAGTTGCAGACGGCAATCACATCCTGTTCTGATTCAGTTGTGGCAATAAACAATGTTGGACTCTGTTTCAGGCGGCGCTTCATCACCAAATGCCCAATCAGGTTTTCCTGCAAGCGGGTAAAGTCTGATTCACTCCACACCTGTAATAGCGTAATTGGCCGCTGCTCAAAGCTGGCCGTCATATCACCGGCAAATTGTGACGTGTAGAAGGCAGTGATCTCTGGTTGCAACTGAATATCCAGCGCGCGCTCAACCGCTTCCAGCGTCGCTGGCAGCGTAAAGGGTTGTGGCTGCCATAACACGCGATCTTCCAGTGTGCTTACAATGCAGGGTGAAGGCACACCTAACAGATCGGCACTGGCAGGCAGCTGGCCGGATTGTTGTTGCCATAGCTGAACATAACGGGCGGTAAATTCACGCAGGGCGTCTGCGGTTTGCTGCATCATTCATCTTCTCGCTTATGATCGGTTACACTTAGCCACTTTGATGGAATTTAGTGGTAACCGATATGTCTTCTGAAAACCGCGATCAGGCATTAAGCGGCCTGACCTTAGGTAAGCCCACGGCTTATGTTGATCGCTACGATAACACGCTGTTGCAATCCGTGCCGCGCAGCCTGAATCGTGAACCGCTTGGGCTTTACCCGGATAATTTGCCATTCCAGGGCGCCGATATCTGGACACTGTACGAACTCTCCTGGCTGAACAGCAAAGGCGTGCCGCAGGTAGCAGTGGGCGAAGTCGTACTCCGCGCCGATAGCGAAAACCTGATCGAGTCCAAGAGCTTCAAGCTTTATCTTAACAGTTTTAACCAGACGGTTTTCGCCGACTGGGGTGAAGTGCGCCAAACGCTGGAACGCGACTTACGTGCCTGCGCCAACGGTGAAGTTGGCGTTGCGCTCTTTCGCCTGAGTGAAGTCGAAGGTCAGCCGATTGGCCATTTCAACGGCGAAGTGATTGACGAGCAGGATATCGAAATCCAAGACTATGCTTTCAATGCCGACTATTTAGCGCAGGCAGCGGGAAGCGAAGTGGTTGAAGAAACCCTGGTGAGCCATTTGCTGAAATCGAACTGCCTGATTACACATCAGCCCGATTGGGGTTCAGTGATGATTCGCTACAAAGGCCCACGCATTGATCGTGAAGCTCTGCTGCGCTATTTGATCTCTTTCCGTCAACACAATGAATTCCATGAGCAGTGCGTTGAGCGCATTTTTAACGACATTCAGCGCTTTTGCCTGCCAGAATGCCTCACTGTTTACGCACGTTACACGCGCCGTGGTGGGTTGGATATCAATCCCTGGCGTAGCAATGTGCCCTTCTCTCCCACTTTCTCCCGCTTGGTTCGCCAGTAACAGATTGCGAGGCACCTCGCAGGCCGCTGCACGGATGCGCGGATGCACTTGAGCATTCACCGCGGACAACGTTACTCTGTCAAAGGCGCGAGGAGTCAAACCTGCGTTCCAAGGATTTTCGTCACTGCGTTCAGTCAGTTAAGCGCAGCGTCATCAGTCACGCCTTTGCGTGTAAAGGAGTTCTCTTGATTACACATATTAGCCCTCTTGGCTCAATGGATCTGCTCTCCCAGTTGGAAGTCGACATGCTGAAGCAAACCGCCAGTAGCGACCTTTACCAACTGTTTCGTAACTGCTCGCTGGCGGTGCTGAATTCCGGCAGCCAGACCGACAGTAGTCAGGAACTGCTTTCCCGCTTTGAAAACTTTGATATCAATGTGTTACGCCGTGAGCGCGGGGTAAAACTTGAGCTGATTAATCCGCCGGAAGAGGCGTTTGTCGATGGGCGAATTATCCGCTCGCTGCAAGCCAACCTGTTTGCCGTGCTGCGCGACATTCTGTTTGTGAATGGCCAACTTGAGCGCAGCGATCAACAAAATGCCGATGATTCCGCGCACATCACCAACCAGGTGTTTTCTATTCTGCGTAATGCCCGCGCGCTGCACATCGGCGAGTATCCCAATACCGTGGTGTGTTGGGGTGGCCACTCCATTAATGCAGTGGAGTATCAGTATTGCCGTAACGTAGGGACCCAAATGGGTCTGCGTGAACTGAACATTTGCACCGGTTGCGGGCCTGGCGTAATGGAAGCGCCAATGAAAGGGGCCGCCGTCGGCCATGCACAGCAGCGCTACCACGACAGCCGTTTTATCGGCCTGACAGAGCCATCCATTATTGCGGCAGAGCCCCCGAACCCGTTGGTCAATGAACTGATCATCATGCCGGATATCGAAAAGCGCCTCGAAGCCTTTGTGCGTATTGCACATGGCATTGTGATCTTCCCAGGCGGGGTCGGTACTGCGGAAGAGCTACTGTATCTGCTGGGCATTTTGATGAACCCGCATAACAGCGATCAGGTGCTTCCGTTGATCCTGACCGGGCCAAAAGAGAGCGCAGATTACTTCCGTGTGCTGGATGATTTCATCGTTAACACCCTGGGCGAAACCGCACGCAAGCACTACAAAATCATCATTGATGACGCAGCAGAAGTGGCGCGTCTGATGAAGAAAGCCATGCCGCAGGTGAAAGAATACCGTCGTGAAACAGGTGATGCTTACAGCTTTAACTGGTCGATTCGTATCGCCCCTGAGCTGCAGGTTCCTTTCATGCCGACCCATGAAAACATGGCCAACCTGAAACTTTTCCCGAACCAACCAGCAGAGAAACTGGCTGCTGACCTGCGTCGTGCCTTCTCTGGCATCGTCGCCGGAAACGTTAAAGAAGTGGGCATCCGTGAAATTCGCGAGAAAGGTCCGTACAAACTGCACGGGGATGCCGATTTGATGCATCGCATGGACGAACTGCTGCAGGGCTTCGTGGCCCAGCAGCGAATGAAGCTGCCAGGTAGTGCCTACATCCCGTGCTACGAAATCATTAAATAACCCATCAGGAAGGCAGCCCGCGGGCTGCCGCTATCATTATGTCGTTTCATCTTCTTATTATTGATGCGCTAAACCTGATCCGCCGCCTGCATGCCGTGCAAGGCACGCCTTGCCGCGATGCCTGTGTCGCGGCACTGCATCAGCTGTTAGGCCACACACAGCCGACACATGTGGTAGCAGTATTTGACAGCCAAGACCGCCATCCCGGCTGGCGACATCAGCTGTTGCCCGATTACAAAGCTGGTCGCCCACCGATGCCAGACGATTTGCAGCTGGAGATGCCCGCCATTCAGCAAGCGTTTGAGTCCGTGGGCGTCAGCTGTTGGGTGGCCAATCTGGACGAAGCAGACGATCTCGCCGCCACCCTGGCAGTGAAAATGGCCGATGCCGGACATCAGGCCACCATCGTGTCTACCGACAAAGGTTATTGTCAGTTGCTGGCACCGAACATCCGTATCCGCGATTATTTCCAAAAACGCTGGTTAGATGTGCCTTTCATTGAGCAGGAGTTTGGTGTTTCCCCCCTTCAGTTGCCTGATTACTGGGGATTATGTGGCATCAGTAGCAGTAAAATTCCCGGCGTGACAGGCATAGGCCCCAAAAGCGCCCGTGAGTTACTGATGCAATTCGGCACGCTGGAAGCCCTCTACCAGCAGCTCGATCAGGTGCCCGATAAGTGGCAGAAGAAGTTGCGGGATCATCAACACATGGCAGAAATTTGCCGCCAGGTCTCGACGTTGAAACGCGATTTGGTGTTGCAGGGTAATTTGAATACGTTGCGGTATAAGGCGTAAGTACAGAATTGTAGTGGCAAGCAGGCGCAGCCAACGCACCTGCAGCGCGAAGTATGACGGGAAATTATCCTGCAAATAATTTGTGCTACAGCAAGGCGGCAAGCTTGGGAGTCCCCGGGAGCATACACTAGTATGTGACCGGGGCGAGCAGGCGCTGCCAACGCACCTGCAGCGCGAAGTATGACGGGAAATTAGCGTTCGTCGCGACGGCCACCGACCGCCGCCCACAACCTTCTTACGTGAACGGTAATCTCTTCGCGATCGTGATACAGCTGGCGCGCCTGAATTTGCGCATTCACGCCCTTCTCTTTCAGCGCAGCATCGATCATCGCCAGGTTCTGCGTCACTTCCTCATAACGCTTTTTCATCGGCAGCTTGAGGTTGAAGATCGCCTCGCGGCACCAGCCGTTGACCAACCACTCGGTCATTAAACTCGCGACACGCACCGGTTTCTCTACCATATCGCACACCAACCAGCTGATGTTGTTGCGTGTCGGACGGTATTTGAAGCCATCTTCACGGCAATGCGTAACCTGTCCGGTATCCATCAGGCTTGGCGCCATCGGACCGTTATCGACAGAATAAACCCACATGCTGCGCTTCACTAACTGATAGGTCCAGCCACCTGGGCAGGCCCCGAGATCCACCGCATACATACCGCTCGCCAGGCGCTCATCCCACTCATCAGCCGGGATAAACACATGAAACGCCTCTTCCAGCTTCAGGGTTGATCGGCTTGGTGCATCGGATGGGAACTTGAGGCGCGGAATACCCATATAGAACGGTGAGTTGTTGTCAGACAGCGAATAACCGACATAGCAGGTGCCCGGTGCAATAAAGAATACGTGCACCACCGGGCGCTTCGGCGATTCGTAATTCAGCAGAATCTTGCTCTCGCGCAGGCTGGCGCGCAGTGGCACGGTCAACTTGCGGCAGAACTTAGTGAGTTCTTTGGCTTCGTTGGTGTCCGGTACTTCAACACGCAGCTCGCCGCCCTTCTCCACCACACCTGTCAGCATGCCGACAATCGGCGTAATGCGATCTTCCGGCGGTAAGTCACGCAGCAACTCACCGACCACTAGCATTTGTCGCGCAAAAATAAGCTCGGCAAACGGCAAGTTTTTAATCAGCTTTTCCGCATCTTCTTGCTGGTAACATTCAAACAGCACATAGCCGGAGTCATCCTTTACGCGTGGGAAACCGTAGATTTCACGCTCTGCGGCTTTGGCACTGATTTCCGCCGCACACTCTTTTTCAAATCCTGGACGGCAATAGAGTAAAACTTTATTCATGGCGATCTGCCTTTCGTTTCAGACGCAGCGCGCCAATCAACATCAAGAACCAACCAATCAGGAAGCACAAACCTCCTACTGGCGTGACAAAAACCCAAAACTTCATATGCGACAGCGCTAAACAGTAGAGACTGCCGCTGAATAACACGGTGCCGAGCGCCAGTAGCGCGCTGCTCCAGTAGAACCAGATGTTGGCGCGACGCAGCATCGCCGCCCCCAGACCAATCACCGCCAGCGTATGATACGCCTGATATTCAAGACCGGTATGAATCCACGCCATTTCGGCTGGGCCAAGCGACTTGCTCAGCACATGCGCCCCAAAAGCACCAAATGCCACCAACAGAAACCCGCTGATGGCCGCAAACACAAACATGGCACGACTGGACATTCAGTAATCCTCAAAGATGAAACCGCACATCACTGTGCAGTAATCAACGTATTAGTGATCGTAGCGAAAGCGGAATTTTTCTTGTTCATGGGCCGCTTTTTCCAGAATCCACTGACGAAAGGCGGCTATTTTACCCAGTTCTGTCTGACTGTCATGACAAACCAGATAAAAAGCGTTTTTACTCACTAACACATCATTAAATGGGCAGACCAAACGCCCAGCCTCAATCTCACTCTGTGCCATCACGTTGTTGGCCAGCGCCACGCCCTGACCATGGATCGCCGCCTGTAATACCATGGCACTGTGGCTGAAAATCGGTCCCTGCTGCACGTTGATGTGCTGCAAGCCTAGCTGGCGAATATAGGATTGCCAGTCACGCCGTGAGGCATCATGCAGTAACGTAAAATGGGCTAAATCAGCAGGGGTTTTAAGCGGATGCTCACCCGTCAGCAACATCGGAGAACAGACCGGCAACAGATATTCGGCATACAGTTTTTCTACCCGCAGTCCTGGCCAATTGCCACGACCATAGAAAATAGCGACGTCGACATCGTCGGCCAGTTTCTCTTCATCCCGGTCTACAGCCTGGATCCGCACATCAATGCCCGGATAAGCCATATTAAAGCTTGAAAGACGCGGAACCAGCCACTGAATAGCAAAACTGGGCAGCAGGCTGACGGTCAACGCTCCCTTCGCACTGCGCGCCTGAAGTTTGCGCGTGGCATCATTGATGGCAGAGAAAATCTCTTTAATGTCCAGATAGTAGCTTTGCCCATCTTCAGTCAGTAAAAGCGAACGATTCCTCCGCCGAAATAGCTTAAGACCAAGGAAATCTTCCAGAGATTTAATCTGATGGCTAACAGCTGCCTGGGTAACAAACAGCTCTTCAGCCGCTTTAGTAAAGCTCAGATGGCGGGCCGCTGCGTCGAAAACACGCAATGCATTGAGCGGGGGAAGGCGTTTTGACATGGTTTTCCGTCTACGGATTTACAAGGTAATAGTCCAACTTATACAAAGTCGCTACGTATTAGTTTTTTTAATCCGAGACATTATAATTTGTCCGTTGAGGAAGCTCCAGCAAATACCTATAGTTGCCGCACTTCCTGAGCCGGAACGAAAAGATTTCTGGAAACGTGCGAGAGATCGCAGACTTTTGGAGAGCTTTTGGCTTGTGGTCGTGATGTTGTGTTTGCATTTTGATCTGACGATTGCAGATCAAGCTTTTAATTCCTGTAGATTTACCCTGTCTGTCCAAGTGATTTTAAGTAGCACCGCAAATTGCGGTGCTTTTTTTTACCCAAAATTTACTGTCCCATCTCTGCCATCTCTTTGACATCTGTACGGTTAATCTGCTGCTTGTTGCCATTGGCATCTTTATAGCTGATCATACCGGTTTCATCGTCAACTTTCGGTTTGCCGCTCGCAACAATGGTGCGACCATCGTTGGTATGCATCACGTAATTGCTGGAACAAGCAGCCAGGGTAAAGGCCATCGTACACACGGCCAGCACTGCGGTAAGTTTTTTCATCTTCTATCTCCTTGCAGATTGATTGCATTAAACCATCCGCACGCTGAACAAAGGCAGCTAAAGTGAAATCGACTGGTTAAGGTCAATTCTTTATGCGGGTTTCGGTTCAAACCTTGCAATAATTAGCATAACGCGCTTTTCCAGCTTTGCCAGGTAACAGACCGGCTTTCAGCCTGGTCCTAACATTCAATACAGTGGGCTGAGTATGACCATTTTTTCTCCAACCGCCTTTCGCCAGCAGTTTCCCGCGCTGAGTGATGCCGGTGTCTATCTCGACAGCGCCGCGACCGCCCTGAAGCCACAAGCGGTGGTTGACGCCACCTCTCAGTTCTATTCGCTCAGTGCAGGCACCGTACATCGTAGCCAGTTTAAAGCGGCTCGCGTGCTGACAGAGCAGTACGAAAATGCACGTGGACTGGTGGCCCGCTGGATCCATGCCGCCGACGACCGCCAGATTGTCTGGACGCGTGGCACCACAGAAGCCATCAATCTGGTGGCCAACAGCTGGCTGGCTCCTCGCCTGCAACCGGGTGATGAAATAGTCGTGAGTGAAGCTGAGCATCACGCGAACCTGGTGCCGTGGTTAATGCTGGCGCAAGCCAAGGGGGCAAAAGTGGTGAAGTGGCCGATTGGCGAAGATCGTCTCCCGGACATTAATCTGTTGCCCGAGCTATTAAACTCACGCACTAAACTCCTGGCCATTGGGCAGATGTCGAACGTAACCGGCGGCTGCCCCGATTTAGCGCAGGCCATTTCGCTGGCACATACCGTTGGTGCAAAAGTGATGGTGGATGGCGCACAGGGCGTGGTGCACACCCCGCCGAATGTTCAGGCATTGGATATCGACTTCTACGCCTTTTCCGCCCACAAGCTCTATGGCCCGATGGGTATTGGCGTGCTGTACGGCAAAGCAGAGCTGTTGGAAGAGATGGATGCCTGGCAAGGTGGCGGCAAGATGTTAACTCAGGTCGACTTCAATGGCTTCACTCCACAACCGGTCCCCTGGCGCTTTGAGGCAGGTACACCTAATGTTGCCGGCGTTGTCGGATTGAGTGCGGCGTTAGAGTGGCTTTCTCAGCATCACGCGGAGAAGGCCGAGATGTGGAGCCAGCAGCTTGCCAGTCTGGCTGAAGAGCAGTTGAGCGAGATCCCCGGTTTCCGCAGTTTCCGTTGTGGTCATGCCAGCCTGCTGTCGTTTGATATTGAGGGCATCCATCACAGTGATATTGTGACGCTGTTGGCAGAACAGGGCATCGCGCTGCGTGCAGGACAGCATTGTGCGCAACCCCTAATGACCGCGCTGGGTGTCAGCGGCACATTACGCGTCTCCTTCGCCCCCTATAATAATTTGCAGGACGTGGATGCGCTGGTGCGCGCTATGCTTCATACCGTGGAATTGCTGAGTGAATAACGCTATGACAACCTTGATTGGCTCGCATCCTTTTGGCGACGTGATTACCGCAGCCAGCCTGACTGAAAAGTTTACCCATTTTCACCAGTGGGAAGACCGCTACCGCCAGTTGATTCAACTCAGCCGCCAGCTGCCCGCGCTGCCAGAAGCGGTGAAAACCGCCGAAATTGAACTCAGCGGATGCGAAAACCGCGTGTGGCTCAGCAGCCAGTTGCTGCCCAACGGCACGCTGCATTTTTATGGTGACAGTGAAGGCCGTATCGTGCGCGGTTTACTCGCCGTTCTGCTAACCGCAGTGGAGGGCAAAACGCCAGCGGATCTGTTAGCACAGGATCCACTGGCGTTGTTTGATACCTTAGGCTTGCGCGCACAGCTCAGTGCTTCACGCAGCAGCGGTTTACAAGCGCTGGCGGACGCCGTGCTACGTGCCGCGCGCGCTCATCAATCTGCCTGACGCGCTGCACGGGCGAGGAATTTTTTCAGCGCATGTGAAACGGCAATAAAACCAAAGGTCGCGGTTACCATCGTCGCCGCACCGAACCCCGCCGCACAATCCATTCGTTTTGGACCTTCAGCGGTACTTTTCGAGGTACAGACGCTGCCATCCATCTGCGGATACACCAATGCTTCGGTCGAGAAGACGCAATCAATCCCTAACTTGCCTTTGCTGTTCTTCACAATCTTGAAGTCGCTTTTCAGCCGCTCGCGCAGCTTCGCCGCTAAAGGGTCCTGGATGGTTTTCGCCAGATCGCTGACCTGGATCTGCGTAGGATCGATTTGACCGCCCGCACCACCTGTGGTGATGAGCGGGATTTTATTACGGCGACACCACGCAATCAGCGCAGCTTTGGGGCGTATGCTGTCGATGGCATCGATCACATAGTCGAAACCAGCCGACAACAGTTCAGCGGTATTCTCTGGCGTGATGAAATCATCAATGCAGATCACTTCGCATTCGGGATTGATCGCCCGGATACGCTCGGCCATCACTTCGGTTTTTGCCTGCCCGACTTTACCCTGCAGCGCATGGATCTGACGATTGGTGTTGGTGATACAGACATCGTCCATATCGATCAGGGTGATTTTACCAATGCCCGTGCGTGCCAGCGCCTCAGCCGACCACGACCCGACGCCGCCAATGCCAATGACACAGAAATGGGCATCGGCAAAACGCTGCAGTGCATCCTGCCCGTACAAACGTCCCGTGCCACCAAAACGCTGCCGCCAGGCGTCGCTGACTACTTTCATATCAAGCCTTTAATTGCGGTGCGCAGGATTGCACACCCTGGAAAATAATGACGGTACTGCGGTGCGCGTAAATGCGTACCCTACAAAAAAATCATGGAATATGTAGGGTCGCCATTTATGGCGACCAAAAATAGTGATGTTGCACTTTTCGACACATTCACCGAACGCAACAATATCAATTTGCACCGATAATCAGTGAACCATTATTGCCATTCTGCGGATTGCTAAACAGCGGCTGTCCTGCACCAGGCGCAGCTTTTAACACCCAGACACGGCCATAGTGGTTATAAAAACCAGCAAGGTGCGCGGCATCAGGCCCTACACCCTGATAGATATCGAAGTGCTGCCCTTTGATCGCCCCGCCCACATCCAGCGCCACCATCAGGCGCATTTCATATTTGCCATTGAACTTGCCTTTCTCGTTCAACTGCGGCACTTCCGCCAACAGCGCGGTACCTGCCGGGATCAGTGAACGATCCGATGCCACCGACGCCTTAGCAATCAGTGGTACCGCACTGGCTCCACGCACAGGCACGTAATCTTCTGGCTTGAAGAACACGAAGGATTGATTGGTTTCCAGCACATTACGCACCTCCTCAGGAGAGTGCTCCTGCGCCCACTGACGAATCGCCTGCATCGACATATCTTCACGCTTCACTTCACCGCGATCGATCAGCTCTTTACCCACGCTATGATACGCCCAGCCATTTTTGCCGCCGTAGCCAAAGAAACGCAGTGGACGACCGTCGCCGAAATCGACATAGCCGCTGCCCTGCACATCCATCATGAAGTTATCGATCAGCGAGTTGCTCCAGGCAATCACATAGCGCTCATCAAGTGCTCCACTATATATAGAAGCGCGGCTTGGCAATTTCTGCCCACGCGGACGCGGCGGCATGCGATAAATCGGATACTGGAATTCGCCCTGACGGGTATAACGCGCTTCTACCACCGGGGTGTAGTAACCGGTGAACTGCACGTTGCCATAATTATCGGTGCCTTCCATTTGATAGGCATTTAAACCGAACTGACTGAGCTGACGGGTGTCGGCACCGGAAAGCAGCCAGTTTTGAATCGCGCTGTAGGTACTGGTATTGCGGCTGTAGAGGCCTGATGATGCGCTCTGAATCTGCTGAATCTGCACGCCAAAGTCTCTGCCGTTGACCGGACGCCCTTTGGCATTGGGTTCATTGACCAGCCCGAGCGGTTGCTCCAGCTTACCATCTATATATTGCTGACCCCGATCGGTCGGTTTAGAACTACAACCTGCTAACAGCGCGAGAAACGCGCCAGTCAGTGCATACTTCGCCCAATGTCCTTTCATCACTTTCTCTTTTTATCGCTTGTTGGCCCCGCGACGATAGCAAACGGACGGAAAGAATGAAATCCGCCACAGGTTACCGCGCTCACATCTGTACAATTAATCGCCCGATGGCGCTTTTATTCATCAACTGGCTGTAAATTTAGGACCTTATGGCAAAAAGAGGTTGCATCGCGGCGCGCCAGGAGTATAGTGCGCATCCACGGACGCGGGGTGGAGCAGCCTGGTAGCTCGTCGGGCTCATAACCCGAAGGTCGTCGGTTCGAATCCGGCCCCCGCAACCAATTCTTCTTAAGTGAAGAGACAATTTGAAAGTCGTGTAACGCGTCAGACGGACGCGGGGTGGAGCAGCCTGGTAGCTCGTCGGGCTCATAACCCGAAGGTCGTCGGTTCGAATCCGGCCCCCGCAACCAATTGTCTTAAGAAGAATACAATGTGAAAAGTCGCTAACGCGGCAGACGGACGCGGGGTGGAGCAGCCTGGTAGCTCGTCGGGCTCATAACCCGAAGGTCGTCGGTTCGAATCCGGCCCCCGCAACCAATTACAGATAAGCACCTTAACGGGTGTTTTTTTGTTTCTGGCGTTTGGACAAAATAAGGCGGCATTGCCGCCGCCCTTTTATACCCAAAATAATTCGAGTTTCAGGAAGGCGGCAAGTGTATGAATCCTCAGGAGCTTACTGAAGTAAGTGACTGAGGTGAATGCATGTAGCCAACGCACCTGAACCAAAAGTAGGCCCCATGAGGGGACTTGAAGTATGAAGGGTATACCCAAAATAATTCGAGTTTCAGGAAGGCGGCAAGTGCATGAATCCTCAGGAGCTTACTGAAGTAAGTGACTGAGGTGAATGCACGCAGCCAACGCACCTGAAAATTGAAGTATGAAGGGTATATCAGCGACGTGCCAGCACCGCCCCCTTCTCGAAGTACGCCTTAATACCATGCAAAATCGCCTCAGCGACCTGATGCTGATAACGTGCTGTGCGCAATTTACGCTCCTCCTCCACGTTACTGATAAAGGCCGTTTCCACCAAAATTGAGGGGATGTCCGGCGCTTTCAGCACCGCAAAGCCAGCCTGATCAACCGTGCGTTTATGCAGGTGATTGATGTGCCCCATACGTGACAGCACTTCTTTGCCAAACTTCAGGCTGTCGCTGATGGTCTGACGCTGCACCATATCGAACATGGTGTGGTCGAGATAGCGATCGCCGCTCATGCTTACCCCGCCGATCAAATCCGATTCGTTCTGGGTTTGTGCCAGGTAGCGCGCCGCCGTGGACGTTGCCCCACTGGTGGAAAGTGCAAACACTGAGGAGCCTCGCGCCGCGCGGCTGGTGAAAGCATCTGCGTGTATCGACACAAACAAGTCGGCGCGCTGCTTACGCGCCTTCGCCACGCGCACCCGCAAGGGAATAAACACATCCTCGTTGCGTGTCATGTAGGCTTTCATATTGCGTTCTTTATCGATCAGCGCCTTAAGATATCGACCAATCTTCAACACGATATCTTTTTCCCGCGTCTTGTATTTACCATGCGCGCCGGGATCTTCCCCACCGTGTCCTGGGTCAATCATGATAATGATCGGACGATCGCGCCCCGCTTTACCCGGTAACGGAGCCTGCGCTGGCTGGTCGCGATCGAGTTCACCCTGGTTGTAATCGTTCAGTAACGCCAGTAGCGGATCCTCTTCCGGCGACGGCTGGCTGGGGTAGAGATCTACCACCAGGCGATGCTTAATACCGGCCACCGGTGCCAGCGTGAAAATCTTCGGTGCGACGTTACGCTTGAGTTCCAGCACCACGCGCACCGTGTTGGCATCGAACTGACCGACACGGGCATTTTTGATATAGGGATCGTCAACGCGCACTTGCTTATCCACCCCTTTCAGGACCGGATTGATATGCAGGTTATCGATGTCGATCACCAGGCGATCGGGGTTGCTTAAAGTGAACTGTTTATACTTAAGCGGAACATTCGACTCCAGCGTCACGCGGGAGTAAGTCGAGGAAGGCCAAATACGCACCGCCACAATATGCTGGCTGGCCGCAAGACCGGTACGCGTCACGCTTAAAAGAAAAAGCGCGCCTGCGCCCTGTAATAATCGTCGTCGTGTGAAAGCTTCAGACATGCCGCTCCAACTGCTGTGTAGTGTCTAAAATATCGTCAATTGACGATGAGAAGGCGAAAACTTTGTTGGGCTATCCGTGTCATGTTTTGCCAGAAAAACCAGATAATGCAGTCTGTTAGCGAGGGTTGCATCAGGAAAATCGTAAAGTAACGTCAGGCCCGGCGCTTGCAATAGCAGGCAAAAGAGCATAAAAATACAGAAATTTAGAATAAACATTCACAGAGGGTTTGCCGTGAAGGAACGTAGTACTGAACTGGTTCAGGGTTTTCGCCATACCGTTCCCTATATAAATACCCATCGTGACAAGACCTTTGTCATTATGCTGGGTGGCGAGGCCATCGAGCATGAGAACTTTTCCAGTATCGTTAATGACATTGGCCTGTTGCATAGTCTCGGCATTCGCCTGGTGGTTGTCTATGGTGCCCGACCGCAGATTGACGCCAGCATGGCACAGCAGCAGCTGGAACCGATTTATCACAAACATACACGCGTCACCGATGCGCAATCACTGGAGCTGGTGAAACAGGCTGCCGGGCGTTTACAGCTGGATATCACGGCTCGCCTGTCGATGAGCCTGAACAACACTCCGCTGCAAGGTGCGCATATCAACGTGGTTAGCGGCAACTTTATTATCGCGCAGCCGTTGGGTGTCGATGATGGTGTCGATTACTGCCACAGTGGTCGTATACGTCGTATAGATGAAGAAGCGATCCACCGTCAGTTGGACAACGACGCTATTGTGTTGCTCGGTCCAGTCGCGGTCTCCGTTACCGGTGAGAGCTTTAACCTCACCTCGGAAGAAGTAGCCACCCAGTTAGCCATCAAACTCAAAGCCGAGAAAATGATAGGTTTCTGCTCCGAGCAGGGTGTCACCAACCGTGAAGGCACCATCATTTCCGAACTGTTCCCGAATGAAGCGCAAGCGCGTATCGATGAAATGGAAAGTGACGGTGATTTCCTGTCTGGCACCGTGCGTTTCCTGCGCGGCGCTGTCAAAGCCTGCCGCAGCGGCGTTCGTCGCAGCCACCTGATCAGCTATCAGGAAGACGGTGCTCTGCTGCAAGAGTTATTCTCACGTGACGGTATTGGTACGCAGATTGTGATGGAGTCTGCCGAGCAGATTCGTCGTGCGACCATTAATGATATCGGCGGCATTCTGGAGTTGATTCGCCCGCTGGAGCAGCAAGGCATTTTGGTGCGGCGTTCACGCGAGCAGTTGGAAATGGAGATCGACAAATTCACCATTATTCAACGTGATAACCTGACTATCGCTTGTGCGGCTCTCTATCCGTTCCCGGATGAGCAGATTGGTGAAATGGCCTGTGTGGCGGTACATCCTGATTATCGCAGCTCTTCACGCGGCGAGCTGTTGCTGGAGCGCGTGGCACTGCAAGCGCGTCAGATGGGGCTGAAGAAGTTGTTCGTGCTCACCACACGCAGTATTCACTGGTTCCAGGAGCGCGGCTTTACGCCGGTGGATATTGAGTCTCTGCCCGAGAGCAAGAAGCAGATGTATAACTATCAGCGCCGTTCAAAAGTGCTGATGGCGGATTTGGGTTAATTAACGCATCGCGTGAATTTTCAGTGCACATAAATGCGCACTCTACAAAAATGACCCCGGGTATGTAAGGTCGGCATTTTTGCCGACCCCTCCCTATTCCCCACCTAACCTCTCCAGCAATCCACTGCGGCGCTGAGTACGCAACTGCACCGCCCGGCGGAATACGCCGTCATCGCTGTATAACGTGAGCTGCTTGCGGGCGCGGGTAATCGCGGTATAGATCAATTCGCGCGTCAGCACCGGCAAGAACTGGGCGGGCATCACTAAGGCCGTGTGGTCAAACTCCGAACCCTGTGACTTATGCACTGTCATCGCCCACGCGGTGTCATGCGCAGGCAAGCGGCTCGGCTGAACGGCTTTGATACTGCCATCGGGCAACGGGAAGAACACTTTGAGCAGCCCCTCGTCATCGAACAGCGTGATGCCGATATCGCCATTGAACAACCCAAGGGCATTGTCGTTGCGCGTCACCATCACCGGGCGCCCCTGATACCAGCGGCTGCCGCCGGTGGGTCGACGAATCAACTGCATCTGCAGCAACTTCTGTTCAATACGCTGATTCAACCCCTGCACACCAAACGGACCTTCGCGCAGGGCACACAGCAGTTGATAACGTCCGAATGCCGCCAGGATCTCGCTGGGCTGCGCGCGCTGACTGACTAACCGCAGAAACGGCCGATACCCTTCAGCGATTTCCGACAGCATCGCCTGATAGGCTTCGCCGTCATTCAGCGGCTGGCGAGCGATATCGCTAAAACCAGCCTGAAATGCCGCTTCAACGGCTTTAGACTCACCGGCATTCACTGCGGCTGCCAGTTGACCGATTCCTGAATGCGCATCGAAACGGTAGCTTTTACGCAGCAGACAGATTGCGTCACGCACCGCTGGGGCGCGGCTGTCATCATTGCCGTCAACCTCACAGCCGGTTAAGGCATGCAGCTGAGCCGCACGCGCCGTGCTGTAACCCGCTTCCGCACAGCGACAAATATCCCCCAGTACCGCACCCGCTTCTACTGAGGCAAGCTGGTCACGGTCGCCAAGGAATATCACGCGCGCCTGCGGCGGTAATGCGGCAATCAGATTGGCCATCATGCCAAGATCGACCATTGAAGCTTCATCCACCACCAGCACATCGAGATGCAGCAAATTGCCCGCATGATAGCGTAAGCGTTGTGTCTCAGGCTGCGCACCCAGTAAACGGTGTAAGGTCGTGGCTTCAGCGGGGAAGCGCTGGCGCTCAGCCTCACTGACCGGCAGCTTCTGCAGCGCTTTGCCGAGGGATTCGGTGAGCCGCGCCGCCGCTTTGCCTGTCGGGGCAGCAAGCTGAATACGCAGCGCCCCGTCACTCAAGCGAATCAGCGCCGCCAGCAGTTTTGCCACTGTGGTCGTTTTCCCAGTGCCGGGCCCACCCGATATCACCGCGGTTTTCTGCGTGAGGGCCACTGCGGCAGCGATTTTTTGCCAGTCATCCGGCTGGGTACCAAACAGGTTATCCAGCACCACACGCACCCTTTCGTTAGCGAATGACTGCGGTGCTGACTGCGCCTGGAAGAAGCGGGCCACCTGCCCCTCATTGTGCCAGAATCGATGCAGATAAAGACGATCATCACAAAGCACTATCGGCGCTGCCTGCTCGCTGCTGCTCAGTGCAGACCAGTTCGCCAGGATCGATGGCCAATCCTGTGGCTCCCCCGCCGCCAGCCAAATAGCCTGCGCCAACTCCGCGTGACGTCCCTTAAACAAGTTCTCTTGGCTCAGTTGAAACAGCGGTAAACAGACGTGCCCTTCCCCCGCTTCCGCGCTGAGGCAAGCGGCGGCCAATAACCGTGCCGGTTGGCTGTCGTCGGCTAAAAGCAGTGCAAACTGGATATCCAGCGGGCGCAATAAGCGCAGCTCAGCCGCCTGCGCAAGCAGTGCTGTCATGCCGCTCATACTGTGGCTCCTGGCCCGCGAAACAGGCTATCTAACTGTGAAACAAATTCCTGAGTCGGGCGAGTGTGGAATACGCCATTGTCAGGCGAACTGCCATCCAGCCCACGCAAGAACATGTAAAACACGCCGCCAAAGTGCTGATCATAATCGTAATCCGCCAGGCGATGTTTAAGATAGCGATGCAACGCCAGCGAATAGAGTTGGTACTGCAAGTCGTAGCGGTGGTCAATCATCGCCTGTTTCATCGCTTCCGGCGTGTAAGCTTCACGGCTGTCGCCCAGCCAGTTGGATTTGTAATCCAGCAGGTAATATTTGCCCTGCCAGCGGAACACCAGATCGATAAAGCCCTTCAGCATGCCCTGCACCTGGCGAAACTCAAGCGATGGTGCATTCGATGACAAGGCATCCTGGCGTATCACGCTATCCAGCGCGTCCGCTGTTAGCAGACCGTCAATCGGCAAATAGAAACCCATCTCCACTAAACAATCGCTGGCCTGCACCTCGGCAAGCTTAATGCCCTGCGCGTTAAGTGGCGTACTCACCACCCGCGCAATCCAGTCGCTGAGCATCGGCTGCCAGTGCAGCGGATAGCCATTTTGCTGCAGATGTTGCTCCAGCTTTTCAGCGGTGGGGGGCTGCGGGAAATCCAGCGATTCAAACAGTTCGTGCAGGAAGGTTCCTGGCGCCGCACCGCGTGGGAAATGATGCGGCGTCAGTGTGGTTTCGCTGTAATCTTCCTGAAGATCTTCACCGGCCGCCTCAATATCAAAGCTCGGCATGACATCAAGCAGCCGTTGGTTACCATGCTGCTGCAAACCGGAGTAGCTGGTCACGCGCCAGGATTCAACCAATGGACGCGTGACTGAGCGCGCCGTTAGCTGACCATCTGCGGTTACGGCTTCCTGCCAGCGTTCGGCATCGTCATCTTGTACTGACACCACTTCAGTGCCCGCTGCGTTCATCTCACTCAGCAGCACGGCCAGTTGCTCGGCTGTCGCCGCCTCGCCGCGTTGTAACAGGTATCCCAGTGCACTTTTATGCAGATCGCTCACGCCCTCTTTCTTGCGCGTACCGCGAAACAGCGGCGCAACCCCCACGCTGCAGTGATACACCGAGCGCGTCAGCGCCACGTACAGCAAGCGCAAATCTTCCGCTAAGCGTTCCTGTTCCGCCAGCGCCAGGCTTTCATCATCAGCTTGCAGATCCAGCACCGCTGCGAAATTTTCACGATCGTGATAAAGCGCGGTATCGGCTTCGCGGAAACCGGCGGCAAAAGGCAGCCACACCAATGGATACTGCAGCCCTTTCGATTTATGAATGGTGACGATTTGCACCAGATGGCGATCGCTTTCCAGACGAAGTTGCTGGCTGGATGACTGGCTGTCCGGGCTGTCGATCTGCTGCGCCAGATAACGCACCAGCGCATGGGGGCTGTCGAGTTGCGCGGCAGCCTCCTGCAATAGCTCGCCCAGATGCAACAGGTCTGTCAGACGGCGCTCACCGTTTTCCGAGGCCAACAGGTTTTCCGCCAACTGGCGTTCCAGCATCAGCTGGCGCAGCATCGGCAACACGCCCCGCTGCTGCCACAACAGCTGCCAACGTGCGAAAGTCTCCACCAGCGTATCCCAGCCGCGCGCATCCTGATCCAACCTGTCCAGTTGTGCCGCGTCAAACGCAAACAGCGAGGTCGCCAGCGCGGTACGCAGCATACGCTCCTGTTCCGGTGCCAGCACCGCCTGGAGCAACCATAACAGCTCGCGCGCCTCTGGCGTGGTGTAAACACTGTCACGGTTTGAGAGATAAACCGAGGGAATCCCCAGCTGATTCAGCGCTTCACGAATCAGGTTGGCTTCGTTGCGACTGCGTACCAAAACCGTGATGTCTGAGGCCTGTACCGCACGCTGCGCCGGAGCTTTACCCAGCATGGCGCGCTGTTGCTGCCCTGCCTGCAACCAGCGGCTGATATCCGCGGCACATTGCCGCGCCATCGCTTGCTGATAATCGCCCACACTGCATCCCTCACCCGGTTGCAGCCAGAGGCGTAAGGCTGCCTGCTCCTGTTGGTCGATACTGAGTGAAAGTGTTTGATTCGGCGGCGCAAACTGCACCGGCAGAAACGGAATAGCCTCAAACAGGAACGGAGAATCAAGCCGTGCAAACAGCTGATTGACGCTTTCCACCATCGCGGGAGAAGAGCGCCAGTTGGTATCGAGCGTGTAGTGGGCACTGACTTCACTGCGCGCGCGAATATAGGTAAAAATATCCGCACCACGAAACGCATAGATCGCTTGTTTTGGATCGCCGATTAGCAATAACGCATGTTCCTGCTGCTGAATATAGAGCGTGCGGAAAATACGGTATTGCAGGGGATCGGTATCCTGAAATTCGTCAATCAGCGCCACCGGATAACGCTGACGGATCGCTTGTGCCAGCTGCTCGCCACCGGGCTGCTGTAGTGCATCATCCAGTCGGCTTAACAGGTCATCAAAGCCGAGTAACGCTTGTTGCCGCTTTTCTTTGCGCACTGCCGCGCGCACGTCGACTAGCGCCCGGGCAATCACCACATCGCGCAGTGAAACAGGCTGCGAGAGGAACGTCTCGATGGCTGAGAACAGCGTATGCTGAGGAGGATTGCCCTTTTTGGTTTTCTCATCAAGCACCTGTTGTGCAAAGCGCGCCAGTTCAGCAGGCACCTGATAATCGCAGGTTTCACTCTGCGCCCAGAAGCTGACTTTATTCACCCAAACCGGCAGATTTTTACTGCTGTAGCTGCGCTTATCCACATCCGACTGGGCGACGATGGTCAATACCTCATCGCCCACCGCGCGCCACTGGGCTTTCATCGCGTCAATACGCGCCAGATTTTCATGATGCCGAGAGGTTATGGTTTCCGCGTCACCCGGCGGTTGCCGCAGGCTGGGGGATTCGCCCTGCAACCACGGGCGTAACGTCGCCAGCAGTTGCTCTGGTCCATTCCATTCACTGACAATCACGCGAGCGATATCCAGCGTCAGCGGGTAGCAGTGACGACGCCAGAAATCGGCAGTAGCCTGCCGCAACAGTTGATGTTCATCTTCGATCAACTGCTGTTCAAACAGCATGCCAGACTCAAAGGCGTTGAGATTGAGCATGCGTTGGCAGAAGCCGTGGATAGTAAAGATGGCCGCCTCATCCATCTGGCGTTCGGCGGCCAACAGCAATGAGGCGGCATCTGCTGGCTGTGGAATTTCGTGCAACAACTGCATCAGCATGGGGTTGCTGCTGGCGCCGCGAATACAGGCCAGCCGCAATTCATGAATGTTGGCGCGGATACGTCCACGCAGCTCTGCGGTGGCCGCCTCAGTGAAAGTGACCACCAGAATTTCTTCCACTGACAGCGGGCGGGAATAAGCATTCGCCCCGCCCAGCCCCAGTAATAAACGCAGATAGAGCAGTCCGATAGTGAAGGTTTTTCCGGTGCCAGCAGACGCCTCAATCAGCCGTTCACCGCGTAAAGGCAGCGTCAGCGGATTAAGCGATTCTGGCAGTTGCAGCTGACTCATTGCGCATCACTCTTAACCGGCAAGGATTGCTGTAATTTCTCAACCTGATCCCAGGTGGTGAAGCCAGGGAGTGGCGCATAATCATCTTTGGTTGCACCATCGTGGCTACCGCCGATTTGTGACACCATCGCCATACCTTGCTGGGCTATCACCGCTTTATGGAAGAAATCCGCCAAACCTGCAGGCGTGAGTTTCTGAATTTGCTCAATGGCTTTCTCTCGCGTATCAAAGGCAAAATTCTGACGATTGAAATCGCGGTTATAACGATTGGCTTCTTCATCCAGCGTTTGTGGGCGCTGTTTCAAATCATTGATTAATGCCTGCTGATATTGGGCGAAATCTTCCGGCTTCATGTCTCGCAAACGTTGTTCTGCCTGCGGATAGAACGCCTCGAAACGCTGCATCAGATAAGCCGGTTGCTTACTGTTACTCTGAAGCAGAAAACCAATTCCCCACTGACGGCCAATCGGCATTTGATAGGAGAACACCGCATAGCCCAGCTGTTCCTGGGTGCGCAACTGATTGTAGAACCACGGCTGCACAATCTGGCTCAGCATGGTGCTGTTGGCCATGCTTTGGTACTCGTCATAGCCGAGCGGGACGTAAAGGGCTGCCAGCGCCGAATCGGTGCTGCTACCAGCGGTTTGCAGACTCGCCTTCATGGCTTTGTCGATCGCCACGTAATTACTGTGCCAGTAACCCTTGCCATCACTGTGCAACTGCTGCTGCAAATCAGCGCCCAGTTGCTTAACCCGATCGGCTGAGAGGTTCCCCACCACCATCATTTCTGGCGTAGCCTGGCGTAACAGAGCATCACGATAATCGATGACATCTTTCAGCGTGAGGTATTTCACCAGCTTACGGCGCGTTTCACGCTGGGTATAAGGCAGTTGCGACAACATCTGCATTGGCTGTATCGCCTGCTCAAACGCTTTGCCTTTTTCCGCGGCTTCCAGTCGATCCAGATACCAGGATTTAGCCTGCTCCAACTGCTGTGCATCCGGTTGGAAAGTGGCATACCCCTCAACCAGTTTTTTCAGCAACTCCGGCAAGCGCTGGGTAAAACCGCTGGCGTTGAACACAATGCCGTCATCCTCGCCCGTCGAGAAGCTGATGCCGCTGACGGAAGCCTGCGAATTCAACTCGTCCAGCGCCACGCTGGAGAGATAATCATTCAGACCAAACAGCACTTGCTGGCGCGCATCACTGATAGCGGCCTTGTTACGCAGCGCCAGCGTAATCGCCGCCTTCGGTTCGCTGGCATAATACTGGCTTGGCATCCAGTAAATACGCATGCTATCAGCATTGGTAAGCGCTACCGGGTGAGTGTAGGTTTTGCCATCTGAGGGAATCAGCGAAAAATCGGATGGGATGTAAGGATTGAGCGTCGGCATTGAGAGCTGAATCTGCGCCCCGCGCTGCTGCCAGTCACTGAATTGCGCCGCACTGATTTTATCCACCTGATAAGGTGCGTTAACGAAGTAGGCTTCTTTGTTATGCGGCTCACCAGGACTGATGTACCAGATGCGCGCATTTTGCGGCGTCATCTCATCAAGGCGAGATTTGATGGCCGCCGGGTCGAAGTTGTCCGCCAGATAGGGGGCGTCCAGCGCATGATCGATTGGTACGCGCAGCATGGTGTCCACCAGCCACTCGATGTAATCCATGTCACGCGTAATCGAAGGGTAACGGAAATCCAGCGCCAGCACGTGTGACACTTCGTCAATATAGCCTTTATCAATGCCCTTAGTACGCAGCATATCAAGGTAGTTGAATACCGCAGCCACCACTTCATCACGCTGCGCCAGACCTTTATCCGTCAGTGAAACCGTAATGGCAAAGACGCCGCTGTTACGGTCGGTCATTGGGTCAGCACCCGCATTGACACCGTCGGCCAGCCCCTGTTTTTGCAGCCAGTCGTTAAGGGTGTTTTTACTGCGGTTGCCAAGAATGTAGCTGATCAAGGTGTCGGTTTTGCTGCGGAACTGATCGCTGTTGTTAGCAATGCGGAATTCAATTTTCAGCTGCTTGCGCGGTTGGGCAGGCACATAGTGAATGATGATGCCTTTCTGCGCATCGGTCACCACCGGCACTTCAATCTTCGGTACGATTGCCTGATGGTTGCTGACGCGACCAAAGGTCTGGGCCGCAATATCCGCCATCTCCGGCAGTGATTTATTACTGTAAATCACCGCTTTCATCAGGTTGGCGGAATAGTGGCTGTGATAAAAATCGGTCAGTGCCTGATGCAAATTACTGTCGGGTTTATCACGCAGCGTGTCGAGATTACCGCCGGAATAGCGCGATCCAGGGTGCGCGGGATTGAGGGTTTCAGCTCCCACTTGCGCCATACGCAAACCATCACGCGAGCGCGCCATGGTGAGTTCCGCATTAACCGCATGGCGTTCGCGATCGGCATTGACCGGATCAAGCAAGGGCTCAGCAATGGCATCGGCGAGACGATCCACCGCTGGCTGCAACGCATCGTTTTCCACTTCCAGATAGAATGCGGTGCGATAGGAAGCGGTGCTGGCGTTGTGGCTGCCGCCATGTTTTTTTAGAAACTCCGCGAGATTGTCTGGCTGTGGATAAAGCTTGGATCCCATCAACACCATATGTTCGGTGTAGTGCGCTAACCCCAATTGCTGATTAGGATCGTCAAGCGATCCAATCGGCAGGGTGATCGCCGCGAGAGATTTAGGTGCTGCGGCATCCGACACCAGCAGTACCGTCATGCCGTTGGTCAGCGTAATCGCCTGATAACTGCGTGGATCGTGATCGCTTTTGCGAATGGTTTCATTGATGGGCTGCCAGCCGCGATCGGTATCGGCAAAGGCACTCAGCGCCAGCATGCTCAGCAGCAGCGCTCCTATCCAGCGTGCGTTAATCCGCATTTAAACCCCTTTCGTTACCCTATACCGCTGTCTGTGTGCCCAGCGGAGAAAAAACAGACTTTTTTATGATTTTGAGAACAACAGCAAAGGCTGCCGTTACCCGATTGCTATTCATCATCTTGATGCGCGAGGCGCACTGGTAAATACCACTGACGTGCGGCAGTGACGATAGCCTGTACCGCTTCGTCATCCAGCGCACGGCACAAACGCTGCAGGTAAGGATCGCTGCCCTCTCCCTCGACCTGGAAGCCACCTTGCCAGGCTTGCAGCAGTTTGTTAAGTGCCTTTTTCTGGGTAGCTTCATCATCCAGAAGCTGACGTGATTTACCGTCGAAGCTGGCATCCAACCAGGCGCCACCCGATTTATTGAGCAACATCAGTGGCTCCGTCATGCCCATTTGCCAGGCGCTGATGTAATCACTTAGCAATGATTGGGCCTGATCGGCGCTGACCGCTTTGAAACGCCAGTGACTCTGTTTACGGCCATACATGCGGCTTTCCCCAGTCCCACCCAGCGCGCAATAAACCAGATGCTCCAGCCACAGTAGCAGCCCATCATTCATGTTCAGCACGCCCGGTCGCCAGCGCAGCAGTCCATCAGCTTGCACCTGTGTCAGCCAGCCGGTCAACTGCACATCATTAAGCGCTAGATTGATCTCCCAGCTTTCGGCCATTTGACGCTGTCCACTGACTTCAGCAGCCACTTCCTGCATCTCTTCGGTCTGGCTCTGCCAGAAAAGTTCCCCAAAAGCGCCATAAGGGAGATTACCGGCCGCACGATGACGCGCATAAAGCTGCGCGGGATCGTCGCCATCAACTAGCGTATTCAGTAGCTGTGCATTGATTTGGTAACGCTCCAGACTGTCCGGCGCGAACGGCTCGCTATCAGGTAATTCACTCTCTTCCATCCAAAATGCGACGCCCAAACGCTGCTGGAACCAGGCGCGCACCGGATGGCGCCAGAAGCGCAGCAGTTGTTCCAGAGACAGCGTCTCCAGTGTCATAGGCTCCAGCGGCTGTACGAAATCAGGTTGTGCCACGCCAGTACCAATGGCGGCAGGCAGCCATTCAGCAGCAAAGCTTTGACCATACGCACCTGGCTGGAAGTTTTCCGCGGCAAACGGCATACGGCTGTGCAGTATTTGTAAATGGTCACGCACCCGCTGCTCGCTGACATCCGGTTCACAGGATTCATCACCCGGCAGACAGAAACTCTGCCCGAGATAATCCACCAGTTCGGTAACCAGTACCGAGGGATAGCGCTCGGTGTTGTCCTGAATCGCGCGCCCGATATAACTGATATAGAGCTGTTGCTGAGCGGAAATCAGCGCTTCGAGGAACAAGTAACGGTCATCATCCCGACGGCTACGATCGCCTTTGCGCGCCCGCTGTTGCATCAAATCAAAGCCCAAAGGGGCCAGTGTGCGGGGATAAACGCCATCGTTCATGCCCAACAAGCAGACCACTTTGAACGGGATTGAACGCATCGGCATCAGGGTACAGAAATTTATGGGGCCTGCCAGGAACCGCTGGCTGATGCGTTGTTGATCCAGCCGCGAGTGCAGTTCATCACGTAATAACGTCACGGGAATCGGCTGCTGATAAGCCGCCTGCATGCCTTGCTCAATGATCTGCTTCCACTGCGTCTCTACCAGCAAAAGCGCCGCCTCACTCTCGGCATCGCCGGCAAAGAAGCTGTCGATCAGTTCACGACACAGGGGCTGCCACGCTGATAGTGTGCGCTCTTCCGCCAGGCGCTTACGCCATGCGTCGAGCAGCGACAGTAATTCAGCCAGATGTCCGGCGAGTTCTGCAATTAAACCGCTGGATTCGTCGTACGGCAGTATCCCCTGCCAGTCTCCGTTACGGCTCTCCAGCGCGTAGCCCAACAGCATACGTTGCAGGCCAAAGCGCCAGGTATGTTGCCCGGTGACCGGCAGAGCCAGTGCTTCGACGCTGGCATCATCCAGTCCCCAGCGAATACCGGATTCCATCACCCAGCGACGCAGCAAACGCAGGCCGCTCTCATCCACCGAGAAACGCTGCGCCAGCGCGGGCACTTCCAACAGTGCCAATACTTCTTCAGAAGCAAAACGACTTTCCGGCAGTGACAACAAGCTGAGCAATGCCAGAATCGCGGGGTGTGCCTGGCTGGCACGGCGATCGGAGATGGCAAAGGGCAGATAGCGTTCGGTCGGTGCGCTGGCGAAGGCCGCCTGAATAAAAGGCGCATAGCTGTCGATATCCGCCACCATTACGATGATGTCACGTGGTTTCAGGTCAGGATCGGCCTCCATCAGCGCCAGCAAGTGATCCTGCAAGACTTCGACTTCGCGCTGCGGGCTATGGCAAACCTGCAAGGTAATAGAGCGATCCGCTGGATCGAGCAGACGTTTTTTGCTGCTATTTCCCAGTTCATCGGCGTTGACTCCGATGACTGACCGGTCATCAAGATTAAGCAGATCGGCCTGCAAGCTGTGTAGCAGGTTGTCGTGCGGCATCTCCACAAAGGCATCAATATCGTTAGCAGCAGACTCCATCTGGCTGAGCAAAAACAGGTTATCGCGGCCTAATTTTCCCCACGATGCCAGCAGCGGGTTCGTGAGTTGCTGTTCGCCTGCCTCGTTAAACAGCGCAGGAGCCGCCTCTGGATCACGGAACAGCGGTTGTCGCTCTTCAGCCTGCACCCGACGACGCTGGCGGCTTTGTAGCTTCGCCAGAAATGCATAATCCTGGATATCGCCCCAGTAGTGCCGACAGGGATTGGTAAACAGCAGATGGATATCAATATGACGTCCGAGTGCTTCTAGCGCCTGAAGGTAAACCGGAGGCAACGCGGAGATGCCACAGATAAAGACACGTTGCGGTAAGCCTGCTGGCGGCGTCTCTGCCTGCTCCAGCGCCTGGATAAAACGTGCGTAGAGGTTGGCACGGTGCCACATCGGCTGGCCGAGCTGCTGCGTGAACTCGACCAGGTCGCGCCACAGCGGCGCCTGCCACTGCTGCGCATCACTCAAATCTTCAATCAGTTCACCGCGTTCCCAACTGTTAAGCCAGTCAGAGCGATAAACCAGATACTGGTCAAACAGGTCGGCGACGCGTGCGCTGAGCTGATACAGCTTACGTTTGTCATCATCATCACTAAGATAGTGGCGCAGCGGCTGAAAAGCCTCCTGCTCCAGTAGCGTCGGTAGGCGGTGCATCAGCTTCCAACTCATGCTGGCTTTGGTGAAGGCGCTCTCTTCAGGAATGCCGGGCAGCACCTTGACGAACATGTTCCAGATAAACGTGGCGGGCAGTGGGAAATCGATGTTCGCAGCAATACCAAAGCTGTTTGCCAGCTCCATCTGTAACCATTGCGCCATGCCGGGGCTTTGCACCAGCACCTGCTCAGCCGCGAGCACATCCGTCAGCGGTTGATTTTCAATCAAAATACCGGCCAGATTCTTCAACAGATCGAGCTGATTGGAGTGGTAAACCCGGAACATAAGTCTCCTAGTGAGAGGTAAAACAGCGCAGCCTGGTCACTCTACCCTGTATCGCCGGGGATGCCTATCGCGGAGGTCACCTCAGCGACAATTGAGCCGCGCCAGGCTGGCACTTCGTTGTTGTGGACCCACTACGGTGACGCTTTCCAACACACAGCCCAGCGCGATAGTTTGCTGCTGGTGCTGAATCTGCCAGCCTTCAACGTCACGGCCCAGCAGGGCTTGGCCGGCAACCCGCCACGCCTGGCGCTGTTGCCATTGCTGACTGAAACCCAGCGCCAGGGCGCGGTGGTATTGCAATAAGGTGCTGATGGTCATTGCCAGCAACAGCATCGCCACTAAGGTTTCCGCCAGGCTAAAACCCTGCTGCTTACGGCTGGCATTGCTCTGCCTTTGGAAGCGGACAGTAGTCGATTCTCCCTTGCGCCTGCGGCTGCAGTGAGTGACTTTGCCGCGCGACCCATTGCCAGAGCCGAAGTTCACGGCCTTCTTCTTGTCCTGATAACAGTGCATTCCCCTCCTCCATAATGAGTAAACAGCTTTGCCACCGCTGTGACGGCAATGTCTGACATTGCCAGCCCGAGACCGGAGGCCAACTCTTCGCCAGCCCCCATTCCAGTGCAGCTTGTGCTTGCCAGAAATCTTTATGATGCTGCTGCTCGTCGGCCACCAGAACCACGTCCTTTTCGAGCTGGGTGCGCGTCGCGTGCAAGGTCACTCCGCCCAGCAGTAACAGCATCAGCACCATGCCCAATGTGCTGTTACCGCGCTGATTCATAGATTCCAGCCTTCAATCCAGCTTTCCTGTTGCACACGCTGACTACCCGCGCGCCCTGCCAGTTGCAGTATCAGTCGTGTCCCTTGGCGCTCCAGCCGAAATTTGTCGATGGCAAGAAACGCAGGATCGGTCATGCGCTCCCAACCGCTGCCATTGCAGTGTTCCACACCGCGCTGCATTTCCATCTGCTCATTGCGCAGGCGGTAGCCGTAATAGTCACTTTCACTGCTGCCGACCCCTTCCCAGCGCCCATTACTGTTTTCGTCCCAGCGCAATAAAATACAGTTGCTGGCGATGGTGAGTGCCGGCCCGCTGCACTGGCCGCGACAATAGCCCGCACGCTGGAGTGCTTTTTGCAGCGTGTGAGCGACCTGCTGTAGCTCCTGTTGCAGCTGAACACGCTGCTGCAATTGCAGATTTTCCGCTAATAACAGAGGTAAAAATCGGCCAACGCTGACCATCAAAATGGCACCTACCGCCATGGCGATCAGCATCTCCAGTAGACTGAAGCCTTCCTGATTCATTCGCACCCTTTGTCTCCCATGTGGCAGGCGCGAATGCGGGCGCGGGCGGAAATAATCAGCCGCCACTGTCCGGCTTCACTTTCCATATTGATGCTGCCTGGCCGCGCCACATCACGGCGTCCGTAAAAGCCCGGTTCTCCAACCAGTCCGGTAATACGTACCCCGTTATGCGGTGGGGTGAACCACCAACGCGAAGGTAACGCACAACCCTGTGAGGGTTGAGTACCGACGCCGATGCAGCCGTTGCCGCCAGGGATAAACCACAGCGTGAAATCACTGTTATGCCAGTTCGCGTGCGCACGCAGCCGGGTCAGGAACCCTTGTAACTGCTGCACGCTGTCACGTAACTGTTGATGCTGCTGCCAGCGCTGCCAGCTGTGCATTGCACCAAGGCTAAGTATGCCGGCGATAACCATAACGATGAGCAGCTCAGGCAAGGTAAAACCGGCGTTCGGGTATTTGTTCATGGCGCTCACTCTGTGCTTAAGTCAGAGCGACGACAAGCATCGAAGCGGCAGGATGGAATTTATCGCGCAGGAGAGTTTTGCACGATGCAGGCAGAGACAAATTTATGCGAGACAGATGCAGAATACGCATAAAAAAACCCTGCACGATGGCAGGGTTTCAGCTTGATGCAGGAGCGTTAGACCGCCACTGGCGCTTTGATCGCTGGATGCGGGTCGTAACCTTCAATCTCGAAATCCTCGAAGTTGTAATCGAAGATAGAGGCAGGTTTACGCTTGATCACCAACTTCGGTAACGGGCGTGGTTCGCGCGTTAGCTGCAGCTGCGCCTGCTCCAGATGGTTGCTGTACAGGTGCGTGTCGCCGCCGGTCCAGACAAAATCACCCACATCCAGATCGCACTGCTGAGCCACCATATGCACCAGCAGCGCATAGCTGGCGATATTGAACGGCAGGCCGAGGAAGATATCGCACGAACGCTGATACAGCTGACAAGAGAGCTTGCCGTTCGCCACGTAGAACTGGAAGAACGCATGGCAAGGTGCCAATGCCATTTGGTCCAGCTCACCCACGTTCCATGCCGACACAATAATGCGGCGTGAATCAGGATCGCGTTTTAACTGCTCAATCACTTTGCTGATCTGGTCAATCTCTTCACCAGAAGCAGTGCCCCAACTGCGCCACTGCTTACCGTAAACCGGCCCCAGATCGCCATTCTCATCGGCCCACTCATCCCAAATCGTCACCTTGTTATCTTTCAGGTAAGCAATATTGGTTTCGCCTTTGAGGAACCACAGCAGTTCATGGATGATTGAACGCAGGTGCACCTTCTTGGTGGTGACCAGCGGAAAACCTTCCTGCAAATTGAAACGCATCTGGTGGCCGAAAATGGACAGCGTGCCAGTACCGGTACGGTCGGCTTTCTCTGCGCCCTCATTCAGCACATGTTGCATTAAGTCCAGATACTGTTTCATTTTACCTCACGAGTTTGTTGCTGCGGACGACGACGGTACGCCCAAATCATCATGACCACACCGGCCACAATCATTGGGATAGAGAGGATCTGCCCCATGCTGATGCCGCCTTCGAACAGGCCCAACTGCGCATCCGGCTGGCGGAAGAACTCCACAATAATACGGAATGCGCCGTAGCCAATCAGGAACAGGCCGGAGACGCTGCCCATCGGACGCGGTTTACGAATAAACAGGTTGAGAATGATGAACAGGATGATGCCTTCCAGGAACAACTCATACAGCTGCGAAGGATGACGCGGCAGCACACCGTAGGTGCTCAGCAGTTGCTGATATTGTGGGTTGTTGGCCGCCAGCGCAATGTCTTCGCTGCGGGAACCAGGAAACAGCATGGCAAATTTAAAGTTCGGGTCGACACGGCCCCACAGCTCACCATTGATGAAGTTACCGAGACGACCGGCACCCAAACCAAAGGGAATCAGCGGTGCAATAAAGTCTGACACCTGGAAGAAAGTACGCTTGGTGCGGTGCGCAAACACCAGCATTACCACAATCACCCCAATCAGACCGCCATGGAACGACATGCCGCCATCCCAGACTTTGAACAGATACAGTGGATTGTCGAGGAACAACGGCAAGTTATAGAACAGCACGTAGCCGATACGGCCACCGAGGAACACGCCGAGGAAGCCCGCATACAGCAGATTTTCCACTTCCTCTTTTTTCCAGCCGCTGCCAGGTTTATTGGCCCGGCGCACCGCCAGCCACATAGCAAATACAAAGCCCACCAGATACATCAAGCCGTACCAGTGAAGCGAAATCGGTCCGATAGAGAAAATTACCGGATCGAATTGGGGAAACGAAATGTAGCCGTTAGTCATCTTTCACCATCGATTTTTCTGCCCTGAAAACGGGTCTGGCTAAGGGGTCATACAATAAAAGGCTGCGCATGATAGCACAGCCGCTTTTCACAAATGGCGTGGAAATGTAAACGCCGTTAACGGCCGCCGCGAATCAAACCACCTAAACCACGGCGTTCCATAAAGGCGGAAACCAGATGCCGCACTTCTGAAGCGGTGTGCGCCGCCACACCCTGCTCGCTCAGCTTCTGCGTTTCTTCGTGGTCGAGATGGCGCAGAAGGTATTTCACGCGCGGTATGTTTTTCCCGTTCATGCTGAGGTGGTGATAACCCAACCCCACCAACAGAGCGACACACATCGGATCGCCAGCCATTTCACCACACAGGCAGAGTTCCAGCTTGGCCTGATGGGCTTCGTGAGCAATGGTTTGCAACGCGCGCAGCATCGCCGGATGCAGCGGATCGTAGAGATTCGCCACGCGGGTATTGTTGCGATCCACCGCGAGCAAATATTGAGTGAGATCGTTGGTCCCCACTGACACAAAGTCCACGCGATCGGCTAGATGCGGAATCAGGAACAGCATCGAAGGCACTTCAATCATCACACCAATACGCGGTTTGGGGATCACATAACCCAGCATCTCTTCCACTTCACGACCGGCACGATCGATCAGGCGACGCGCATCATCGATCTCATCGATGTGGCTGATCATCGGTAGCAAAATGCTGAGGTTGCCTGACGCCACGTTGGCGCGCAGCATCGCACGCACCTGCACCAGGAAGATTTCCGGCTGGTCGAGCGTCAGACGGATACCCCGCCAGCCCAGACACGGGTTTTCTTCACTGATCGGCATATATGGCAGCTGTTTATCTGCGCCGATATCCAGCGTACGCAGCGTCACCGGCTTGTCGTAGAACAGCTGCAACATGCCCTGATACTGCGCCACCTGCTCCTCTTCAGAAGGGAAGCCGTTTTGCAGCATAAACGGAATTTCGGTGCGGTAGAGGCCGATGCCATCCACCCAGCTATCCAGCGCCTGTTCATGCTCTGGGCTCAGGCCGGCGTTGAGCATCACCTGCACACGTTCGCCGCTTTTCAGCTCGCCGGGCTGTTCCACCACGCCTTCGGCCATCTTACTCAGCGCGTTCTCTTCGCTGATTAAGCGTTGATACTCCTGTACCAGCACCGGTTCAGGATCGATCAGCACTTCGCCGCGATAGCCATCAACGATTAACAGGCGTTTATTGAGATGCGCAGGGATGATATCCGCGCCCATCACGGTGGGAATTCCCATGGCGCGCGTCAATATCGCCGCGTGAGAGTTAGCCGCGCCATCGCGCACCACCACACCCGCTAAACGCTCTTGTGGCAGCTCTGCCAGGGTGGTTGCGGTGAGTTCGTCGGCGACCAGCACAAAGCGTTCTGGCCACGCGTTAGTGCCGACCAGCGTATCATCGAGATGGAAGAGCAAGCGCTGACCGAGCACGCGTAGATCGCCCGCACGTTCGCGCAGGTATTGATCCTGCAAATTGGCAAACTGTTCAGCGAATTTCTCGATCACCGTTTTAACCGCCCACTCGGCGACCGATCCGCGATCGATCTCAGCAAAGAGATCCTTTTTCAGACGCGCATCGGTTAACAGGTGTGAGTAGAGATCGAATATCGCCGCACTCTCTTTCTGCACGCTGGCGGCAAAACGCTTACTGAAGCGGCGAAACTCATTGCTGGCTTCGCTCATCGCGACGCTTAAACGTTCACGTTCGCGTTGGACATCCAGCGTGGAAGCCGCAGAGACCTGATCGAGCAGCGGCTGGGTTTCATCAACCCAACCCGGCGCCACGGCCACGCCTGGCGCTGCTGCAATCGCTTTGACGCGCGTCTGACGGAACTGACCAAACAGCTGACCCAGTTGGGATTGCGACAGGAGTCCGGCCATTTGCGTCGCCAGCGTAACCAGGAAAGACTCTTCGCTTTCATCAAACTGGCGATGTTCACGCTGCTGCACCACCAGCACGCCAAGCAACTGGCGTCGGCTGATGATCGGCACACCGAGGAAGGAGCGATAACGCTCTTCTTTTACTGAGGGAATGTATTTGAAGCTGGGATGGCTCTGCGCGTCGGCAAGGTTAATCGGCTCGGCTAAGCGCCCAACCAGCCCGACAATACCTTCATCAAACGCCAGCGTGATGGTGCGACCGCGCGGCTTTTTAAGCCCGCGCGTCGCCATCAGGTAATAGCAACGCCTGTCGTGATCGGCGAGATACACCGAGCAAACCTCGGTTTCCATCGCAAGGCAGATTTCATTTACCAAGATGTCGAGTGCTTCATTCAGACGCGGAGCACTCGCCACTTTTTCTACAATTTCGCGCAACTGAGTGAGCATAAAGGGCGTGGCCTATCCTCTTTTACGTCGATGGGCGGCGTTGTTGTTACTACGCTGCCCCGCACTCTCCTGCATAGACATCACTACGCCCGCAAATTCTTTCATGACCCGACGATAAACATCGCGTTTGAAAGAGACCACCTGGCGCACCGGATACCAGAAGCTGACCCAGCGCCAGCCGTCGAATTCCGGCGTGCTGCTGTGCTGCACATTGATCTCCGCGTCACTACACATCAACTGCAGAAGAAACCACTTTTGTTTCTGGCCGATACATACCGGCTTTGTGTCCCAACGCACCAAACGTTTTGGCAACTTGTAACGTAACCAGTTACGGGTTGAAGCAAGTATTCGAACATCTTTGCGGTGTAAACCCACTTCTTCGAACAGTTCGCGATACATCGCCTGTTCAGCAGTTTCACCCGGATTGATGCCTCCCTGAGGAAATTGCCAGGAGTGCTGTCCAAAGCGCCTGGCCCATAACACTTGTCCTTGCCTGTTACAGATTACGATACCAACATTCGGGCGGTAGCCATCATCATCGATCACTGGACTACCTCAAAGCTAAATTTGAATAGCCTGATTGTTTCACACTCCTTACAGGCGGTAAACCACTGGATATCCGGGGAGATAGCAGAATAAAAACAGGATAACTCACAGAGTTTAGCCAAGTTATGAACAGCCAGGCACTTTTCAGGGCGATCTTATGCACCTTTTCTGTGGATAGCTTTGTGCAGAACACGGGAATGAGTTGAATAACCACTTCAGAAAAATCTCATCAAGACAGCCATTGATAGCACTAAAAACACTATTAATCATATTGATAGGAAAAAATCGCGACTCAACATTGATAAGGATCCAGAGTAAATAACAGGGAGGTTTTATCATCTGCTCAAAGATCCACCAGCGACGCATTTATCCACAGAGAATGCCCTAAAGCTGGTCAAATAAAGGAAAAAAAGCGTTCAAAACGCTAAAGTCAAGGCTGTAAATCGAAACAGGGGTTGTTCTAAGGGGGCTTATCCCAGTTTTCTGTGGATAAGTAGGTTTAAGATCCTGTTCATTGTCGATAACAAACTGGGATAACCTTGTCATAGCACTCAATGCTGCGGGACAATCGCCATAAAAAAGCACACTGAATCATGCTATTATCTCAGTTATTCAATCTGTATATATGTGGAAAACCCACAGTCACGCAAGCTGTTCATCCTTTAACCAATATGAGTTTTGCCATGAATTCCCCTGCTTTATTGCCAACACCGCCTCAAGATGAAGTGGAATTGCTGCAACGCGCACAACAGCTGGCAGGCCAAACCTTTGCGGCTCTGGCCGCACAGCTGGGTTTACCCGTGCCCGCGAATTTGAAGCGCGACAAAGGCTGGGTCGGCATGCTGATTGAGTTACATCTCGGTGCCAATGCCGGAAGTAAAGCAGAACAGGATTTCGCGCATTTGGGTATCGAACTCAAGACCATTCCTGTGGACGCGCAGGGCAAGCCGTTGGAAACGACCTTTGTCTGTGTCGCCCCCCTCACCGGCAACAGCGGGGTCACCTGGGAGACCAGTCATGTGCGCCATAAACTTTCTCGCGTCCTGTGGATCCCGATTGAGGGTGATCGCGCCCTGCCGTTAGCAGAACGCCGCGTCGGTTCAGCGCTGCTGTGGCAACCGAGTGAAGAAGAAGATCAACAGTTGCGGGAAGACTGGGAAGAGTTGATGGATATGATCGTACTCGGCCAGGTCGAGCGTATTACCGCGCGCCACGGCGCCTGGCTGCAAATTCGCCCGAAAGCGGCCAACAGCAAAGCGCTGACGGAAGCCATCGGTGAGCACGGAGAGCCTATAATGACGCTACCACGCGGTTTTTATCTCAAGAAAAGCTTCACCGGCCCGCTGCTGGCGCGCCATTTTTTACTGTGATTTTCTGAAACAGAGACACGATGGGTTCAGTTTGCAGCACAAAAGTGCCTTACGGCGCTTTTGAACAGCGCTTGCGCTGGCCCGCAGGGTGAGGCCGAATCACGCGGCAAGCGCGAGCATCCCCAGAAACTTACATCAGTAAGTGACTGAGGAGACCGCGAGCAGCCAACGCAGGTGCAGGCTCTACCAGGACGTGTATAATCGCCGTTTAACATTCGTTTAGATTAGGATTAAAGGTCACATGTTTGACTGGATTGCTGATCCCAATGCCTGGCTGGCACTGGGAACATTAACCATTCTGGAAGTGGTTCTGGGTATCGACAACATTATCTTCCTCTCTCTGGTAGTGGCGAAACTCCCCAAACATCAACAAAACAAAGCGCGTCGTCTCGGCTTAATGGGTGCCATGCTGATGCGCCTTGGCTTGCTGGCCTCCATCGCTTGGGTTGTACGTCTGACTAACCCGCTGTTTTCCCTGATGGATCATGCTTTTTCCGCGCGCGATTTGATTCTGCTGTTTGGTGGTCTGTTCCTGCTGTGGAAATCCAGCATGGAGATTCATGAGACCATCGAGGGCGGTGAAGGGGAACACAAAACCAACGTCCACTCGTTCCTGGGTGCCATTGTGCAGATCATGCTACTGGATATCATCTTCAGCCTTGATTCGGTGATTACCGCCGTGGGCTTATCGGATCATTTGTTCATTATGATGGCGGCAGTGGTGATTGCCGTATTAATGATGATGTTCGCGGCGCGCACTATCGGCGAGTTTGTTGAACGTCACCCTTCGGTGAAAATGCTGGCATTAGCCTTCCTGATCCTGGTCGGCTTTACCCTGATTTTGGAGAGTTTTGGTATTCATGTACCAAAAGGTTACATTTATTTTGCCATGTTCTTCTCGATGGCGGTGGAGTGCCTGAACCTCATGCGCAGCAAGAAGAGCGCGGCTTAACGCTGTCAAGGGCGAGCGCATCTCGCCCTTTAATTTTAGGAATGATGCGATTACGTCAGCCAGCAAAAGCATTTATTACTACACTTTTGCAGTTGAAGTAGGTTGAGGGAGATAAGAATGAAAGGGTTGGTAAGTGCAGTCGGATTGATGCTGGTCGCGCTGACGTTAAGCGGTTGCAGCAGTAATTATGTGATGGCGACCAAAGATGGTCGCATGATTCAGACCGATGGTAAGCCGTCCATCGATAAAGAGACCGGTCTGGTGCAGTACACCGATGAGCAAGGTCATGAAATGCAGATCAATGGTGACGAGGTTTCCACCATCATTGAGCGTTAAGTGCCAAATTCCATCGCCTGCACAACTTTTCCCCCTGTGCAGGCGATTTCCCGAACTTTCCCCCCTTCCTTCCGCGCTGCTTCACAGGCTATAGTCCCAGAGGACACAACATTCCATTTCATAATGAAAAAAGGAAGCCGGCAATGCATTATCACCGCATCCCCCACAGTACGCTGGAAGTCAGCCAACTGGGATTAGGAACCATGACGTTTGGTGAGCAAAACAGCGAAGCCGACGCCCACGCGCAACTGGATTACGCGATTAGCAGCGGTATCAACCTGATTGATACTGCTGAAATGTATCCGGTGCCGCCGCGCCCGGAAACTCAGGGATTAACTGAACAGTACATCGGCAGCTGGCTCAAAAAGCGCGGCAGCCGCGACAAAATCATTCTGGCGAGCAAAGTGGCTGGGCCGGTGCGCGGCGCAGATGCGTCGATCCGCCCACATCAGGCACTGGATCGCAAAAACATCCGCGAAGCCTTGGATGCCAGCCTGAAACGTCTCAATACCGATTACCTCGACCTCTATCAGCTGCACTGGCCGCAACGCCAGACCAATTTCTTCGGCAAGCTGGGTTATCAGTACACCGAGAATTCGGTGCCTGTCACGCTGCTGGAGACGCTGGAAGCGCTGACCGAGCAAGTACGTGCCGGTAAGATCCGCTATATTGGCGTCTCAAATGAAACCGCCTGGGGCGTGATGCGCTATCTGCAACTGGCGGAAAAGCATGAGCTACCGCGTATCGTCACCATCCAGAACCCGTACAGCTTGTTGAACCGCAGCTTTGAAGTTGGCCTGGCTGAGATCAGCCAGCATGAAGGTGTTGAGCTGCTGGCCTACTCCAGCCTGGCGTTTGGTACCTTAAGCGGCAAGTATCTCAATGGTGCAAAACCTGCAGGCGCGCGTAACACCCTGTTCAGCCGCTTTACCCGCTACAGCGGTGAGCAATCGAACCAGGCGATTGCCGCTTACGTGGAATTAGCCAAAAAGCACAATCTGGATCCTTCGCAGATGGCACTGGCCTATGTGCGTCAGCAGCCGTTTGTCGCCAGCACCCTGTTGGGCGCAACGACGATGGAACAGCTGAAGATTAACGTGGAGAGTTTCAACCTGACGCTGACCGCCGAGGTGTTAGAGGAACTGGAAGCGATTCATCGCCAATATACGTACCCTGCACCTTAATTTCTATTTGCATATTGGTTGCGTTTTTTGACCTGGTGCGCATAAATGCGCACCTTACAACTGACTGGCGTTTTCTGTTACCCATGTGCCCGGTTTGCGCATTAACGCGATCGATATTGTAGGGTCGCCATTGATGGCGACCTGGTTGAATTCCGCACCGGTTAACGCCGCGATTTCCACCACAGCAGCGCAATTGCCACCGCAAAAATCGCGCCGAAACCGATACCGGTTGCCACGGCTGGCGCGCCCAGCTTAATCGCGATGGTGTACAGTCCCAGCATCACCAACATCGCGATGTTTTCACCGAAATTCTGCACCGCTATGGCATTTCCCGCGCCGACAGAATCTTTGCCGCGCTCCTGCAGCAATGCATTGAGTGGCACCACGAAGAAACCGCCCAGCGCACCAATCACCATCAGCACCAGGTAGGCGTTGAGCAGGCTGGCTTGCAGTGAGAACACCACCACCATCACGCCGATCAATATCCCTGCGGGCATACAGCGGCGCACGGTCTGCAGCGTGACCAGTTTTGCCGCTGCGGCCGCCCCGATCACGATACCAATCGCCACCATGGCATTGAGGGTTGTCGGCGTTTTATTGTCGGTGATGCCGAGCGCCACCGGCACCCACAGCACCAGCAGAAAACGCAGCGTTACCCCTGCCCCCCAGAACATACTGGTGCCGAGCAGCGAGAAACGTGTTTCTCCGTTGCGCCACAGCAGCAAACCCGAATCCGCGAAGCTGCGCAGCATCGCAGCGAAGTGCCAGCTTTGCCCGGGTCGCGCCGCCAGCAGCTTAGGAATAAAGATATTCGCCACAACCGCCAGCGCGTAAGTGAGTGCACACACAATCAGTGCCGCCAGCAGATTCCAGTCAGCGAGAATCCCGCCCGCCACTGAACCGAGCAGGATGGCCGCAATGGTCGATGACTCCATCAGCCCATTGGCCTTGACCAGTCGCTCACCGCTGGTGATCTCGGTCAGGATGCCGTATTTGGCTGGCGAATAGGACGCCGCGCCGATGCCCACCAGCGTGTAGCCGAGGAACGGGTTAAACCCAAAACAGATAATCAGTGCCCCCAGCAGCTTTAAGCTGTTGGCGAACATCATCACCCGCCCTTTGGCAAAGCTGTCTGCCATCTGGCCGACAAAAGGCGCGAGCACGATGTAAGTGGCCACAAACATCATCTGTAATATTGGCTGGCTCCAGTCGGGATAGAGCTGGCTTTTCAGTACCGCCAGGGTGGCAAACAGCAGCGCATTGTCGCCAAAGGCCGAGAAAAACTGTGCCACAATCACCGCCATCATGTTGCGTGACAGCAAAGGTGAATCCGGGTTAACTGCCTGGCTCATGCCTGTTCCTCTCCGGCCAGCTGTTTCAGGCTGACGTAGTCTGGTTTGCCACTGCCGAGCTGCGGCAGCTGTTTCATAAAGCGGATGTCACGCGGCACCGCGAGTTCTGGCGCGCCAATGTCACGTGCGGCTTTGAGCAGCCGATCGCGGCTCAACTCGGTGTCAGTAGTAAACAGCACCAAGGCTTCACCGCGATGACCGTCCGGACGCAACGAAGCTGCATGCTGTTTGTCGCCGGAGGCTTTCAGGGCAATCTGCTCGACGCTCTCCAGTGACACCATCTCACCGGCGATTTTAGCAAAGCGCTTAGCTCGGCCCTGAATCTGGCAGAAACCGCCCTCATCGAAGCTGACGATATCGCCGGTATCGTACCAACCCGGCTCCATCTCGCCTTCGCCGTTATCCGCCACTGGCTTCTCCAGCACGCCCGGATTCTCGACGCGTAGGTAGCCGTTCATCACGTTTGGCCCGCGCAGTTGCAGGCGACCGCCCTGCTCAATGCCCGGCACCGAAATCAGGCGCGAATCCATACCCGGCAGGATTCGCCCCACGGTGTGCGTTTTCGCCGCCATTGGTACGTTGATTGCCACCACGGGTGCGCACTCGGTGACGCCATAACCTTCAAGGATGCGAATGCCGTACTTCTCCATATAGATCTGGCGTGTGCCTTCCTGCAACTTTTCAGCTCCCGCCACCACGTAGCGCAGTCGCGCAAAATCATACGGGTTGGCAAAGCGCGCATAGTTGCCGAGGAAGGTCGAGGTACCAAACAGCACGGTGCAGTTACGGTCATACACCAGCTCCGGCACGATGCGGTAATGCAGCGGACTCGGATAGAGAAACACCTGTGCGCCGGTCAGCAGCGGCGTGAACAGGCCAACTGTCAGGCCAAAGGCATGGAACAGCGGCAACGCCGACATAAAGCGGTCACGCGGGGTGAAGTCCGCCACGGTACGGATCTGTTCAACGTTGGCCAGCAGGCTTTTATGCGAGTGCACCACGCCTTTAGGATTGCCTTCCGATCCCGAGGTGAACAGCACCATCGCGGCGTCTTCCGGCTGCTGCGGGACCTGCGCACGGCGTGGCATCAGCAAGTGCGCCACAATCCACAGCTTGTCTTTGAGGGTGACGGTGTCTTTCAGGTCTTCCAGGTAGATCCACTGCACTTCCGTGAGCCCCTGCGGCAGATGCCACAAGTTGCCCTTTTCGAGGAACTGACGTGAGGTGAAGACGGTTTTCACCTGTGAAGCGGTCAGCGCTGCACGCATGCCGTTCACGCCTGCGGTGTAGTTGAGCATCGCCGGAATGCGTCCGCGCAGCGAGGCACCCAGAATCGCTGCCGCTGTCACGGTGGCATTCGGCAGCAGCAAGCCAACATATTCGCCCTGCTGGCTGTAACGCTCAAGTATACGCCCCACACCCAGCGACTTTTTCAGCAGTCCGGTGTAGCTGTCCGGCTTGAAATTGATGTCTTCGATGCACGACTTGGTCAGGCCATAGCGCTGACGTGCATTGAGAAACGCCTCAAACAGTGTTTCACGAGGACGCACCGCCATACGCGCTTCCATCATCACATGATGTAAATGCTCACCCGCCAGCTGGCGACGATCGCGCGCGCGTTTGGCTTCAGGCATCGGGATAATGGTGGCGGGCAATACGCTTAAGGTGATGCGCGGGAACAGGCGACGCTTGAACACGCCCGCCAGGCGACCAAACGGCGTGTATTCCGCGCCCTCAATGCGCATCGGCACCACGGTGGCGCCGGATTTCGCCGCCACAAAGCCCGCACCGCTGTAGATTTTCATCAGTGAGCCGGTGACGGTGATACGCCCTTCCGGGAAGATTACCACCGGACGGCCTTCGTTGATCATGCGCACCAGATGTTTGATCGACATCGGTTTGGTGGGATCGAGGGGCACAAAATCGATGATCGGCTTGAGGAGGCGCATAAACCACTGATCGCTGATCGACGAATAGACGGCGAACACCGGTTTGATCGGCAGGAACAGGGCCACCAGCACGCCATCCAGGAATGACATGTGGTTGGGGGTGATCAGCACTTTTTCTTTATGCAGAGCGGTGAGATCGCCACGCAGTTCTATCCGCCATAACAGGCGGAAGAGGAAACGCAGAACAGTGAATAGCATGCCAACTCCTTAGCAGCGGTAAAAAATGGCTCTTACCTTGCAGGATCTGGCGATTTTCGACAAGTAGCGCGGTGATTTATCGTGATGAATTCAGGTGCGCATCAATGCGCTCCCCAGGGCTTTGTAGAGCCGCCATTTATGCCGCCATGCTCGTCAGTTAAGCACTCAGGCTGCTTATTCATAAGTGGCCTGTCTATTCAGTGCGGGCTCTGCCGCCACTACTGCCCCCTCTGGGCCGTCCTCGCGCCGCTGAAGCGGTACCTTCGACTTCCACGTCGTGCCGGACCGTTCGCGGATGACCATCCATGGTCGGCCGCGAACTGCCCCACGCCTCCCCGCGTGGGGCTCCTGGCCCAACGTAAAAGTCTCAGCGCTGCGGATAACCCTGAGGGGGCAGCAGAGGCGTCATGGCCTCAGGCAATGTGCCCTTTTTAACAACACGCACTGAAGCTAATGAGCCGTCTGGGGCCGCACCGGGGCAGGCATCCGCAGCGCTGAACGGCGTGAGTATGCCAGGAGAGCCCGCAGGACGCGGGCGAAAGGTGGCGCTGGAACATGGATGTTCCATCGGCACCGGCCCGTAAGGCAGACGAGTGAAGTGAAGGTACCGCGTAGCGGCGCGAGGACCGCCGGCCCCGGTGCGGCCCCAGACGGCGTTATAGTCGGTCGCTTAGCAGACAAGCATGACGCCATTGAGGGCGTTATCGTCAGTCCTTAACAGACAAGCATGACGCCATTGATGGCGTTATCGTCAGTCCTTAACAGACAAGCATGACGCCATTGATAGCGACCTGCCGAATGATTACGCCGTTCTAAAAAAATTACCCCTGCCAGCCGCCGCCCAGCGCGGCAATCAGCTCCACGCTGCTCACCCACTGCGTGCTCTGCAACGATAACAGGCTCTGCTGCTCGGTCAGGCTGCTGTTTTCGGTGGTCGCGACGTCGAGATAATCAATCATCCCGGCATCATACTGATTGCGCGTGACCCGCGCCGACTCTTGCGCGGCTGTGGTGGCTAACTGCTGCGACGCGATCTCGCCCTGCAGCGTATTCAGCTGCACCAGATAATCTTCCACTTCACCCATCGCGGTGAGCACCGACTGGCGGTAATCCGCCACGCTGGCGTCATAGGCGGCGCGCGCCTGCTCCACTTTGGCGGAAGTAGCCCCGAAGTCCAGCAGCGTGCCACTCAGCTCTGGCCCTAACGACCAGACGCGATTCGGCAGCGAGAACAGGCTGTTGATCGCCGACGAACTGACGCCGCCGCTGGCGCTTAACGTCAGGTCCGGGTAGTAACCGGCAATCGCTACGCCGACTGCAGCATTGGCGGCGGCAACGTTACGCTCGGCATAGGCGATATCCGGCCGACGCTGTAGTAATGCCGAAGGCAGGCTGTTGGGAATGGCGGGCAGCGTGGCGTTCAGCTTCGCCACCGGCAGGGAGAAATCAGCAGGCGCACGCCCCAGCAGCAGCGCAATGGCGTGCTCTGACTGCGCGCGCTGCCACTGATAATCCTGCGCCGTGGCACGCGCGCTTTCCAACTGCATCTGCGCCTGTGCCAGCGTGGCACGTGATTCACTGCCCGCTGAATACTTATTCTGAATCACCGTCAGATAACGCTGGTAGGCGTCGATGCTGCGCTGATACAAGGCAATTTTTTCGTCGAGAATACGCAGCTGGAAGTAGTCCTGCGCCAGCTCCGATTGGGCACTGAGCGTGATATTCGCCAGCTCGGCCTTACTCGCTTGGGCGCTGGCTTTGTTCTCTTCCAGCGTACGGCGCAGCTTGCCCCACAAATCCAGTTCCCAGCTGGCGCTGAGATCGGCGGCGTGCGCGTTGCTGACGCTGCGCTGCCCGGTGGCGCTGGAACGGCTGCCGCTGCGTGTGCTGCTGGCATCGTAACTCACCGAAGGGAACAGCGCGGCGCGTGACTGCGACGTCAGCGCCTGGGCTTCACGGTACTGTGCCGCATAGCTGGCCACGTTTTGGTTGGAGATGCTCACCTGGCTCAGCAGACTGCTAAGGGTATCGTCGTGATACACCAGCCACCATTCCCCCTTGCTTTGCGCATCCTGCGGCGTGGCCTGCTGCCAGCCTTTGGCCTCTTTAAAGTGGGTTGGCATCGCCATCGTGGGGCGTTGATAATCAGGGCCAACAGCACAACCCGCCAACAGCAGCGCCATCACGATTGGCGTCAATTTTAGAGACATTTTCATCTATCAGGATTCCACATGGCGCATCCGCTGCCACTGACGTTTGGTGGCACGGCTTAAACGATCAAGCCAGAGATAAACCACTGGCGTAGTAAACAGCGTCAGCAGCTGGCTCAACGCCAAACCGCCGGCAATCGCCAGCCCGAGCGGGCTGCGTAAATCGGCATCGCCGCCGCTGCCCAACGCCAATGGCAAGGCACCAAAAAAAGCGGCCAGCGTGGTCATCATGATCGGGCGGAAGCGCATTAAACAGGCCTGAGTGATCGCCTGCTGCGGCGACATGCCTTTAGTGCGCTCAGCGTGGATCGCAAAGTCGATCATCATGATGGCGTTCTTCTTCACGATACCGATCAGCAGAATAATGCCAATCAGCGCGATCACCGTCAGTTGGGTGTTGGTGAGCAACAGCAGCAGCAGTGCGCCCACCCCCGCCGACGGCAGCGTCGAGAGAATGGTAATCGGGTGGATATAGCTCTCATATAGCACGCCCAGCACGATATACACCGCTGCCAGCGCCGCCAGAATCAGCCAAGGCATGGTGGCGGTGAGCTGGGCGAAGGCCGCCGCCGTACCCGCGAAGCCAGCCTGAATGGTGGATGGCAGACCGAGTTGCGCCATCGCCTGTTTGATCAGTGCCTGCGCCTGCTCCAGTGACACGCCATCGTTGAGGTTAAACGCCACCGTGCTGGTCGCCGACTGGCCCTGATGCGCCACCGACAGCGGTGCATTACCGCCCACAAAGCTGGCAAACGCGGAGAGCGGCACACGATCGCCGCTGTCATTGATCACGTAAAGCTCTTTGAGTATCTCCGGATCGCGGGTGTAGCTGCTCTGCAACGACATCACCACGTGATACTGATTCAGCGTGTGGTAGAGCGTGGCCACCTGACGCTGGCTAAAGGCGTTGTTGAGCATGGTATCCAGCATCTGCACATTCACCCCCAGACGTTTGGCGCGGTCGCGATCGATATTGATCACCACTTCCTGCCCACCGGTTTGTGAGTCGGAATCCACACTGTTGAGCTGTGGGATCGCCGCCAGCGCCGCCTGCACTTTAGGCGTCCACTCACGCAGCACATCCAGATCGTCCGCCTGCAAGCTGTATTGATAGGTGGCGTTGGCACTGCGCCCACCAATATGCAGATCCTGCGCGGCCATCAGGAACATCTGCGCACCGGCAATATGACTGGTCTTCATACTCAGGCGGTTCGCCACTTCGGTGGCGGTGGCATCACGATCGCTGAAATCTTTCAGGCGCACAAAGAAGTTGGCGCTGTTGCGCGAGCCAAACATACCGCTGCCCATCGACGACATCACACTCTCGACCGCCGGATCGGACTGGATGATTTTGGTGAACTCCAGCATCTTCGGCTTCATCGCCTGGAACGAGATGTTCTGGTCGGCGCGCAGTGCACCCATCAGTAGGCCGGTATCCTGATTGGGGAAGAAGCCTTTCTGCACCACAGAGAACAGGAACAGATTGAGCAACACCGTCAGCACCAGGCTGAACATGGTGATTTTCTGGTGTGCCATCACCCACGCCAGACCACGCGAATAGGCCGCCAGTAATCCGTTCAACTGGTTTTCGATAAACTGGTAGAGCGGGTGCGGGCGTTTACTCACTTTCGGTTTGGGCTTCAGCAGACGCGCACACAGCATCGGCGTCAGGCTGAGCGAGACGAACATCGAGATCAGCAGCGAGATGGTCAGCGTCACGGCAAATTCGCGGAACAACCGCCCAACAATACTGCCCATCAGCAAGATCGGAATAAACACCGCCACTAATGACATGGTCATGGAGAGCACGGTGAAACTCACCTCCTGCGCGCCCTTCAGCGCCGCGCGCAGTGGACTCAAGCCCTCTTCGATATGGCGGGTAATGTTCTCCAGCACCACGATGGCGTCATCCACCACAAAGCCGGTGGCAATAATCAGCGCCATCAATGACAGGTTATCGAGGCTATAGCCCAGCAGATACATAAAGGCGCAGGTGCCAATCAACGACACCGGCAACGCCAGCGCCGGGATCACCACCGCCTGCACGTTGCGCAGGAACACAAACACCACGGCGATCACCAGCAGCATGGCAATCAGCAAAGTCTCTTCGGTGTCGTAAAGGGATTCACGTACCGTGGGCGAGCGGTCCACCACCACTTTCAGTTGGGTATCGGCCGGCAGATCCTTCTCCAGCGCCGGTAACTGCGCTTTGATGGCATCAATGGTGTCGAGCATATTGGCACCGGCCTGGCGCTTAATCCCCACCATCACCGACGGCATTGAGTTCAGGAAGCCCGCCTGATACTGATCCTCGACTGAGTCGTAGACGGTGGCGACATCATGCAAACGCACCGCTTTGCCATCTTTATAGCTGACGATTAGGTTCTGATACTGTGCCGCTTTGTCTAACTGACCATTGCTGTCCACCACCCATGACTGACTGCTGCCTTGCAGAATGCCCTTGGGTTTGTTGGTGGTGCTGTTGGCAATCGCTTCGCGCACTGTATCCAGTGAAATACCGTATTGCGTCAGCTTGAGCGGTTGCAGATCGATGCGCACCGCTGGCAAGGCACTGCCCATCAGCGACACTTCACCCACGCCTTTGACCTGCCCCATCGCCTGCTCGATTTTACTTTCGGCGAGGTCGTAGAGTTCACCCGGCGTGCGCGTGGCCGACGTCAGCGCCAGCATCACAATCGGCGCATCGGACGGGTTGGCTTTGCGGTAGGTCGGCAGTGATTCCATCGAACTCGGCAGCAGGCTGCGTGCGGCATTGATCGCCGCCTGCACATCGCGCGCCGCGCCATTAATATCGCGGTCGAGGTCAAACTGCAAAATCACCGTGGTGGAGCCCTGCGAACTGCTCGAGGTCATCTCCGTGACGCCGGCAATCTGCCCCAGCGAACGTTCCAGCGGGGTGGCGACCGTGGCCGCCATGGTTTCCGGGCTGGCACCCGCTAAACTGGCGCTGACCATGATGGTGGGGAAATCCACCTGCGGCAGCGGCGCCACCGGCAGCAGCCGATAGCCCAATACGCCGAGCAGCATGATCGCCAGTGTCAGCAGCAGCGTGGCGACCGGGCGGAAGATAAACAACCGGGTTAAATTCATTGCTCGTCTCGCACCTGCTGCTGCTTGCGTTGCATATAACGCTTGCCACGCTGCGCAATACCATCAAACCACAGGTAGATCACCGGCGTAGAGAACAGCGTCAGCACCTGGCTGACAATCAGCCCGCCGACAATCACCAGGCCCAGCGGCTGACGCAACTCGGCACCGGAACCCGACGCCAGCATCAATGGCAGCGCACCTAATAATGCCGCCATGGTGGTCATCAGAATCGGACGGAAACGCAGTAAACAGGCCTGATGAATCGCATCACGCGCGCTCATGCCCTGTTTGTTTTCGGCCTCCAGCGCGAAGTCGATCATCATAATCGCGTTCTTTTTCACGATACCGATCAGCAGGATCACCCCGATTAACGCAATCAGGCTGAATTCGCTACCCGCCAGCAACAGCGTGAGCAGCGCCCCCACCGCCGCTGAAGGCAGCGTGGAAAGAATCGTCACCGGATGAATAAAGCTCTCATACAGGATGCCCAACACCACATACATGGTGATCAACGCCGCCAGAATCAGCCACAGGGTATTGCCCGTCGCGCTCTGGAACGCCGAGGTTTCCCCCTGGTAGCGCAGCGTAATACTGGATGGCAAATTGAGCTGCTGCGTCACCTCGGCAATGGCTTTCTGACCATCTTCCAGCGAGTAACCTTTGTTGAGATTGAATGACACCATCACCGCCGGGAACTGATTCAGGCGCATATGCATCAGCGATCCGGTGCGTTCGTGGATGGTGGCGATCGAGGTGAGTTTCACCATGCCCGTTGTGGTGGTGTCCGACGTGGTACTGCTATCCGATGAAGAGGAAGAGCTGCTGCTCGACGAACTGCTGGTCGTGCTGCTGGTTGATGAACTGCTGGTCACCGGCAGATACACATCATCAAACGAGGCCGGTGACTGCTGATACTGCGGTGCCACTTCCAGCACCACGCGATACTGGTTCGCCTGGGTAAAGATGGTAGAGACCAGACGCTGACCGAAGCTGTTGTAAAGTGCGGTATCCACGTCTGATGCCGTAATACCGTAGCGTGCAGCCTTGTCGCGATTGAGTTCCACATAGGCCACACGGCCCTGGTCTTGCAGGTTGCTGACCACACCGTTAAATTCCGGGCGCTTCTGCAAGGCGGCGATCATCTTCGGCGTCCAGCTCACCAGATTTTCACTGTCGGCATCATCGAGGGTAAACTGATACTGACTCGGGGTGACCTGATCGTTCACCGTCAAATCCTGTGCCGGTTGCAGATAAAGCTGAATACCTGCAACCTGCTCTGCTGCCTGCTGTAGCTGCTTGATCACCACATCGGCTTTATCATCACGCTGATCAAACGACTTAAGGTTGATCTGGATGCGCCCGCTGTTGAGGCTGGTATTACTACCGTCGATACCAATGGTCGAGGACAAGCTGTCCACGGATGGATTCTGCAAAATCACTTTCGCCAGCGCTTGCTGGCGCTTAGACATCTCGCTGAACGAGACATCCTGCGACGCCACGGTCACGCCCTGGATCAGGCCGGTGTCCTGCGTCGGGAAGAAGCCTTTGGGGATGGCGATATACAGCAGCGCCGTCAGTGCAAAGGTCGCCAGCGCTACCAGCAGCGTCAGCTTTTGGTGGTTCAACACCACCGTGAGCAGGCGATCGTAACCGCGCACCAGCTTATCGAACACCTCCCCGCCCTTACGTGAGAAGCGTGACTGCTTCTCTTCCGGGATGTGCTGCAACAGATAGGCACACAGCATCGGCGTCAGCGTCAGTGACACCACCATCGACACCAAAATCGATACCGCCAGGGTAATGGCAAACTCACGGAATAAGCGCCCGACCACATCGCCCATAAACAGCAGCGGGATCAGTACGGCAATCAGCGAGAACGTCAGGGAGATGATAGTAAAGCCAATCTGCTGGGAGCCTTTTAGCGCCGCCTGCATCGGCGTTTCGCCCTCTTCCAGCCGCCGCGAGATGTTTTCCACCACCACGATGGCATCGTCGATAACAAAGCCGGTGGCGATGGTCAGGGCCATCAGTGACAGGTTATTCAGGCTGAAATCGGCCAGATACATCACGCCGAAGGTACCAATCAGCGACAGCGGTACCGCCACGCTGGGGATCAGCGTCGCCGCCACGTTACGCAGGAACAGGAAGGTCACCATCACCACCAGCGCCACCGACAGCATCAGCTCAAACTGCACGTCACTGATCGAGGCGCGAATGGTTTGGGTGCGGTCCGACAAAATCGTCATCTTCACGCCATCGGGCAGTGCCGCCTGCAAGGTTGGCAGCTGCGCTTTGATGCCATCCACCACCTGAATCACATTGGCGCCAGGCTGACGCTGTACGCTGATGACAATCGCCGGGCTGTTGTTCGCCCATGCAGACTGGAAGGTGTTTTCCGGGCCCTGTTCGATATGGGCGATATCTTTCAGGCGCAGTGCGGCACCGTTCTGATAAGTGATGATCAGATTGCCGTACTCGTCGGCGGTGCGCAGCTGATCGTTGGCATCAATGGTGACCGAATGGTATTTACCATCAAAGCCACCTTTCGAGCCGTTGACGTTGCTATTGCTGATCAAGGTGTTGACGTCTTCCAGCGTCAGGTTGTGTGCTGCCAGCGCTTTGGGGTCCATCTGCACACGAATCGCCGGTTGATGTCCACCCGCCAGCGTCACCATGCCCACGCCGTTAATTTGCGACAGCTTGAGCGCCACGCGGGTATTGACCAGATCCTGCACCTGCGTCAGCGGCAGATTGTCGGAACTGGCCGCCAGCGTGATCACTGCCGTGTCCGCCGGGTTGACCTTCTTGTAGGTCGGCGGGTTCGGCAAGTCACTCGGCAGCAGGTTATTGGCGGCATTGATCGCCGCCTGTACTTCCTGCTCGGCGACGTCCAGCGACAAATCGAGGCTGAACTTAAGGGTGATGATCGATGAGCCACCCGAGCTGGTGGAGGTCATCTGGCTTAACCCGGCCATCTGACCAAGTTGGCGCTCCAGCGGTGATGTCACCGAAGACGCCATCACATCGGGGCTGGCACCAGGATAGAGCGTGGTGACCTGAATCGTCGGGTAATCCACCTGCGGCAGCGCCGAGGTGGAGAGGAATTTGTAGGCAAAGATCCCGGAGATCAGCACGCCAACCATCAGCAAAATGGTGGCAACGGGACGCTGAATAAAGAGACGAGACGGATTCATTTTTTGGCCGCTGCGGCAGTTTTGCTGTCATCGGCCAGAGAGACTTTACTGCCGTTGGTTAGACGATCGATGCCCTCCGTCACCAGACGATCGCCCGGCTCTACGCCTTTAAGGATCGCCTGCTGGTCTTCGCCAAACGCAGGACCGGTGGTGACCGCTTTGCGTGTCACGGTGTTGTCTTTGCCAATCACAAACACAAAGCTGCCATCGCTGCTGAGTTGCAGCGCCTGAGCAGGGATCACCGTGGCATTTTTCAGCACGTTGGTTTGCAGGCGCAGGTTGACGAACTGGTTAGCAAACAGCGACTCATCCTCGTTAGGGAATGACGCTTTCAGCTCAATGGTGCCGGTGCTGGTATCAATTTGGTTGCTGATAAACTGCACCGCTCCCTCTGCCAGTTGAGTGCTGTTGTCTTGGTCAAAGGCGACAGCGGGCAGACTCTGACCGTTGTGCAGGGCTTTAGTCAGCTGAGGGATATTACTTTGCGGCACGCTAAAGGTCACGGCGGCAGGCTGCATCTGAGTCACCACCACAATGCCGGTGGTATCGGTGGTTTGCACCATATTGCCCGGATCGACCAGACGCAGACCGACGCGACCGCTGACCGGAGAAGTGATACGTGCATATTCGATATCCAGCTTAGCGCTGGCGATCTGCGCCTGGTCCGCCGCCACCGCCCCTTTGTACTGGCCGACAGTCGCGGTTTGCGTGTCGAGATCCTGGCGCGACAAGGAGTCCTGCGCGGCCAGCTTTTTGTAGCGCGCCAGCGTCAGTTCCGCGCTTTTCAGCAGCGCCTGATTTTGATTGAGATCGCCCTGATACTGCGCCAGCGTGGCCTGATAGCTACGCGGATCGATCTGCGCCAACAGTTGTCCAGCGGCAACCTTCTGGCCTTCAGTAAAGAACACTTTCTCCAGTTGACCGGCCACGCGGCTGGTCACGGTGACGCTGGCATTGGGGATCACTGTACCGAGCGCATTGAGATAGACCGGCACATCGGCGGTGCTCGCCACACCACTGTGCACCAGGGTGGCGCCGCCCATCATCATTGCCATGCCCGGCGGCCCACCGGCACCGCCGCGATGGCCACCATGTTTACCACCCGGCGCACCGCCTGGCGGCATGCCTCCCGGTGGCATGCCCCCCCGCCCGCCGACTACACGCCAGATCACGCCCGCGACAATCAAAAGCACAATCAAAATAAACAGCCATTTAAGCCAGCGGAAACGCGATTTGCGAGGGGAGTTAATTGTCATCGGACTCTTCAGATAAACAGGAAAAAGGAAAATCCCCTGTTAAGTCAGGGGATTATTTCAAAGGAAAATCATCACTGCTTGTATTATCGACTGAAGTGCCATGGAATTTCCATGGAGAAACCGTAAGGGTAATGTTAAGACTCTCAGGCTTTCCAGCCGCCCCCCAGTGCTTTATACAAGGTGATTTTCTGGCTCAACTGACCCAGATGCGCGCTAATCAGCGACTGCTGCGAACTGTAAAGCGATCGTTGGGCCACTAATACATTGAGATAATTGTCTACGCCTTGCTTAAAGCGCAATTCGGAATAGTCGTAATCACGCTGATTCGCGCCGACTTCCTGTTGCAGCGCCGTCATCTGATCCTGCCAGGTATCCTGCCCGGCCAGCGCATCATTCACCTCTTTGAACGCGGTCTGGATCGCTTTCTCGTAATCAGCAATTTCAATGCGTTTCTCAATATGCGCGATATTGAGGTTAGCCTCGTTTTTGCCGCCGTCAAAAATCGGCAGATTTATTGATGGTACGAACGACCAGGCGCCGGTGCCGCCACTGAGTAAATTGCCGAGTGAGCTGCTGGTCGATCCTCCCGATGCGGTGAGCGTGATGCTTGGGAAGAACGCTGCGCGCGCGGCACCAATGTTGGCATTCGCCGCTTTCAGCGTGTGTTCCGCCGCCATGATGTCAGGACGACGCGTTAACAGATCCGACGGTAATCCAGCCGGCGTGGCCGGGAACTGCCAGTTGGCATCCAGCGTGGCGTGCGACAGCAGTGTCGGTGGCAAATCGGTGCCCACCAGCAGGCGCAGCGCATCCACATCCTGACGCACCTGGCGCGTATAGCTGGCGACGTCTGCTTGTGCGGCGCGTACCGTACTCTCTGCCTGTGCCAGATCCTGATCGCTGCTGGCGCCGCCGTCGTAACTGAGTTTCGTCAGGCGATACGACTCCTGCTGACTTTTGGCGGTGTTTTGCGCCAAATGCAGCAGATCGTTATCAGAGCCCAGCGTCAACCAGGCCGTCGCCACCTCGGAGATCAGCGTGATGCGCGTGGCGCGCTCGGTGGCGGCGGTGGAGAGATACTGCTCTTGCGCCTGATCGCGCAAGCTTTGCAGACGGCCGAAGAAGTCCAGCTCCCAGGATGTCACCCCAAGCCCAGCATTCAGCTCATGATAGGTCACCGGACCCGTGGTTTTGGTGTTGTAGAGGTTGCCAGGTTCATGCGCCGAGGTCTGGCTCGCCGTGGCATCGATGGATGGCATCAACGCGGCGCGCTGCACCGTGACGCTCTGTTGTGCTTCCTGCACATTCAACGCCGCGACGCGCAGGTCGCGGTTGTTATCGAGTGACAGCTGAATCAGGTTACGCAGCGTGGCATCGGTGAAGAAGTTCTGCCACGGCAAATCGGCCACGTTGCCTACCGCCGTGGGCTGATCGTAATGTCCCACGGTCTCGGCTGGCATCGCCGGACGCTGGTAGTGCGGAGCCAGCGTACAACCCGCCAGCATCATCGCCAGCGGTAACAGCGCCATTCGGAAAGAATTAAGATTCATGAGTTGTCACCTCTGCGGATGCTTTTTTCTTACGGGAGAAGAACTGCGACACCACCACATAGAACATGGGTACAAAGAAGATGGCGAGGAAGGTCGCGGTGATCATCCCGCCCGCTACCGCCGTACCAATCGAGTGCTGGCTACCCGCCCCTGCCCCGTTGGAAATGGTCAGCGGCAACACGCCGAGAATAAACGCCATCGAGGTCATGATAATCGGACGGATACGCAGCCTGGCCGCCTCCACCGCCGCTTCTACCAGCGTTTTACCTTCACGTTCGTGCAGCTCTTTGGCGAACTCGACGATTAGGATGGCGTTTTTCGCCGCCAGCCCCACCGTGGTGAGCAGCCCCACCTGGAAGAACACATCGTTCTGCAAACCACGCAGCAGCACCGCACTGATGGTGCCGAGGATGCCCAGCGGCACCACCATGATCACCGAGAACGGAATCGACCAGCTCTCGTACAATGCCGCCAGACACAGGAACACCACCAGAATCGAAATGATGTACAACTGGGTGGTCTGGTTACCGGAGGCCTGCTCCTCATAAGAGATGCCGTACCACTGCACGCGGAAGCCTTTTGGCAGCTGTTTCGCTAACTGCTCAACCGCCTTCATCGCTTCGCCGGTACTCTGGCCAGGTGCAGGGGATCCAAGGATCTCTTCCGAGGTTAAGCCGTTAAAGCGTTCAAAGTGCGGCGAGCCATACACCCATTTGCCTGAGGCAAAGGCGGAGAATGGCACCATGGTGCCGCTGCTATTGCGGAAGTACCATTTATTGAGATCGGATGGTGTCACGCGTGAGTCCGCTTTACCCATCAGATAGACCTCTTTCACACGGCCGCCGTACATGAACTGATCGATATAACTCGATCCCCATGCCACGGAGAGCGTGTTGTTGATGTCGGTCATACTGAGGCCAAGCGCACTGGCGCGCTCGTCATTAATTTCCAGTTGATACTGCGGTTCATCTTCCAGACCATTCATGCGCACCTGTGTCAGATGCGGATCTTTGTTGGCCAGATCCACCAGCTGGTGGGTGGCATCCATCATCTGCTGATGGGTATGCACGCCGGTATCCTGCAGATAGAGATCGAAACCGGTGGCGTTACCCAACTCCATCACCGCAGGCGGCACCATGGCGAAGATTTTGGCGTTCTTATAGTTGGCAAAGTGCGCCATCACCCGATTTGCCAAATCCTGCACGCTTTGCCCGCTGTGGGTACGGTCGCTCCAGTCTTTCAGACGCACAAAGGCCATGGCGTTACTTTGACCGCGACCGGCAAAGTTAAAGCCCGCTACACCAAAGGTGGTGGTGACCACGGAGGCTTCGTTCTTCTGCAGATAATCATTCAGGTCGTTGATCACCTGCTGAGTACGCTGGGATGATGAGTTCACCGGCAGCGTCATCTGCACCATCATTAGCCCCTGATCCTCGCCCGGCAGGAAGGTGGTGGGGACGCGGGTGAACAAAAAGCCCGTCACGCCGACGATCACCAGGTAGATCACCAGGAACAGGCCGCGACGGGAAATCACCTTGCTGACGCCGCGCGTGTAGTGCATCGCGCCGCTATCAAACTTGCGGTTAAACCAGCCCGCAAAGCCAGTGGTTTTATGCTCGGCGGAGCTGGCTTTCAGCAATGTGGCGCAGAGCGCAGGGGTGAAGATCAAGGCCATGATCACCGACAGCGCCATCGCCGACACAATGGTGATGGAGAACTGACGGTAGATCACCCCGGTAGAGCCGGAGAAGAACGCCATCGGCAGCAGCACCGCTGACAGCACCAGCGCGATACCAAAGAGCGCGCCCTGAATCTGCTGCATCGATTTGATGGTGGCGGTTTTCGGGTCGAGATGCTCTTCATGCATCACACGCTCGACGTTTTCCACCACCACGATGGCATCATCCACCAGCAAGCCTATCGCCAGCACCATCCCGAACATCGTCAGGGTGTTGATGCTGTAGCCGAATGCCGCCAGCACGCCAAAGGTACCGAGCAGCACCACAGGCACCACCAGAGTGGTGATCAGCGTGGCACGCAGGTTCTGCAGGAAGATCAGCATCACGAAGAACACCAGGATGACCGCTTCGATCAGCGTTTTCACCACTTCTTCAATCGAAGCACTGACCACCGGAGAAGTGTCGTACGGATACTGAATTTCAACGTTATCCGGCAGGGCATCTTTCAGATCGGCAATGGTCTGGCGCACCGCTTTCGCGGTATCCAGTTCATTCGCCCCGGTGGCGAGACGCAAGGCGATACCCGCAGCCGGTTTGCCGTTCATGGTGGCATCAATGCCGTAGGTCTGCGGCCCGAGCGCTACGCTGGCGACATCTTTCAGACGCACCTGTGAACCATCGGTATTGACCTTCAACAGCACGTTCTCGAACTGTTTCACCGTGGTGAAACGGGTTTTACCGAGAATCGTCGCCTGGCTTTTCGCGCCCTGAATGGTTGGCAAACCGCCGAGTGAACCGGAGGAGACCTGCACGTTCTGATTATCAATCGCCGTCGAGACATCGCTCGGCATCAGGTTGTATTTGTACAACTTGGCCGGATCGAGCCAGATACGCATGGCGTATTCCGAGCCGAGCACCATGAAGTCACCGACGCCAGGCGTACGCGAGATCGGGTCTTCCAGTTTTGATACCAGCATGTCGGCCAAATCGCCGTTGGTTAGCTTGCCATCTTTGGAGATCAGCCCGATAACCATCATGAAGTTTTTCTGGTACTTACGGATACGGATACCCTGATCGGTTACCGTGCTGGGTAACTGTGATTCCGCCAGTGAGACGCGGTCCTGCACCTGCACCTGCGCGATATCCGGGTTGATCCCTTGGTTAAAGGTGGCAATGATCTGCGCACTGCCGTCCGAGGCGCTGCTCGACTCCAGATAACGCAGGCCATCCAGACCGTTTAACTGCTGCTCGATGACCTGCACCACGGTATTTTGCGTGGTTTCGGCGCTCGCGCCTGGATAGGTCACGGAGATCGACACCGCTGGCGGCGAGATATTGGGATACTGGTTAACGGGCAGGCTGATGGCCGCAATAGCACCCACCAGCATCACAATAATCGCGATGACCCACGCGAATATTGGGCGTTCAATGAAAAACTTAGACATGACGCCCCCTTATTGTGCCGCAGCGTCAGTCATCGAGAGACTAACGGCATTGGCTGGCGGGGTGTCATTGGTGTTCGCGGCAGTAGTGGTGACTTTCACTCCGCTACGCACACCCTGTAAGTTGTTCACCACCACATTTTCACCTTCCTTCAGGCCGCCCGTCACCAGCCATTCACCCTTGACCATTTCACCGGTCTGGATGGTGCGCTGGTCGATGGTGTTATCGCTTTTCACCACGTAGACATAGGGCTGGCCTTTACTGTCATGCATCAGCGATTCAGGCGGCAGCAAAATGCCCTGCTGCTGGATGCCCTGTGGGAAGCTGGCGTGTACGTACATCCCCGGCAGCAATTCGTTTTGTGGATTCGGGAACACGGCACGCAGCACCACAGTGCCGGTGGTGGTATCGACGTTCACTTCGGAGAACGCCAGTTTGCCCTGCTGATCGTATTGGCTGTTATCTTCCAGCGACAGACGAACCGCAGCGGTGTTGTCATCCACTTTAGCAATCTTGCCTTCGGCGAGCGCCCGGCGCATACGCAACAGATCGGTGGCCGACTCACTGACATCCACATACATCGGGTTGAGCTGGGTGATGGTGGCAAGGTAGTCACTCTGCCCACTGGTTACCAGCGCACCGGCGGTGTAAATCGAACGGCTGATATGGCCCGAAATCGGTGCTTTCACCAGCGTGTAGTCGAGGTTCACTTTGGCGGTTTCGACATCGGCCTTGGCTTCGCGCTCTGCCGCTACCGCATCATCGTAGGTTTGCTGACTGATCGCATGGGCAGCCGCTAAGGGTTGGTAGCGCTTCGCTACCATGGCATCGTTTTGCCAGGTTGCCATCGCTTTGTCGTAGGTGGCTTTGTAGGTGGCCGGATCGATTTGATACAGCGGCTGCCCCTCTTTCACTTCTCCACCTTCAGTGAAAAGAATTTTTTGGATGACACCACTGACCTGAGGACGCACCTGTGCGGTTCGCACGGCGGTGGTACGGCCAGGTAACTGGGTGACTAAAGTGACAGGCTCAGATTTCAGGGTGATCACCCCCACTTGGGGAGTGGCCGTTGCAGCGGGCTTAGCTCCGCCCTGGTCGCAGGCTGCCAGTAAAAACACCACGCTGGCAGAAAGAAGTTTCAGGCGCATAGTTTTTCTCTAACGATAGGAGGGAAATAGTCACGAATGTAATGACTCAAAATGGCATTGTAGGGAGCGGAAGCGAGCGGGGTTGTTAAGGTTGCGTAAAATATATTTTCCAAAGGAAAATGGTAAACCTTTCGTGCCTTAAATGGCTGTGGAATTTAGCTTTTTGCGGTTTTTTGATGATGATTGCGGAAGGGTAGCGGCGCAATGAATGGCGTGTCTCTTGGGTGAACAACGCGCGATAAATCGCGCCGCTACATTCAAGTGATAAATCTCGCCGCTAACCTTTCGGCTCAATCCCTCTACGGCGCAATTCCCGCCGGGCCAGATCTTTCAGCCAGCATGACAGGGTGATGTTGTCATCTTCGGTGACTTCGCGCAGTTGCTCGTGCAACTCAGGATGAATACGTAACTGAAACGCCGAGGAGCGGCCTTCCCCTTTCGGGGTGCAGTCTTTGGTTTTTGGCATCACTGATGTCCTCAACGAATAACAAATTAATACGCCCCAGCACCGTGCTACCAACACGGCCCAGGGCTGGCGAACCGAAATGGAATGCGGCATCGCGGTGCGTTGAATATAGGTTACACGGCGAGATATTTTTATGTTGCTGGGGAAGTGTTAAGACTCAGACAAGAGGTGTGAGCGAGTTCGCGTGCCGGTAAATTTAAGACAAAAAAAACCCACGCATCTGCGTGGGTCGGTGCAACAGAACAGGGTGAATACCTGAAGACAGGTATCGCTGCCGCAGCAGCCGCTCATCACACCCATCAATACCTCTGGGACTTTCATCGTCGCCGAAAGCAGTGAAAGAGAACAGCCGCAAATCGCAACCGAGTTCGGCGAAATGCAACGAGGTGTGAAAAGCAAGACTGTGCAGTTACATCCTGATTTTACTAAGATTTATCCGAAGGTGGCTTGTTGTAAATCGCATCAGGTGCGATGTTCATGTGCTTCAGCACCGGCCCCATGATATTGCCGAAAATCGGTGCCGCCACGGTTCCCCCGAAGTGGTCACCCGCAGTGGGATGGTTCACGATCACCACCAGCGCTACTTCCGGATGGCTGGCGGGAGCCACGCCTGCGGTGTAGTTGACATAGCCGCCATCATATTTGCCACTCGGCCCCATCTTTTCAGCGGTACCGGTTTTGGTCGCCAGACGATAGCCCGGCACGTTAGCACGCAATCCTGAACCGCCGGGCAGCACGTCACTCTCCATCATGTGAACAACAATTTCCGCCGTTACCGGATTCGCCACCTGCGTGCCCACCACCGGTGGCGTCACTTTGGTAATCGAGAGCGGACGATAGATGCCATAACTGCCCAGCGTGGCGTACTCACGTGCGATTTGCAGCGGCGTAACACGCAATCCGTAGCCAAAGGCAAAGGTTGCGCGTTCGATATCGGCCCAGCGCTGACGATGCGCAGGGAAATAGCCCACGCTTTCGCCAGTCAGCCCTAATCCAGTCGGTTTACCCAAACCAAATGCCTGATAGGTGTTGACCAGCGCATCAGCGGGCATCGCTAACGCAATATGGGACGCTCCGGTATCACTCGATTTCTGCAGGATGCCGGTCACTGTGAGGCGCGGCCAGTGGCCCACGTCACGAATCAAGTGGCCGTTGACCGTATAAGGCGAGGTATCCAGCACCGAATCCGGGCGAATCAAATGTCGCTCCAGTCCTTCCAGCACCACCAGCGGTTTCACCGTTGATCCGGGTTCATAGCTGTCATTGATCGCCGTGTTGCGCATCTGCGCAGGCGTGGCGTTTTCGTAGTTGTTAGGGTTGAACGACGGGTATGACGCCATCCCTAAAATTTCTCCGGTATCGATTTTGATCAACACCGCCGCACCCGAGTCAGCTTTGTTCAACAGCACGCCATCGCGCAGTTTGCTGTAGAGCGTGAACTGGTCAAATTTATCGATACTCAGCTGCACCGTGGGCGGCTGCTTAGGCGGATCGTAGTCGATCATCGAAATGATATGGCCATCGCCATCCTGACGATAAACCTCTTTGCCGGGTTCCCCCTGCAACACATGATCAAAGCCTTTTTCCAGTCCATTCAGACCATTGCTGTCCGCCCCCACGATGCCGATTAACGGCGCTGCCGCTTCACTCATCGGGTAGAAGCGGCTGTCGTTGTACACCGAACTGATCCCTTTCAGGTGCAGTTCAGCGATGTCTTTAGCAATACCCAGCTCAATCTTGCGCCCCAGATAGAGGAAGCGCTTTTTCGGGTTGGCGGTGATTTGTGCACGGATCTCTTCCGGTCGCATGCTGAGTGCGGCCGCCAGATAGGCCCATTTGGCGCTGGTGAAATCAGGGTTGGCTTCTAACACACGCATCGGATCGGCAATGATATCGCGCGCGGGCACGCTCAGCGCCAGCGCCTGGCCATCACGATCCAGTAAGGTACCGCGGTTCGTCGGCAGCGTGACAGTGCGCAGCGAGCGCTGGTCGGCTTCATGTTCCAGCATCGGATGTTTAATCAGTTGCAAGTCACCGACGAAAATCAGCAGCAGCACCATGCAGCCAAGGACACCCAGACAAATCAGGCGAAAGCGAAAAGGGTTAAATGGGGCTTTAATCTGGTCTTTTCCCAGAAATTTTTTAATCGGGGGCATAGCATTCCGCTGCGATAAAGGGTGAATCTAAGCTTGTTATCTGCAGTTATAAAGAAAGCTTGAGAGTGATAACAGGAAAACTGTGTTTCAGTTCGTTAGCGAAACGTGCGGGCAAAAAAAACCTGCGCATCTGCGCAGGTCGGTGTAATCAAGAAAACTTTTTGATGTTCACCCATCAATACCTCTGGGACCCTGACTTTAGCAAGGTGGCTGATGAGGAGACCATCTCTCAAACGCAACAGTTACCCGCAAAATGTAACCAGCAGTGAGATTGTTAGCGCACCATTCACATCAAATGTTTTTTGATTTGCACCAGGCAACTCATGGCGTTAGGTCCCTGCGTCAATGACGAGGTGCCGATGTCCAGCGTCAGCACATTCGGGTTGCCTGCGCGATCCCATGGCTGCCACGCTTGGCCAAAGCCGGGATCGAACCAGGCACCGGTGGCGATGATCACCACACCAGGGGTTAAGCCGTCAGTAATACGTGCGCCTGCCAGCATGCGTCCTCGTGTATTGGTGACTTCAATCTCATCGCCATCGGCAATATCTCGCGCACGCGCATCCTGCGGATGCATAAACAACGTTTCGCGTCCGGCGGTTTTATTGGCCTGCACCGTGGCGGTGGCATCCATCTGGCTGTGCAGGCGATCCGACGGCTGGATGGAGATCATATGCAGCGGGAATTCCTCACTCAAGGGCGCACCTAGCCACTCCTGCGGCTCACGCCACTCGGGATGCCCGGCAAAATCATCCAGTTGATAGTCGGCAATGGTCTGGCAGAACAGCTCAATTTTGCCGCTGGCAGTTTGAATCGGGTGTTGAGTCGGGTTAGCGCGGAAATCGTCCATAAACACATAGGGTTTGCCGCCTTCCGGGATCTCGACAAAGCCACGCTGCCAAAACTCACCAAACTCTGGGAAGTGGATGTCTTTACGCGCATGCGCCACGGCACACTGCTGATACAGGTGCTCAATCCACTGCATCTCATTGCGCCCTTCGGTGAAGACATCGCGATAGCCGAGGCGATCGGCGATATCGGCAAAGATGTCGAAGTCATTTCGCGCCTGATGCTGAGGTTTGACCGCCTGATGCATGGCAAACACGAAGCGGTCACGCGATGAACCGCCAATGTCGTTGCGCTCCAGCGTGGTGGTGGCGGGCAGCACGATATCGGCCATTTGCGCCGCTGGCGTCCAGACGATGTCCTGCACGATGACGGTATCCGGACGCTGCCAGCCTTCGACTAAACGGTTGAGCTGCTGATGATGGTGGAAAGGATTGCCGCCCGCCCAGTGCACCAGATGGATATCCGGATAGTGCAAGGTCTCACCCTGGAAGCGGTAAGGCTGGCCCGGATTGAGTAGCATGTCGCTGATACGCGCCACCGGAATCGAGTGATTGCCCGGATTGGGTCCGGTGCTCATCATTGGCGCCGGCCCTTCCTGGCGCGGATTGCCGACGCTGTTCATCGAGCCGTGACCAAAGGAGAAACCGCCGCCTGGCAAACCCGGCTGACCAAGCATCGAAGAGAGCGCAATCATCATCCAGTACGGCTGCTCGCCACGATGGGCGCGCTGTACCGAGTAGGAGCAAGTAATGAAGCTGCGTTTACCGATCAGCTGCTGCGCCAGCAACGCAATACGTGCCGCCGGAATGCCGGTGATATCGCTGGCCCATTCCGGGGTTTTGGCGATGCCATCGCTTTCGCCCAGCAGGTAGGCGCGCAGCTGCGACCAACCGGTGCAGTGGCTGGCAAGGAAGTTTTCATCCACCGCCTGGCGACGGGTGATCTCGAAACCGAGCGCCAGCATCAGCGCCACGTCGGTGTTAGGCCGAATCGGGATCCACTCTGCATTAACGAAGGCTGGGCAGTCATCGCGCATCGGGCTGATGTTGATAATCGGCGTACCCTTGGCGGTCAGCTGTTCCAGCGCCGGTTTCAGGCTGTGTTGCCCTGCCCCGCCGGACGCGACCTGGGCATTTTTCAGCGCCAGTCCACCAAAAGCGATAAAGATTTCGGCGTGTTCCACCACGTCAGGCCAGTCTGTCACGCGGCCGGTGAGCGGCATGTATGTACCGATCACATAGGGCAGGAAGAACTGCGCGGCGCCCCAGCTGTAGTTGCCCTGCTGGTCAACCCCACCGCCGCCCTGGAAATAGAAACGACGAATCAGGGTACGGGCGTGGTTAACGCGCCCAGCGGAAGACCAGCCGTAAGAGCCGTTGAAAATGCCGGAGGCACCATAACGATCGCGCACGCGACGGTTCTCTTCTGCCACCAGATCCAGCGCGGTGTCCCAATCCACCGCCACAAAGTCTTCCCGCCCGCGCAGGGTACGGTCACTGTTTTCACGCGATTTCAGCCACGAACGGCGCACCATCGGCTGGCGAATACGTTTATCCGAATAGACCAGCTCTGGGATGGTATTGAGCATCGGCGAAGGATCGGCATCGGCAAAGAAAGGTTCGCAGCCAATGAGGCGATCGTTTTCGGTAACAGCAGTAAAAGCGCCCCAGTGCGCCAGGTGCGGCACGCGTGATTTCATGGTTTTGGGTCCGGCAGGCAGGTATGAATAATAGTGGCAGCATAACATGAGGGTGCGGCCGGGCTAAAGCCTGGCTGAATCCCCTTAATTTCCGCGCTTTTGCGACAGCGCTGGCATTCTCGCGGGTTGCTACAGGTACTGTTTTCCGTAACACTGGTGGCATGTGTAAACGTTTTCCCGGATGCAAGTAACCGCATGGCTACCATTAAGGATGTTGCCCGCATGGCGGGGGTGTCGGTCGCGACCGTTTCCCGCGTCATCAATAATTCGCCCAAAGCCAGCGAGAGTTCACGCCTCGCCGTGACCCAGGCAATGGAGCAGTTGCAGTATCACCCGAACGCCAACGCACGCGCCCTGGCGCAGCAGTCCACCGAAACCTTAGGGTTGGTGGTGGGTGACGTTTCCGATCCCTTTTTTGGCGCGATGGTGAAAGCGGTCGATGAAGTGGCAGGTGCCACCGGCAACTTCCTGCTGATTGGTAACGGTTACCACAACGAGCAAAAAGAGCGCCAGGCGATTGAACAGCTGATGCGTCACCGCTGTGATGCCTTAGTGGTGCACGCCAAGAAAATCCCTGATGCGGATTTAGAAGTGCTGATGAAGCAGGTGCCGGGCATGGTGCTGCTGAACCGTTTATTGAAAGGCTTTGAATCGCGCTGTATCGCGCTGGATGACCGTTACGGTGCCTGGCTGGCGACACGCCATCTGATTCAGCAAGGCCATACACAGATCGCCTTTATCTGCTCCACCCACCCGATTTCGGACTCCGAAGATCGCCTGCAAGGCTATTACGATGCACTGAAAGAGCATGGTTTGCCGTCAAACGATCGCTTAGTGGCCTGGGGAGAACCGGATGAAGTCGGCGGCGAGCAGGCAATGACCGAGTTGTTAGGTCGCGGTAAACAATTTACCGCCGTGGCCTGCTACAACGATTCGATGGCGGCAGGCGCGTTGGCGGTACTGAGTGACAATGGCGTGCGCGTGCCGGAAGAGATGTCGTTGATTGGTTTCGATGATGTGCTGGTATCACGCTATGTGCGCCCACGTTTGACCACGGTGCGCTATCCGATTGTCACCATGGCGCAGCAGGCAGCGCAACTGGCGCTGGCATTAGCCAACGGCACGGCAATGCCGGAAGTGACCAATATGTTTAGCCCGACGCTGGTGAGACGACATTCGGTGAGCGGGCCGGGTTGAAGAGATAAAAGCGCCGTGCAATCCGTAGCGGCGAAATTTATTGCGTAATGCTCGTCAGTTAAGACCTCAGGCTGCGTATTAATAAGTGGCCTTTCTTTTCTGTGCGGGCTCTGCCGCCACTACTGCCCCCTCTGGGCCGTCCTCGCGCCGCTACCGCTCTACGCCAAATCCTGCGAATACACCTTCACCCGCACGTCCGGGAACTCCAGCGCATCACACTGATAATCCCAGCCAAAGCGCTCGTAGTAGCCGCCAAAGGTTGACCACAGCCATAACTTCTCATGCCCGCGCTGGCGGGCAAAATCAATCACATGCTGCTGCAGTGCTTCACTCAATCCCTGACCGCGCGCAGGTTCATCGACATAGAGCGCGGCAACCCAGGGGTAAAGATCCTGACGGCTGATCAAATCGCAGCGCCAGAACCCAACCGTGCCCAAAGGCACATCACCATCCAGTGCCACAAAGGTCACCGGATAGTCGGCACCATTCAGGCTACTACGCACAATGCTGTGATAAAACTCGCGCGAGGTCCCTTCGCCAAACGCCTGCCACAGCCAGTCGGTGATGTGACTGGCGTGATGTGGCACCTCGCTGAGCGCGACAATCTTGATCACATCAGCTCCAGCGCCAGCAGCTCCTGAATGGTCTGCGCACGACGGATCTCACGTGGCGTGCCATTCTCAAACAGCACTTCCGGGATCAACGGGCGGCTGTTGTAGTTAGATGACATGGATGCACCGTACGCGCCGGTATCGTGGAACACCAGGTAATCTCCCACCTGGGTAGCAGGCAGTGCGCGTGTCTCGACTTTGCCGCCTTCCAACTGGGTAAACACATCACCCGATTCACACAGAGGACCCGCCACTACCGAATCTACCGTCGCATCGCTCAACGCACGGCCATCAGTTGGTAGCACGGAGATGTGGTGATAGCTGCCGTACATCGACGGACGCATCAAATCGCTGAAGCCCGCATCCACCAGCACAAAGTGGCGGCTGCCCATCTCTTTCACCGCACGCACCTGTGACACCAGCACACCTGACTCTGCGACCAGGAAACGGCCGGGTTCGATTTCCAGTTTCACCGGATGGCCCAAATGCGCCGCAATACGTTCGCGCGCACCGTTCCACAGACCGAAATAGTGCTGCGTATCAATGGCTTCTTCGCCGAAACGGTACGGAATCGATAACCCACCACCGGCAGAGATTGCTTCCAGGTCCTGACCAAAGGCCACCACTTGATCGACCATCGCGTCACACACCTGCTGCAAGTGGCCATAATCCACGCCGGAACCGATATGCATATGCAGGCCAACTAATTTCAAGCCGTGCTGCTGAATCGCGGCCAGCGCCAGCGGCAGATCGCTGTGCCAGATGCCGTGCTTGCTGTTCTCACCGCCGGTGTTGGTTTTCTGGCTGTGACCGTGACCGAAGCCCGGATTAATACGCAGCCACACTTTGTGTCCTGCGGACACCGCACCGAGCTGATGCAGCATATCCACCGATCCGGCATTGACCGGCACTTTCAGTTCGGCGATACGTGCCAGCGTAGGTTCATCCAGTACGTCTGCGGTGAAGACGATATCCTCGCCACCCGGCTGGAAGCCGGCGGCCAGCGCGCGCTCAATTTCACCCAGCGAAACTGAATCAACCTTTACACCTGCAGCACGCATCAAACGCAGAATATGGATGTTGGAGCAGGCTTTCTGCGCAAAACGCACCACGTCAAAAGCGCTGAGCTGCGCGATACGCTGCTGGATAATCGCGGCATCGTAAGCCCAGAAGGGACCTGCATAGCGCTGGGCCAGCGGCAGTAAGTTGGCGGCAGTCAGCGCCGTTTCAGTGTTGTTCAGTGGACGTGGCATCTCAATTCTCCTGTGTCTTTGCGACTATTTAGCCACAGCACATCGATTCATAAAAATATCTGTTTTAGTGACATCTATACAAATATGATATGGATGGGCGGAGGAACTGATGGCAAAAATTAACTGGCGACTTATCGAAATTTTTCATGCGGTGATGACCAGCGGTAACCTGACGCAGGCGGCTACGCTGCTGCATACCTCGCAGCCCACGGTCAGCCGCGAGCTTGCAAGGCTGGAACAACAGCTAGGCTTACAGCTGTTTGAACGGGTGCGTGGGCGTTTACAACCGACAGTACAAGGCTTACGGCTGTACGAAGAGGTGCAGCGTTCGTGGTATGGACTGGACCGCATCATGGATGCCGCAGAAGGGCTGCGCCAGTTTCGTCAGGGCGAACTGTCGATTGCCTGTCTGCCGGTGTTTTCCCAGTCACTGCTGCCACCGTTGTTACAACCTTTCCTGCAACGCTATCCACAGGTGAGTTTGAACATCATTCCGCAGGAGTCACCGCTGCTGGAAGAGTGGCTGTCGGCGCAACGCTACGATCTCGGCCTGACCGAAACCCAACACGCGCCCGCAGGCACTGATCGTCTGCCGCTGCTGACCTGCGATGAAGTGTGCGTGTTGCCGCCGCAGCATCCGTTGTGCCAGCGTGACGTCCTGACGCCACAGGATTTCCACGGGGAAAATTACGTCAGCCTGTCGCGCAGTGACAGCTATCGTCAGTTACTGGATTCGCTGTTTCATGAGCAAGAGGTTGAGCGTCGTTTAGTGCTGGAAACGCACAGTGCCGCGTCGGTGTGCGCCATGGTGCGGGCGGGGGTGGGGATTTCGATTGTGAACCCGCTGACGGCGCTGGATTACGCCGACAGCGGGGTAGTGATGCGTCGCTTCAGCGTTGCCGTGCCGTTCACCGTCAGCCTGGTGCGGCCGCAACATCGTCCCGCATCGGCACTGGTTGATCACTTCTGCGACCACCTGCAGCAGCAGGTGGCCACCTTTACCCAACGCATTGCCGATCGTCTGGTTTAAGCGCGTACCGCTTCGCCCTGCCCTCCCGACTTGCGGAAGGTGATCAGGCAGATCACCAGCCCGACCACCGCCAGCGCAGCCGCCGCCACCGGCACAGCGGTCAGGCCGTAACCTTTATCAATCACCGCACCACCGACCCAGGCACCGAGCGCGTTCCCGACGTTGAACGCCGAGATGTTCAGGGTAGAGACCAGGTTCGGTGCCTCTTTACCGTGGCGCACCACGTTAATCTGCAAACCTGGCACGGTGGCAAAAGTCGCCATCGCCCACAGGAACAGGGTGATTTCGGCCAGCCACAGTGCATGGCTGGTCCAGCTGAACAGCAGCGAGAAGACGGCGATCAGCACAAAGCTCAGGATCAGGCTGAAGGAGACTTTCCAGTCGGCCAGTTTACCGCCCAGAATATTGCCCACGGTTAAGCCCGCACCAATCAGGAACAGCGTCCAGCTCACGCCACGATCGGTAATCCCCGTCACCTGCAACAACAGGGGCGCAATGTAGCTGAACAGGGCAAACATCGCAGCCGCGAAGAACACCGTCATCAGCAATGAAAGCCACAGTTTGCCGTTGGCGAGCGCACTCACTTCACTGGCCAGATGTACCGGTTTCTCTTCTTTGTTGGTCGGGAGACTGACGATCAAGGCGATAAAGGCGAGGATACCGATAATCGCGACGCCCCAGAAGGTGGCGCGCCAGCCGAACAGCTGACCAAACCAGGTACCGAGCGGCACGCCCAGCACGTTTGCCAGGGTTAAGCCGGTGAACATCAGCGCCACCGCAGAGGCCTGACGGCTGGGTGCCACCAGGCTCGCCGCCACCACCGAACCGATACCGAAGAAGGCTCCATGGCAGAGTGCAGTCACCACGCGCGCCAGCATTAACAGGTTGTAGGTGTAAGCCAGCGCACAGAGTACGTTACCGATGATGAAGATGATCATCAGCAGAATGAGCGTGCGTTTACGCGGCAGTTTGGCGGTCAACAGCGCCATGATCGGTGCACCGATGGCCACACCCAGCGCGTACCCGCTGATCAGCCATCCTGCTGAAGGAATCGACACCTGCAGATCGCCCGCCACTTCCGGCAGTAATCCCATAATGACGAACTCCGTGGTGCCGATGGCGAACGCACTCAGCGCCAGCGCCAGTAATGCAACAGGCATAACACTCTCTCCTAAAATAATTATGCAGGCGGGCCGCACTGCGAATGCAGAACGGTTACAGCTGACGCTTAATAATATTTGAACTGCGTCACATTCCGATTAAAGCACAGCCTTGGCGGCTCAACCAGCCTGTGTGCTGCAAGGCATTTTTGCTTGCAACGCAATAATCCCCACGTGAAAAAGTGACCTCACCTGACCACTGAGACAGATCGCACTTTTCGCGCTACGCTTGATACAGATGTGATCGCTGTCACAGCGGCTCAGCTTTTGGCGAGAAATCAATCAGTAAAGGATGCGCGCACATTGCCGATACCCCAATGGATTGCCCGGTAATGTGGTGTCAAAAATGCAGGGGGAAAGACCTATGCGATGGCTGATCGTACTGACAGTAAGTTGCTTAAGCGGCTGCTCGGTTGGGCATTATGAATACAGCTCAGAAGCGGCTAAACGCGTCGACATGACCGTGACCGGCATTCCTACCGTGCTGGGTATTGGTGCGCTGGGCACCACCATCCCTCTGACCCCCGAATACAGCCTGACGGCGGCGCACGTGGCGAAATACTCGATGTACCGGGTGAAAGCCTGGCATCCGGAGTGTGACATCGCCGTGGTGTACCACAAAAACAGCGAAACTAACCTGCCCCCGCCGTTCCGTAACAGCCATATTGGCGACAACGTGAATCTCTACGGTTACAGCTTTATCTCTGCCATGCCGGTAGCTTCCAGCGGCAAGAATTTGATTAATACCACACTGGCGAATGACTGGAATAAACCAAGTTGCGTGGTGGTTGCCGCCAATGCGGGCGTGGTGAAAGGCATGTCTGGCGGCGCGGTGTATAACGCCAGCGACGATACCTTAGCGGGTGTGATTGTCGGTTACAGCAGCCAGATTGATGACAACAAGACGGGTAAGACGTTGTACAAAGATGTCGCGCTGTATGTGCCCTATGCGCGCTTTCAGGCATGGCTGGATGGGGTGGTGAAGTCTTGAGTTCGGTGCGATCATTATCAAGGTCGCCATAAATGGCGTAATGATTGTCAGTTAAGAACTTAGACTGCTTATTGATAAGTGGCCTGACTTTTCTGTGCGGGCTCTGCCGCCACTACTGCCCCCTCTGGGCCGTCCTCGCGCCGCTAACGCGGTGCCTTCAACTTCCACGTCGTGCCGGACGGACCGTTCGCGGATGACCATCCATGGTCGGCCGCGAACTGCCCCACGCCTCCCCGCGTGGGGCTCCTGGCACAACGTAAAAGTCTCAGCGCTGCGGATAGCCCTGAGGGGGCAGTAGTGGCGTCATCGCCTCAGGAAATGTGCCCTTTTTAACAACACGCACTGAAGCTCATGAGCTGGCTGGGGCCGCACCGGGGCAGGCATTCCGCAGCGCTGAGCTGAGCGAGTATGCCAGGAGAGCCCGCAGGACGCGGGCGAAAGGTGGCGCTGGAACATGGATGTTCCATCGGCACCGGTCCGTTAAGGCAGACGAGTGAAGTGAAGGCACCGCGTAGCGGCGCGAGGACCGCCAGCCCCGGTGCGGCCCCAGACGGCGTTATCGTCAGTCGCTTGACTGACAAGCATTACGCGGGCACCCACGCCCCTTGCAGCTGCAGCTGCGGGAAACCTGCGGTCAGAATGCGCAACTCGGCATCGCGCGGGGTGTTATCGCCCTGCCCCTGAATACTCACAATATCCTGCGGGCAGGCTGAAAACGCCACAAAGCAATCCATCTCGGCGCGCAGCACGATGTAGTCGCCCGGCTTGGTCACCACCGGCAAGGTTTTCAGGGTGATGCCATCCGGCTGCACCTGAATGTTCATGAAAATATTCAGTGACGCCAGATTACCATGCGGTAAATCCACGCCCAATTCGCGCATGCCCTCGAACAGGTTATCGTGGCAGTTACGGTGATACTCCGTACAGCCCAGCAGCTCATATCGACGCGCATCGCATGCGGCCATAAAAGAGTCATGCACGCCGGGTGAAGTATCCGCCACTAAAGTCAGAATCGGGTGGCGCTGGCTGGTGATAAAGCTGTCACCGACTTTGGGGTTCAGCCGTTGGTTCCACACGCGCGTGGCTTCCATACACATATATTCGCTGACGTCGTGCGCGTTGTAAGCCCAGCAATCCACCACCTGGGTGCCGTGGGTGTTGATCACCTGCACCGCTTCGCCTTTTTTCAAACGCACCGCTTTACCGTAGCGTGCGGGGATGGTGATCACTTCACGATGCTGAAATTCAGCCGACATAATATTCTCCTGATTAATGCTGCATGCCGCGGCGATAGCGCGTCATGCGAGATTCAAGGCGGCGCGCCAGCCAGTCGATCAGACTGTTGAGCACCCAGTAACACACCGCCACAGTGAGGTAGATCTCCAGCGGTGCGTAGGTATCCGAAATCGCCTGTTTCGCGGCGTACATAAACTCCTGCACCGAGACGATTGAGAGCAGCGCCGAGTCTTTGATCAACCCGATCATCAGCCCCACCAGCGGTGACAGCATCTGCGGCAAGGTTTGCGGCAGCACCACATCGCGCAGCTGCTCCGTGCGGCTCAAACCCAGTACCCGACACGCTTCCCACTGCCCTTTCGGCAAGGCTTCAATCGCGGCGCGAATCACCTGCGCGATATAAGGCGCGTAATAAAGCGTCAATGCCAGCACGCCGACCACCGGTGATGACAGCGTGATGTCATATTCCGGCAGCACAAAATAGAGCAGATAGATCACCACCAGCAGCGGCAACGCCAGCGTTAACCCACTGTAGAGATTGAGCAAGCGCAGCCAGAACGGCGAAGCGCGCATCAGCAGCAGCGCCATCAGCCCGCCCCATGCCAGTGAGCAGAGCGCGGCCACGATACACAGTTGCAGCGTGGCGATCAGACCATCGCCGAGCGAGGGAAGTGATGAAAGAATTGCCTGCCAATCCATTACGCACTCCTCCGTTTCACTTCCAGACGCCGTGCAGCGGCAATCAATGGCATGGCGATCAACAGATAACCTGCCGCCACCAGCAACAGCACTTGCGTGGCCTCATAGGTGCGCGCAATGACAATTTGCCCGGCATAGGTCAACTCAGTGAGTGCCACCACCGAGGCTAGCGGCGTGGTTTTCAGCAGAATGGTGAACTCATTGACCAGCATCGGCAGACTGGCGCGCATCACCTGCGGATTGATGACATACCACCAGGTCATAAAGCGGCTTAAGCCCAAGGTACGTGCCGCTTCGAGCTGGCCACGCGTCACTAACGAGCGGTTCACACGCAAAATTTCCGCCACATAGGCACCGCTGTTGAGGCCGATGGCGACCACCGCGGCCAGCATTGGCTGACCGCCCAAGCCCAAACGCGGCAAGGTGAAAAACACCACAAATAGCTGCACGATGGCCGGTGTCCCGCGCATCAGGCTGACATATAACCGACCGATGAAACGCCAGATCCAGGCACGGCGCAGTTGCAGGAAGCAGCCGAGCTGCCCCATCACCACGCTGACTAATGAGGCCAGTACGGTGAGCACCAGCGTCATCAGCAGGCCGTGTCCGAGTTCCGGCAGCGCGGCCACTACCTGTTGATCCAGCCCCATGCGTTACTCCGCGTTAAAGTCGTGCAGGTTCTCCGCCACCGACAGCAGCAGCGGTGCCGGACGATCGTTACCTTCGATGCCGGTGTTGCAGGCAGAGACAATGAACTGGGTATCCATCACCACACGGCAGGTGATGCTGTCACCGGCTTTGGTCAGGTTCGGCTCAGGCAGCAAGTCACCCGCACGCGTCAGCTTGACGTGCATAAACAGGTTGATGGGGTCCGGTAGCTTCGGCACCGCCATTCCCAGTCGCGCCAGTTCCGCGCTGACCGCTTCGAGGCAACCCTCGCCCTGATAACCACGCTCGGCAAGAAACGCCGAGGTCGAGGCTGGCAGCAGCAGGTCATGACGTTTCACGCTGTCTTTGCCCAGTACCATCATCGGACGGCGACGGTTGTTCACCAGACGCATGCCAGAACCCAACAGATAGCTGTTGCTGAACACGCGGGTGTGATGCACCGACAGCCATACCGCTGGATCGGCCAGACTAAAACCAAACAGCGAGGCTACCGCGCCGTCGCCCTGCGCGGTGATCCGCAGCAACTGGCCGCGCAGCACCTTGATCGATCCAACGCTTCCCGGCTTTACCGTGACCGACGGTGCCAGCGTACGCTCGGCGGTCTCTTCAAAACTTTCACGCATTAACAGCATGAATCATCTCCTCAGCGTGAAAATGGTCACTCACCACGATATCAATCGGCGTAACCTGCAAACCGTTGCCCGGAATGATGTCCTGCGGGCAGGACGAGACAGAGCAGATCAGATCGCACAGCGCTTCAAAAGTAATACTGTCGCCGGCTTTACTGTTGGGATCGGTCACTTCCATACGACCATCGGCGGTGACCGGGCCGTTCTGGAACAGGTTGAACGGCTCTGGTAGCGAGAAGTAGGTCACACCAAACTCTTTCATGCCTTCCAGCAGGTTATCCACGCAGTTACGGTGCCCTTCGACACCGAAATCCACGCTAAAACGGGTGCGATCGCAAGCAGGCACGTTGGCATCGTGAATGCCGATGCTGTCAGCCAGAATGCGCAGCATCGGACGGTTTTCACTCGACCAGAGCGCATCGCCCGGCTTGAAGAACAGCGAACGCAGATGCTGACGGGTATGCACCGGCGACAGCTTTTCGTTCAGGTCACCGGCATTCACCGCGACAAAATCGGCCGCCTGCTGCCCTTCACTGTCAATCACGGTAATAAACTGGCCCTTACGCACGCGGAAGGTTTTGCCATGGCCCGCAGGCACCGTCAGGTTGCACTGGCACATAATTACTCCTGAGGGATGAAATCGCTGGCGGGAACGGTAAAGGTGGTGCCGAGATACTGCTGCTGCAGTTTGGTCAGCTCGCCGTCTTTCTGCATCGCCAGAATATGGTCGCTGATGGCTTTGTTCAGGCTGCCATCTTCTTTACGCGTTGCCCAACCCATCCACTGCGATGGCCCGACTTCACCCACCTGTGCTACTTTGCCGCTGTATTTTTTCGCTACCGGCGCCAGCACCGAGATATCGTCATAGACGAAGTCAGCGCGTTTGGTCATCAGGGTGCTGACGGTCTGGTCCAGCGAATCCACGTTGATGATGGTGATCGGTTTTTTGCCCTCTTTCTTCAGCTGCTCATTGAACCCTTTCAGCAACTGCTCAGGCACGCTGGAAGTTTTCACGGCACCACGCAGGCCCGACAGGCTCTCTGGCGTCAGGGTTTTGCCGCTGAACGCTTTCGCCCCATCGTCACGCATCAATACGCCGTTAACGGTTTTGCTGTAAGGCACGGTGAACAGCACTTTCTTCGCGCGTTCAGCCGTCAGGTTGAGAGAGGAACCTTCCGCGTTGAACGAGCCGGAGATCAGGCCCGGCAAAATGCCGCTGAAAGCGGTTTTTTGAAACTCAACTTTTACACCGAGATCTTTGGCGAAGGATTGCATGATCGCCACGCTGTAGCCGGTGATCTCGCCTTTGTCGTCGGTGTATTCGTATGGAGGAAAGGTTGGATCGATCCCAACGGTGATTTTGCCGCTGCTTTTGATGTCACTCAGGGTGTCGGCTTGCGCCTGTGCCATGGTGCCAACGGAGAGAAGTGCGGCGATCAGCAGTGCTGTTTTTTTCATTATGGTGTTGGTGAAATGTCTTTTTCTACTGAGCATATTTTGTGCCAGTTTTTTCACCATTCAGGAATGCACTCAATCCAGTTGAGTCTTTATTGAATAAAATCAGTGAGAAACATATGTTTCTTTGTATTTAATTTTAGTTTCTACAGTTTCACTGGCGAGAGAATGTGAGAAACGAGCGCCAGCGTACACGCACGCTTTTGGGGCAATCTCTGGCGCAAGGTGCGCCAGAATGGGGCGTTATTCGAGTTCGTCGAGAGATTGGTGCAACGCTTCGATTTGTGCGAGGTGGTCATTACTGGTTTTGCCCATTTGTCGGGCCACCAGTGAACAGAGTAGATTGCACACGCCAGAGAGCGCGGCGGTGCTGTCGAAGATTAAACTGCTGTCAGTGTGGCAGCGCACCACCCACTGCGCGTGGCGCGCGGGTTTGCCAGAGAGCACATCCGCGATGTAGAGCATCGGCACGTCACGCTCAGCCAGTGCATTCATCGCCGCTTCCAGCGCGGGCATGCGGCGGCGCAGGCCAACACAAATCACCACGTCTTGTTTATTGAGCGCGGCGAGGTGTTCAGCCAGCGAGTCGCCGGGACGAGGTAACAGCCGTACATCGGCATGGATATGCACCAGATCGCGGTAAATCAGCTGTGCGATAGTCTGGCTATGACGCCAGCCCATCACCACCACACGGCGTGCTTGAGCAATCGCGCTCACCGCCTGCTGCAGTTGTTCGCTGTCCAGCGTGCGATAGCTGTTGACCAGATTGGCGATTTCTCGCTCCAGATGCTGCTGCATGATACTGGCGAGCGGTGACGCGGTGGGTACGGCTTGCAGATAAAGCGGCGAACCACTGCTCTGCATTTCACGCGCCTGGCGGCGTGCGGCTTCGTAGCTTTCGTAGCCCAAATGGCGGAAAAAACGCGTTGTGGTGGCCTTGGAGACCCCCGCGCTCTGCGCCAGTTCGGTGGCGGTGTTCATCGCCAACTGACCCGGTGCGGCCAGCAGCACGTCGGCCAGTCTCTGTTCATGGCTGGAGAGTTGATCCCAGTGCTGTTGTATCCGGCCCTCTAACGTTGCCGCTTTTGCACTCATGGTGATTCCCTGAAAATAAAAAAACTATCCTGCACAGAGCGTGCCGGGTTGTCATCAGGAATTTTGTTGGGGAATGAGCGGAAATGAATAAGGGCGGCCTAAAAGGCCGCCCTTACGCGTGCAATATGTCATACCTGTGTCGAGGCGGCCTAGAGGCCACCCGATTATTTACCGGTCGGACGCAACGCTGGGAACAGGATCACATCACGGATGGTGTGGCTGTTGGTGAACAGCATCACCATACGGTCGATACCGATACCCAGACCTGCGGTTGGCGGCAGGCCGTGCTCCAGTGCGGTGACGTAATCTTCGTCGTAGAACATCGCTTCGTCATCGCCAGCATCTTTGGCATTCACCTGCTGCAGGAAACGCTCAGCCTGATCTTCTGCATCGTTCAACTCGGAGAAGCCGTTACCGATTTCACGGCCGCCAATGAAGAACTCAAAGCGGTCAGTGATTTCTGGGTTCTCGTCGTTACGACGTGCCAGCGGTGACACTTCAGCCGGATATTCAGTGATGAAGGTCGGCTGAATCAGACTTGCTTCTGCGGTCTCTTCGAAGATCTCAGTGACCACGCGGCCCAGACCCCAGCTCTTTTCCACTTTGATGTGCAGCGACTTGGCAATCGCGACCGCTTTATCAAAGTCTTCCAGATCGTTCAGGTCAGTCTCTGGACGGTACTTTTTGATCGCTTCACGCATGGTGAGCTTCTCAAACGGCTTACCGAAATCGAAGGTGTGGTCACCGTAAGGCACTTCGGTGGTGCCCAGCACGTCTTGCGCCAGAGTACGGAACAGGCTTTCGGTCAGTTCGATCAGATCTTTGTAATCCGCATACGCCATGTAGAGTTCCATCATGGTGAACTCTGGGTTATGACGTGGCGAAATACCTTCGTTACGGAAGTTACGGTTGATCTCGAATACGCGATCAAAACCACCGACCACCAGACGCTTCAGGTACAGCTCTGGCGCAATACGCAGGTACATATCGATGTCGAGCGCATTGTGATGGGTGATGAACGGACGGGCAGACGCACCGCCAGGGATCACCTGCATCATTGGGGTTTCCACTTCCATAAAGTCACGGTTAACCATGAACTGGCGGATGCCGGCCATAATTTTAGAACGCACTTTGAAGGTGTTACGTGAATCGTCGTTCGAGATCAGATCCAGATAACGCTGGCGATAACGGGTTTCCTGATCGGCCAGACCGTGGAATTTATCCGGCAGCGGACGCAATGCTTTGGTCAGCAGACGCAGCTCAGTGATGTGAATCGACAACTCACCGGTTTTGGTCTTGAACAACTTACCGCGCGCGCCGAGGATATCGCCGAGGTCCCACTTCTTGAACTGCTCGTTGTAAACGCCTTCTGGCAGATCGTCACGTGAAACGTAGATCTGAATCTGGCCACCAACATCCTGCAGCGTGGCGAAGGAGGCTTTACCCATGATGCGACGCGTCATCATACGACCTGCAACGCTCACTTCGACGCCGAGTGCTTCCAGCTCTTCGTTTTCTTTGGCGTCATAGCTGGCGTGCAGCACATCGGAGGTGGTATCGCGACGGAAATCATTGGGAAACGCGATGCCCTTTTCACGCAGCGCGCTGAGTTTTTCGCGACGCGCTTTCAGTTCGTTGTTTAACTCAAGGGCGGCATCAGCGCTCTGCGGTTGTTGTTCAGACATGTCGGTTCCTTATAACCCTGCTTTTAAACTTGCTTCAATAAAACGGTCGATGTCGCCATCCAGCACCGCTTGAGTATTGCGCGTCTCTACGCTGGTGCGCAGATCCTTGATACGTGAATCATCGAGCACGTAAGAGCGAATCTGACTGCCCCAGCCGATATCGGATTTATTATCTTCCGCAGCCTGCTTGTCAGCGTTTTTCTTCTGCATCTCATATTCGTACAGTTTTGCACGCAGCTGCTTGAAAGCCTGATCTTTGTTTTTATGCTGTGAACGGTCGTTCTGGCACTGCACTACAATATTGGTCGGCAAGTGGGTAATACGCACCGCAGACTCGGTTTTGTTAACGTGCTGACCACCCGCGCCCGAGGCACGGTAGACGTCGATACGCAGATCGGCTGGATTGATATCGATATCGATGTTGTCATCCACTTCCGGGTAAATAAACACCGAACTGAATGAGGTGTGGCGACGGCCGCCGGAGTCAAACGGACTCTTACGCACCAGGCGATGGACACCGGTTTCCGTGCGCAGCCAGCCAAATGCGTAGTCACCGATGATTTTGATGGTGGCAGACTTGGTGCCCGCAACTTCACCGTCAGACTCTTCAATGATTTCGGTTTTATAACCTTTGGCTTCCGCCCAGCGCAGGTACATGCGCAGCAGCATGCTGGCCCAGTCTTGCGCTTCGGTGCCGCCAGAACCGGCCTGGATATCCATGTAGCAGTCAGCGCTGTCATATTCGCCGGAGAACATGCGACGGAATTCGAGTTCGCCCAGTTTCACTTCGAGTGCATCGAGTTCAGCAACGGCTTCGTTGAAGGTCTCTTCGTCGTCGGCTTCAACGGCCAGATCGAGCAAGCCCTGCACATCTTCCAGGCCTTGACGCATGTGGTCTAAGGTTTCCACCACGGCTTCCAGTGAAGCACGTTCTTTGCCCAGCGCCTGAGCACGTTCTGGTTCGTTCCAGACGTCAGGTTGTTCCAGCTCGGCGTTTACTTCTTCGAGGCGTTCTTTCTTGGCATCATAGTCAAAGATACCCCCTAAGAACGTCGCTGCGCTCGCTGAGGTCCTGAATACGATTTTTGACCGGATTAATTTCAAACATGGCTTTTCAGTCTTTTTTGACGAATCGGTGATAGGAGATAAAACGTAACGCGGTAGTTTACCCGAAAGCACGCTCAGTTTGTAGCATTGCTCCCCGGTTGTTTTCGGTCGCCATAAATGGCGCCCCTACAGAGATCGGAGCATGTTGTTAGATGCCCATCTTATGCTTTTGGTCGCCATAAATGGCGCCCCACAACATGCCCAGGGATAGGTAAGGCCATGTTGTAGGGTGCGCATTTAGGTACAACCGGGCACATGGGTAACAGATCAGACCGGGCACATAGGTAACACTTTTGTGCTCAGTCGATTCGAATAATACTTCTTTCTGCCCGGTCATAATACGCCAGTATCACCCTGTCGAAGAGGATGACGTCAACTCCGTCATCCACTTCCAGGAACCTCACGTACTCACCCCGTAATGCCGAACTCAGGAACGTGCGCCCGTTCAGGCTCAGGTCACCTTTTTCCCCGACTTTATATAGCTTTGCCCCCTCCGGATAGTTCACCTCAGGCACTTTTCCATCCCAACTTCGCGGTGAGGGCACCCATATTTTTGCAGGCGGTACCTGTCCATGAGCCTCATGCGGCTTTTCCTGATTGAACTCATTACGCCATCCGTTACACCACACCCGTTGTTCCGACAGCGAGCCAAACACATCATGGTGGCTCATCGCGGTTTTCATCGAGAGATGCATGCGCTCGTGACGGGCATTTTGCCCCGGACATCCCGGCGTGGTTCTTTCTGTTTTAATACCCAACTTCATCAGCCACACGCTCCACTGTGTCAGCGCCAGGATGCCCGGCGCGACGAAGGGAGAGCCGTTATCGGTGCGGATAATGTCGGGGAGTCCACCTTCGCGGAAGGCGGCTTCCATACAGCCACGCACGAATGTCGTGGTCTCTGACGTGCCGGGCTCACAGCACAGGAGGTAGCGGCTGTGGTTGTCGGTGAGGGTGAACGGGCGGCACCAGCTGCCGTCTTTCAGGCGAAAGCGGCCCTTAAAGTCAGCGCTCCAGACGTGATTGTTTCTGTTCGCATCGGTGAGTTCGTTCAGATTTCCCGGCGTACGCTTGCGCCTTATCCGTGGAGACACCAGCCCTTCTTCTTTCAAAAGGTCCCCTATCGTGCTGGCAGCGGGAACAATGAAGTCAGCGTTGTTATTGAGGAACCAGTGGCGAATTTTTTTAGGCCCCCAGTCGGGATGCTGCTGGCGAAAGAGGACGAGTTGTTCGGCGATATCCGGAGGGATTTTTTCTGGCTGCGTGAGACGGGCACGGGAGCGATTTTCAACAGAGGAGAGCTCTTCAGCATTAAAACGCTTAAGCCATTTATAACCGGTTTTTCGACTAATGCCGTGAAGGTGGCAAAGCTCGGTCATGGATTTATCGCCTGCCTGGCAGGCGAGGATGAAGTGAAGGCGTTGCATGGTAACAGTCTCAGTCCAGGGCATAGTGAGTCTCCTCTGCTATGCCAATTTATAACTGTTACCCATGTGCCCGGTCTAAAGTGTTACCCATGTGCCCGGTTTGCACCTTTATGCGCATCTGGATGTGTTGTGCCGTTATTGAGGCCAGATATGGTCAATAATCAGCTGCACCGATCGGTTGCCGCGATATTCATTGATATCCAGTTTATAAGCGAGTTTCACCTGGCGCACGCTGGTGTCTGGCCACAGGGTGGTATCAACGTTGAAGGCGATGCCATCCAGCAGCGGGCCACCACCCAGCGGTTCAATCATCACTTTCAGGTGACGCTCACCCACCAGCTTCTGCTGCAGCAGTTTGAACTGTCCGTCGAATACCGGTTCCGGGAACGCCTGGCCCCAGGGACCGGCCTCACGCAGCATTTCGGCGGTGTGCAGGCTGAACTCCTGCGCATGCAGTTCACCATCGGACCAGATCACGCCCTGTAACGCTTCGCCATCCAGCCACTCATCAATCAGCGCGGCAAAACGCTCACGGAACAGATCGTACTTCTCGGTCTCCAGTGACAGACCGGCGGCCATGGCGTGACCACCAAATTTGATCATCATACCCGGATAGAGCGTATCGAGGCGTTCCAGCGCATCACGCAAATGCAAACCAGTAATCGAACGGCCTGAGCCTTTCAGAGTGCCATCTCCAGCGGGCGCGAAGGCGATCACCGGGCGATGGAAACGCTCTTTTAAGCGTGATGCCAGAATCCCCACCACACCCTGGTGCCACTCGGGATGGTAAAACGCCAGGCCAAGCGGCAAATCCGTGTGCTGGCGCTCCAGCTCATCGCACAGCGCCAGCGCCTCACTTTTCATGCCTTGCTCAATCTCTTTACGTGTTTGATTCAACGCATCAAGTTCGTTAGCCAGCATACGCGCCTGGGCAATATCTTCCGTGAGCAGCAGTGCCACCCCTACCGACATATCATCCAGACGGCCCGCCGCATTCAGGCGAGGCCCCACGGCGAAACCGAGATCGCTGGCCGCGAGTTGTCTGGCATCGCGGTTGGCGATTTCCAGTAGCGCACGTATGCCGGCACGACATTTCCCGGCACGAATACGGCTTAAGCCCTGCCACACCAAAATGCGATTGTTGGCATCCAGCGGGACCACGTCAGCCACGGTGCCCAGCGCAACTAAGTCGAGCAACTCCGCCAGATTGGGTTCGGCACGGCCATCGCTGAACCAGTTCTTTTGCCGTAAATGGGCCCGCAGCGCCAGCATCAGATAAAACGCCACGCCTACGCCCGCCAGCGAGCGCGAAGGAAATTCACTGTCGTTGAGATTGGGGTTAACGATCGCCTCAGCCTGTGGCAGCGTGTCGCCGGGCAAGTGGTGATCGGTGACCAAGACCGGAATACCGTGTTGATGCGCGGTGTCGACGCCAGCATGGGAAGAGATGCCGTTATCCACGGTGAGAATCATCTCCGCACCACGTGCACGCGCCTGCTCCACCACCTCCGGACTCAGGCCATAACCATCTTCAAAGCGGTTGGGTACCAGATAATCGACGTTGCCGCCCAGACTGCGCAGCGCCAGCACGGTGAGTGCCGTACTGGTGGCACCATCTGCATCGAAATCACCCACCACCACAATGCGGCGGCCCGATTCCAGCATCTGATGCAGCAACGTCACGGCTTGTTCTATGCCACCCAGCGTTTGCCATGGCAGCAGATGTTTAGCACCGCGCTCAAGTTCAGCGGCATCCTGCACACCGCGTTGCAGATAAAGACGACGCAGCAGCGGCGGTAAATGATCGGGTAAGCTGGCGTCGGCCTGGGCTTCACGCCGACGCAGTTCGACAGAATGAATCACTGTGAATTAACCGCCCCGCTTCTGACCATCAAGTACCTGTTTCAGCTCTTGCGGGCCTTGATAGCCAGGGATCATCGCGCCGGTATCCGTCAGGATCGCAGGCGTGCCCTGAATCCCGTAGAGGATGCCGAGCTGATAGTGTTTATCAAGATTGATTTTGCAGGTCTCTGGCGCTTCCATTTGCGGCGCATCACCTTTCATTGCTGCATCAAACGCTTTATTGCGATCGGCACTGCACCAAACAGCGCGCATAGCTTTTTCCACCTGACCATGCAGCCCTTCACGCGGGAAAGCCAGGTAGCGCACGGTGATGCCCAGCGCATTGTAGTCCGCCATTTGCTCATGCAGCTTACGGCAGTAGCCACAGGTGATATCGGTGAACACGGTAATCACATGCTGCTCTTTTGGCGCTTTGTAGACGATCATTTCCGGTGCCAGCGCACTGATTTTTTTGTCCAGCAGCTGGTTGGTGACGTTCACCGGTTGTGCACCGCTGACATCGTACAGTGGCCCCTGGATCATGTGTTTACCGTCTTCGCTGACGTACAGTACGCCACTTTCGGTTAATACGGTTTTCATCCCCGGCAACGGTGATGGCTGGATTTCAACCTGTTGCAGCCCGAGTTTTTTCAAAGCTTGCTGAATGGCGCTGTCATCGGCATGAGCCAGACCGGTAAAGGCGCTGACCAACAATGCCAGCATCGTTAACTGTTTTTTCATCTCTAATCCTTGTTGCCGCTGCTCAGGCGCGCGGATGATGCTGTTGATGTAACTGACGCAGGCGCTCGGTAGCAACGTGCGTATAAATTTGGGTTGTCGAGAGGTCACTGTGGCCCAGCAACATCTGTACGACGCGCAAATCCGCGCCGTGGTTCAGTAAATGTGTGGCAAATGCGTGACGCAGCACGTGCGGCGACAGTTTTTCGCTGTCAATCTCTGCCAGAGTGGCATAGTGCTTGATGCGATGCCAGAAGGTCTGTCGGGTCATTTGTTGCGCACGGTTACTGGGGAACATCACATCCAGCGTTTGGCCGTTTAGCAGCCAGGGACGCCCGTGCTCCATATAATGCTCCAGCCAGTAAATGGCTTCTTCACCTAACGGCACAAGGCGCTCTTTGTTGCCTTTACCAATCACGCGCACTACACCCTGACGCAAACTGATATCGCTGATGGTGAGCCCCACCAGCTCCGACACGCGCAAGCCGGTGGCATACAGCAGTTCCAGCATCGCTTTGTCACGCAGCTCCAGCGGAACGTCGATACTCGGTGCCTGCAACAGCCTTTCGACCTGTTTTTCACTGAGATCTTTCGGCAGACGCTGTGGCAGTTTTGGTGCAGAAAGCAGCGCGCTGGGGTCATCACTGCGCAGCTTTTCACGATAAAGATATTGGAACAGGCGGCGTATAGCGCTGAGCGTGCGGGCAGAGCTGGTGGCTTTGTAACCCCCCTCGACGCGTTCGGCGAGAAACTGCTGTAAATCGGGCGCTTCCAGCGTCACCAGGGTTCGTTCGTGATGATGTAACCAGCCGGTGAGCGTTTGCAGATCCTGGCGATACGACGCAAGGGTGTTTTGCGCCAGATTTCGCTCAATCCAGAGCGCATCCAGAAACTGTTCTATCAGATCGCTGTCCTGCACGGTTCCCCTCCAGCGCGTGTGAAATCGTGCTCATTATGCCTGAAAGTCACCTGCTTCTGGTACAATTGCGCCAAAGTGAGTATCAGTCAGAGCATTAATTGCATGAATATCGGTCTGTTTTACGGTTCCAGCACCTGTTACACCGAGATGACGGCGGAGAAGATTCGCGACTTCATCGGTGAAGAATTAGTCACACTGCACAACCTCAAAGATGATGATCCCTCGTTGATGGAGCAGTATGATTTGCTGATCCTTGGTATTCCAACCTGGGATTTTGGCGAATTGCAGGAAGACTGGGAAGCCATCTGGCAGCAGCTGCCCGCGCTCAATCTGCAAGGCAAAATTGTGGCGCTGTACGGTATGGGCGACCAAATGGAGTACGCGGAGTGGTTCCTGGATGCGCTGGGGATGCTGCATGAATTGCTGCAACCGATGGGCGTGCAGTTTGTCGGTTACTGGCCATTAGAAGGCTACGAGTTTACCAGCAAGAAACCGCTCACCGCTGACGGCACCCAGTTTGTCGGCCTGGCGCTCGATGATGTCAATCAGTTCGAACTGAGTGAAGAGCGGGTTGAACAGTGGTGTGAACAGGTTCTGACCGAAACGGCTGCGCTGCTCTAGGCCGCAGCGCCCTCTCGAAGCAAACAGCAGGCGCGCAATGTGCGCCATTCGTTTGGCGGCAGGTTGTCATGCATCAACCATAGCCGCCAGCGTTTGCCTTGCGGATTACGCAACTCCAGCAGTACGCCGCAGGCTAGCCAGTCCGCTTTTCGCGCCAATCGCCAGTGCTCTCCACGCCACAGCCAGTTTCCCTGATCATCCAGCACTAAACGACCGGTACGCTGCATCAAGCTTCGTTCGTTGTGCCAGCACTCAAGCAGCAGGAGCAGCAATACAGGCACTTGCCCCCATTGCCATTCGGCAGGCCAACGGAGGCTCATCAACACGCCAGCGACCAGTAAAAACAGCGCCACGTTCAGTGCTCTGGCACTGCGTGACGCCTGCAAATCACATTGGTACCGGACCGCGTTCACGGTTGCGCTGTTGGATCAGTTGCACCATGCGTTTGAACTCGGGATCGGCCGGTTCACCGTGATTCATCAACCAGTTAAACAGGTCAGGATCGTCACTCTTCAGCAGAGCAATAAACACCTGCTTGTCGGTGTCGGTCAGCGAATCATACTCGAACTTAAAGAACGGCATGATGGAGACATCCAGCTCCAGCATGCCGCGGCGGCACGCCCACTGAACGCGAGCTTTATCATGAATATCCATGTGTCATTTTTCCATGGCTGAAAACAGTGGCGCTCAGTGTACCTGCTTTTTGAAAACACTGCAGGCGCTGTGCCTCATGCTGCGCGATATGACGCAAAGCAGTTTCACCCATTGCAGGGTTATCACGCGATTTGTGCGCCAGATTCGGTAAACAGGTTGCAAACCCGCACTGCTCTTTTAACATTGGAAGCATTATCGTTATTAATCAGGATGCACACATGCCGATTTTTACCCTTCCACCACGCCAGCCTGCTGCGGCGTCACGCTTGCCTTTAACCCTGATGTCGCTTGATGAGTGGGCGCTGGTTGCCGTGCAGGGCAAAGACAGTACGTCTTATCTGCAAGGTCAATTGACGCTGGATGTCGCCGCAATGGACGCTACGCAGCATCGCCCTGCCGCGCATTGTGATGCCAAAGGCAAAATGTGGAGCAACCTGCGTCTGTTCCATCGCGGTGAGGGTTATGCCTATATCGTGCGCCGTAATCTGCATGAACAGCAGCTTACCGAACTGAAGAAATACGCGGTGTTTGCCAAAGTCACTATTGCTGCGGATAACGAAGCCGTACTGCTGGGTGTCGCGGGCTTCCAGGCACGCGCCGCACTGGCGGACCTGTTCCCGGTACTGCCGGATGCTGAAACACCGGTGGTGCAGCAGGATGACAGCACGCTGCTGTGGTTCGCCCAACCTGCCGAGCGCTTCCTGCTGGTGACCACCCGAGCGCAGGCAGAATCTTTAAAAGAGAAGCTGGCGGGAACCGCACAGTTTAATGACAGCCAACAGTGGCTGGCTTTGGACATTGAAGCAGGTATTCCGGTGATCGAAAGCGCGACCAGTGCGCAGTTGATTCCGCAGGCCACTAACCTGCAAGCCCTTGACGCGATCAGCTTCAAAAAAGGCTGTTACACCGGTCAGGAGATGGTGGCCCGTGCGAAATTCCGTGGTGCCAACAAGCGCGCCCTCTATTGGTTGGCAGGCACGGCCAGCAAAGTCCCCCAGGCTGACGGTTCAATGGAGCTGCAGATGGGCGATAAATGGCGTCGTACCGGCACCGTGCTGAGCGGCGTCCAGCTGGATGATGGCAGCGTGTGGGTGCAAGTGGTGATGAACAACGATCTGGAGCCAGACAGCGTGCTGCGTGTGGAAGGGGATGAAGGCGGTAAGCTGACGATTCAGCCGTTGCCGTATTCGTTAGTGGATTAAATGTGGTCGCGGCGCAATAAATTGCGCCGCTACGCTTTCGTGCTGCAATTTGCTTTTACGTCACATAAAAATAGATCGCGCAGAAGTGCAATACGCTGCCGCCCAAGACGAAACCGTGCCAGATAGCGTGGTTGTAGGGAATGCGGCGCGAGACATAGAAAATCACACCCAACGAATAGACAATCCCACCCGCAGCCAATAGCCAAACCCCGCCCGCTGCCAGCTTGGTGGCAAGCTGATAAATCACCACCAGCGACAACCATCCCATGCTGAGATAGGTCACCAGCGAGAGTATTTTAAAACGGTGCGCGATGGTGAGTTTGAAGATAATCCCCGCCAGCGCCAGACTCCAGATCACCACCATCAACCCTTGTGCCAGCGGCGATTTCAGCCCCACCAGCAGGAAAGGTGTGTAAGTGCCCGCAATCAATAAGTAGATGGCGCAATGGTCGAATTTTTTCAGCCAGTGCTTCGCTTTCTGATACGGAATCGCGTGATAGAGCGTCGAGGCGAGGAACAGCAAGATCATGCTGCCGCCATACAGACTGTAACTGGTGATGGCGGTGATATCGGCGCGCATTTCAACCGCTTGAGTCAGCAGCAACACCAAGCCAACCACCCCGAAAATACAGCCGATTCCGTGGCTAATGCTGTTGGCAATCTCTTCAGCTAACGAGTAGCCCTGAGCGATAAGTCGATTCTGTGCCATGCGCTTCATTCCTGAACAATGTAGAGAGAGCTGTGCTTTTTCTGTGCACCAGAGTAACCGGGAAAAATTTCAGTGTACACCTGTACGCTAAAATTATTCTGTGTAGGGTTGTAACCCCCCGATGAACATTCAATCTGTTACACTGACCACTCATTTTGCCGATGAGTGCCGCCTGCATGTTTTCACACCGCGATCTGTCCAGCCTGAATGACCTTGAGATGCAGGTTTACCACTTCATCATCAAACATCGGGAAAGTGTCAGTTATATGACGATTCGCGAGCTGGCCGCTCAGGCAGCGGTTTCCACCACCACCGTGCTGCGTTTCTGCCGCAAAATGCACTGTGAAGGCTGGTCAGAATTCCGCATCCGTTTTCGTCTGGCACAGGAGCAAGCAGCGCCTGAGTTGATGCCGTCTGGCGTCGGTGAAATGCTCAGCTTTTTCAAAAGTATTCATAACGATGAGTTTGAGCAGCAGATAGCCCAAGCCGCGCAGATGATTATGCAAGCCGAGCATATTTTCTTTATTGGGGCGGGTACATCTGGCAGCCTGGGTAAATATGGCGCACGCTACTTTTCTAATATCGGGAAATTCAGCCACCACATTGATGATCCTTATTATCCTGTGAGTAAAAGCGCGTACGAAAATGCGTTGGCCATTATTTTATCGGTATCGGGCGAGACTGAAGAGATCCTGCGCTTTGCCAGCCAGTTTAGCCTCAATCACTGCAAAATCATTTCGATAACCAACCATGAGAGCTGCTCACTGGCTAAAATGGCGGACTTCAATCTTTCGTATCATATGCCGCAGATGAAACTGGGTGACCGTCTCAATATCACCACACAAGTACCGGTAATCTATATTCTGGAAACGCTGGGCCGCTATATTTCTCGCGCCACTGCCGTATAAAACACCCTGTTTTTTAGCTGTGACAAATCACCTTTTTATTAATGGTGTTATATCGTGACTTCCATTATTAGCAGGTTACACTGCAGGCAGTGAGTTATTTCGCAAACAGTGTAATGGGGTATGCCGATGAATGAAGGATTGCAATTACCGAAAGGGTTTCTTTGGGGTGGCGCGGTTGCCGCACATCAGGTTGAAGGCGGTTGGGATCAGGGCGGTAAAGGTGTCAGTATTGCCGACGTGCTGACCGGTGGTGCACATGGCGTGGATCGCGTGATTACCTCTCGCGTTGAGGCCGATAAATACTACCCCAATCATCAGGCTGTCGAATTCTATTCTCACTATAAACAGGACGTAGCACTGTTTGCCGAAATGGGCTTTAAGTGCTTCCGCACCTCGATTGCCTGGACGCGCATCTTCCCGAATGGGGATGAGCAACAGCCGAACGAGGCGGGCCTGCAATTCTATGATGACCTGTTCGATGAGCTGCTGAAGCACGGCATTGAACCGGTGATCACCCTCTCCCACTTTGAAATGCCTTATCACCTGGCCAAAGAGTACGGCGGTTGGTCCAACCGTAAAGTGGTCGATTTCTTTGTGCACTTCAGTGAAGTCGTTATGACGCGCTATCAGCACAAAGTGAAATACTGGATGACCTTCAACGAAATCAATAACCAGCGTAACTGGCAGTATCCGCTGTTTGGTTATTGCTGCTCTGGCGTGGTGTTTACCGAGCACGAAAAACCGGAGCAGATGATGTATCAGGTGATGCACCATCAGTTCGTTGCCAGCGCCAAAGTGGTGAAACGTGGCCGCGAAATCAACCCGAGCTTCCAGATTGGCTGCATGATTGCCATGGTGCCGGTCTACCCGTTCTCTTGCCATCCTGATGATGTGATGCTGGCGCAGGAATCGATGCATCAACGCTATGTGTTCAGTGATGTGCAGATGCGCGGTGCCTATCCTGCCTACACCCTGAAAGAGTGGGCGCGCAAAGGTTATCAGATTGAGATGCAGCCAGAAGATGCCGACACGCTGCGTCAGGGTTGCTGTGATTACGTAGGTTTCAGCTACTACATGAGCAACGCGGTGAATACCCAAGCCAGCGGCGTGGACGACCCGATTACCGGCTTTGAGGGCGTGGTGCCGAATCCCCATGTGAAAGCTTCTGACTGGGGTTGGCAGATCGATCCCGTGGGCCTGCGCTATGTGTTGAACTCGCTGTATGAGCGTTATCAAAAACCGCTGTTTATCGTTGAGAATGGTTTTGGTGCGATTGATAAGCCGAATGCCGACGGGTTTATTGAGGATGATTACCGCATCGATTATCTGCGCGCACACATCGAAGAGATGAAGAAAGCCGTCGCGTTGGATGGCGTGGATTTGCTGGGCTACACGCCTTGGGGCTGTATTGATTGTGTGTCGTTCACCACCGGCCAGTACAACAAGCGTTATGGCTTTATCCATGTTAATAAGAATGATGATGGCAGCGGTGATTTTGCCCGTTCGAAGAAGAAGAGTTTTGCCTGGTATCAGCAGGTAATTGCGAGTAATGGCGCGGAGCTGTAAGGCGCGCAATGAATTGCCCGCTACATTATCTGCGTGAATCTGTAGCGGTGTGATTTATCGCGCTGGTCTGTAGCGGTGGCGTTGCTGCGAGATGCGTAATAAATTGCGCCGCTGCGGATTACGGTTATGGGGCAAAATTTAACGACCACCCGCCGCATCAATAAAGGTGCCTGTCACGTAGGAAGCGGCATCACTCGCCAGCCAGAGAATTGCCTCGGCGACTTCTTTGGCCTGACCGCCGCGCCCCATTGGCAGAGAGCCAGCGACCCGATCCACCCTTCCCGGTTCACCGCCATCGGCATGCATCTCGGTGTAGATCAATCCGGGCCGCACGCTATTGACGCGAATGCCCTGTGCCGCCACCTCCAGTGATAAGCCTTTGGTCAGGGTATCCATCGCACCTTTTGACGCCGCGTAATCAACGTATTCGCCTGGCGCCCCCAGGCGTGAGGCAGCAGAAGACACATTAACAATCGCGCCGCCCTGCCCACCATGCGCGGTGCTCATGCGCTTGACCGCTTCACGACAGCAGATAAAGGTTCCGGTGACGTTAGTGGCGAATACGCGTTGAATACGTTCGGCGTCGAGATCCTCAACGCGGCACTGGGTAAACAAAATTCCGGCGTTGTTGATCAGCACGCGCAGATTGCCATCTTGTTGATCAAGTTGCTGAAACATGCGCATCACCTGAGCTTCATCCGCGATATCCGCCTGCACGGCAAAAGCACTGCCGCCTTGCGCTGCAATTTCGGCAACCACTTGCTGAGCCTCAGCTTCACGCTGGCGATAATTGACCGCCACCCGATAGCCAGCCTGCGCCAAGAGAAGCGCCGTCGCCCGTCCAATACCCCGGCTACCGCCAGTCACTAATGCCAGATCCATGATGCCTCCAAAATGAAAAGGGCCGATTACTCGGCCCTCAGGATTTTTCCACTGAAGCAGTTTAGCCTAAATAGTTTGCGTTGCAGCAAGGCGGCAAGCGCGTTCATCCACGGATCAGTAAGTGGCCGTGGTGAACGCGCGCAGCCAACGCCGCTGCGGCTCAAACTATGACGACTAAATGTATTCGCTCATCGGAACACATGAACAGAACACATTACGGTCACCAAACACATCATCCAGACGCTTCACGGTTGGCCAGTATTTGTTAGCGCTGCCTGCCGGGAACACCGCCAGCTCACGGGTGTAGGGGTGCGCCCAGTCGCCGACGATCTCCATCTGCGTGTGCGGCGCGTTCACCAGCGGGTTGTCATCGGCTGGCCATTCGCCATCGGCCACGCGGTCAATCTCCATGCGGATAGACAGCATCGCATCGATAAAGCGATCCAGCTCGATTTTGCTTTCCGATTCGGTTGGCTCAACCATCAGCGTGCCCGCCACCGGGAATGACATGGTCGGTGCATGGAAGCCGTAATCGATCAAGCGCTTGGCAATATCCAGTTCGCTGATACCGGTTTGCTCTTTCAAAGGACGAATATCGAGAATACATTCGTGCGCGACGCGACCATCACGACCCGCATACAGGATCGGATAAGCGGATTGTAGACGGCTGGCAATGTAGTTGGCATTAAGGATCGCAACCGAGCTGGCTTGCTTCAGGCCTTCCGCGCCCATCATGCGGATGTACATCCAGCTAATCGGCAGAATGGAGGCGCTACCGAACGGTGCCGCGGAAACCGCACCTTGTTGCGTCAGCACACCATCAATTTGCACAACACTGTGGCCAGGTACGAACGGGGCCAGATGCGCTTTCACGCCGATTGGACCCATACCCGGACCGCCACCGCCGTGTGGAATGCAGAAGGTTTTGTGCAGGTTAAGGTGCGAGACATCTGCGCCGATGTAACCTGGGGTAGTGATGCCCACCTGAGCGTTCATGTTGGCGCCATCGAGGTACACCTGGCCGCCATACTGATGCACGATCTGGCACACTTCACGAATAGTTTCTTCGTAAACACCGTGCGTCGAAGGATAGGTCACCATGATACAAGAGAGCTCATCACCCACCTGAGCCGCTTTCTCGCGCAGATCGCCCAGGTCGATGTTGCCTTGTTTATCACAGGCCACCACAACCACCGCCATGCCCGCCATCTGTGCAGATGCAGGGTTGGTGCCGTGAGCAGAACTTGGGATCAGGCAAACATTACGTCCACCTTCGTTGCGGCTCTCATGATAGCGACGAATCGCCAGCAGACCGGCATACTCACCCTGCGCACCGGAGTTCGGCTGCATGCAGAGTGCATCGTAACCGGTGAGTTGCACCAGCCATTGAGAAAGCTGGCCAATCATTTGCAGATAACCTGAGGCCTGATCGGCTGGGCAGAACGGATGCAGATCGGCGAATTCAGGCCAGGTGATCGGGATCATTTCCGCTGCGGCGTTGAGTTTCATGGTGCATGAGCCCAATGGGATCATCGCCTGATTCAGCGCCAGATCTTTTTTCTCCAGACTGTGCATGTAGCGCATCATCTCGGTTTCGCTATGATGGCGATTGAACACCGGATGGGTCAGGAAGGCGCTTTCACGCACCATACCCGCTGGAATAGCACTGTTTTCAGCGGCAACGCTGGCATCCAGCGCGTCAATATCCTGACCATGCGCATCACCCAGCAGAATGGCGAACAGCGCCTGCACATCTTCACGTGAAGTAGTTTCATCAAGGGTGATACCCACGCCGTTGAGCACGTCATTACGCAGGTTAACACCGAAGCTCAGCGCACGATTCAGCACTTCGGCCTTATCAGCCACTTCAACGGTCAAAGTATCGAACCAGCTGGCGTGGCGCAGTTTCAAGCCGCCATTTTGCAGACCGGCGGCCAGAATGCTGGTCAAACGGTGGATGCGTGAAGCGATGCGCTTCAAGCCATCAGGGCCATGATAGACCGCATAAAGACCCGCGATGTTGGCCAGCAGCACCTGTGAAGTACAGATGTTGGAGTTCGCCTTCTCGCGACGAATGTGCTGCTCACGGGTTTGCATCGCCATACGCAATGCGGTGTTGCCTGCTGCATCACGCGAGACACCGATGATACGGCCCGGCATGGAACGCTTGTGCTCATCACGGCTGGCAAAGAAGGCGGCGTGCGGACCGCCATAGCCCATCGGCACACCAAAACGCTGTGCAGAACCAAAGACAATATCCGCGCCCTGTTTGCCCGGAGCTTCTAACTGCACCAGCGCCATGAAATCAGCGGCAACGCTGACCACCACTTTGCGGCTTTTCAGCTCAGTCATCAGCGCGCGGTAATCGTGTACTTCACCGCTGGTGCCGACCTGCTGCAGCAACACACCGAACAGATCGTCATGATCCAGCGCTTTGTCGGCACGATCGATGATCAGCTCAAAACCAAAGGTTTCAGCACGGGTACGCACCACGTCCAGCGTTTGCGGATGGATATCGTCGGCGATAAAGAATTTACCGGCGTTTTTCAGTTTGCTGACGCGCTTTGCCATTGCCATCGCTTCAGCGGCGGCAGTGGCTTCGTCCAGCAGTGAAGCGGAGGCGATATCCAGTCCGGTTAAATCGAGCGTCAGGGTCTGGAAATTCAACAGCGCTTCCAGGCGGCCTTGTGACACTTCAGGCTGATAAGGGGTATACGCGGTGTACCAGCCTGGGTTCTCCAGCATGTTACGCAGAATAACCGGCGGAGTGATCACCGCACTGTAGCCCATGCCGATCCAGGATTTGTAACGTTGATTCTGACTGGCAATAGCTTTCAACTCTGCCAGCGCTTGCTGCTCGGTCGCGGCATCACCTACCGCAGGCGGGCCTGGCAGTTGGATGTCGGCAGGAACAATCGCGCTGATCAATGATGACAGCGAACTGGCACCAATCGCTTCCAACATGGTGGCCTGCTGCGCGGGGGTAGGACCGATGTGGCGCTCAATGAAAGCACCGTTGTGTTCAAGCTGGCTGAGAGTCTGGGTCATTTGCAGTAAATCCTGAATCGGGCTGGGTGACAAAACGGCATAAAATCAGGCAGATAAAAAAGAAGGTGCCGCAATGCAGCACCTTCTGTGGCTACCGGTTACTCGTCGATGGCGCCTTTGTACGCATCGGCATCGAGCATTGAGTCAAGTTCTGACAGGTCGCTGGCTTTGATACGGAACAGCCAACCCTCTGCGTAGGGTTCGCTGTTCACCAGCTCCGGCGCGTCAGCTAAGGCTTCGTTAACCGCCACGATCTCACCGCTCAGTGGGGCATAGATATCGGATGCGGCTTTAACGGATTCCGCCACGGCACAGTCGTCACCGGCAGCGTAAGTCGCGCCAACGTCGGGCAGGTCAACAAACACCATGTCGCCCAGCAGTTCTTGCGCGTGTTCGGTGATACCCACGGTAAAGGTGCCATCGGCTTCTTTACGCACCCACTCGTGGCTATCGCGGTATTTCAATTCATTAGGCACATTGCTCATCGCCATTTCTCCTGAAAAAAATTACTGAGCGACCGGCTTACCGGCGCGAACAAAAATCGGTTTAGTCACTTTCACCGGCATTTCACGATTGCGGATCTCTACAATCGCTTGCTCACCAATGCCCGCTGGCACACGTGCCAGCGCAATGCTGCAACCCAGCGTCGGGGAGAAGGAACCACTGGTAATAATACCCTGCTGCGGCTGACCTTGTTCGTCAGTGAAGCGTACCGGCAAGCCGTTACGCAGCACCCCTTTTTCGGTCATGATCAATCCAACCAGCTTTTCAGTGCCTTTAGCACGTTGGGATTCAAGGGCTTCACGGCCGATAAAATGACGATCGCTGGGTTCCCAACTGACCGTCCAGCCCATGTTGGCAGCCAGCGGTGAAACGCCTTCGTCCATCTCCTGGCCATACAGGTTCATACCGGCTTCCAGACGCAGCGTGTCGCGCGCGCCCAGACCCGCAGGTTTTACCCCAGCGGCCAGTAGTTTCTGCCAGAAATCAGCCGCTTCGCTGTTAGGCATAGCGATTTCGTAACCCGCTTCCCCGGTATAACCGGTGGTGGCGATAAACAGGTTTTCCGCCTGTACCCCGAAGAAAGGTTTCATTCCGGCAACGGCTTGACGCTGTGCATCGCTGAATAACGTTTGGGCTTTCTGCTGTGCATTAGGGCCCTGCACGGCAATCAGCGACAGATCATCACGCTCAGTGAGTTCAACGCCAAACGGCTGTGCATGCTGCTTAATCCATGCCAAATCTTTCTCACGCGTGGCGGAGTTCACCACCAGACGGAAAAAGTCTTCGGTCATAAAGTAAACAATCAAATCATCAATGACGCCAGCAGAAGCATTCAGCATGCCGGTATACAGGGCTTTACCCGGCTGGGTCAGTTTGGCGACATCATTCGCCAGCAGATAGCGCAAGAATTCGCGCGTACGCGCACCGCGCAGATCGACGATGGTCATGTGGGAAACATCAAACATGCCGGCATCGTTACGCACCACATGGTGCTCATCCATTTGTGAGCCGTAATGCAGTGGCATCATCCAGCCATGAAAGTCCACCATGCGAGCACCGCATGCCTGATGCTGTTCGAATAGAGGCGTTTGCTGAGTCATAACCATCCTGTGAAAACAAGTGAGCGTGACGCGCCTGCGTCGCCTTTTCAGGCTGACGCAAACGTTCTCTTTGTGCTGAAGTTACCACCGAATGCGGCGATTAACCATAAGGAAAACGAGGGCGAAACACTACCATCATTCCGTGATACACCGAATATCAATCAGCATAATTCACTGCAATTTTGTGATTAACCGCGCACAAAATACGTTACTGATACATTAAACCAGCCAGATAATGGAACTCATGTCCTAAGGCGCGGAAATGGTTCGGTAACCCGCAAGCATTAGCATGAGATAAACTAATGCGAATTAATGGGTGAAATTAGAATAAATCAAACGAGGCGCAATTTGGGTGCAGGTGCGCACCAGCGTGGTGCGAAGACGTTTTTATCAGGAGTTCGGGCGGGCGCCAGCGAGCGGCTTAAGGGCCCACTTACAGGGATGAAATGAGTGTAGGTCGTGGCTCAGAGGGCGGCCCGAAGGCCGCCCGGACAGAAAGGGGGACGTTAGCGGATCCAACTGGGCATATCGTTCAGCCCCATTGCCTGTTTCAGCATCATCGGTTTTACGCCCGGCAGCGTATCGGCCAGTTTCAATCCGACATCACGCAGCAGTTTTTTTGCTGGATGGGTGCCGGCAAATAACTCGCGGAATCCCTGCATCCCTGCCAGCATCATGGCGGCGCTGTGTTTACGGCTGCGCTCATAGCGACGCAGATACAGATGCTGACCGATATCTTTACCTTCCTGCTGCAAACGGCGAATTTCACCAATCAGTTCAGCGGCATCCATAAAGCCGAGGTTCACCCCCTGCCCCGCCAGTGGATGGATGGTGTGCGCAGCATCGCCAACCAAGGCCAGACGATGTGCGGCAAAATTACGCGCGTAACGTGCCATCAGCGGGAAGGTTTTGCGCTCACTTTCAACGTGGCACAGCCCGAGGCGCATATCAAAGGCAACGGAGAGTTGCTGATTGAACAAGGCTTCCGGCATGGACTGTACCCGCGCCGCTTCCTGTGGCGAGAGAGACCAGACGATGGAGCACAGGTGCGGGTCTTGCATCGGCAGAAACGCCAGAATGCCGTCACCGTGGAACACCTGTCGCGCAATCGCATCGTGCGGCATGTCGGTGCGAATATTCGCCACCAGCGCATGGTGATCGTAATCCCAGAAGGTGACTGGAATATCTGCTTTATCTCGCAGCCAGGAATTGGCGCCATCTGCGGCAATCAGTAAGCGCGCACTCATCATGCTGCCGTCCTGCAGTGTGACAAAGGCTTCGTTATCGCCAAATGCCACCTGCTGCAACTGCGCTGGAGCAAATAAGGTCACATCACTGCACTGGCTGGCGCGCTGCCATAGCGCGCTGTGAATCACCTCATTTTCAATGATGTGTCCAAGGTGCGACAGCCCCTGCTGCTCATCATCAAAACTGATCGAACCAAAGCTATCTTGGTCCCACACTTCCATGCCGTGATAAGCACTGGCACGCAACGCGAGGATGCTGGACCAGACGTCCAGTTTTTGCAGCAGACGTTCGCTGGCCGCGTTGATGGCAGACACACGGATCGACGCGGCGCTCGCGGGATCAAATTGTGGCTCAGGTGCTTTTTCCAGCACGGCAACGCGCAAGCCACTGCCCTGCAATCCGCAGGCGACGGCCAGACCTACCATGCCGCCACCGGCGATGGCCACATCAAATGTTTGCATTGCTGCCCCTTAATTCATGCTTAACGCTTGACCCAGCCGAGCGTGCGCGCGGCAAGTGGGTTTCGCAGCCATGGCAGATGGTCCATTGCCACCAGCCCAAGATTTCTTCCCGCCACTAAGGGCGCATAACGGTTGGCAAACAGCCGCACCAGGCCATCGGTGACACCAATGGTCGCGGCCCGATCCGGTTGGCGACGCGCGGCAAAATGGTGCAGCACACCATAACTCCCAACGTCCTGCTGACGACGATGCGCACTTGCCAGCGTTTCCGCCAGAGACATCACATCACGCAGCCCCAGATTAAAGCCCTGGCCCGCGATAGGATGCAGCGTCTGTGCCGCATTGCCCACCAGCGCCAGACGGTGTGCCACCTGACGTTCGGCGGTTTGTAGTGCCAACGGATAGACTTCGCGCTGCCCGGTGTGGGTAAAACGCCCCAGCCGCCAGCCAAATGCCTGCTGGAGCGTGCGCAGAAAAGTAGCATCATCCCACTGTTTAATGTCTGCTTCCGCCTCAACCGGATGGCACCACACTAGCGACATACGATTGCCAGACATCGGCAGCAACGCCAGTGGGCCGTGCTGCGTAAAGCGCTCAAACGCACGCCCCTGATGCGGCAATTGCGTGGTGACATTGGCAATCACCGCCAGCTGCTGGTAATCGTCGCGCTGCCAGGTGATGCCGCAAGAGGCTGCCAGCGGCGAACGAGAACCGTCTGCCGCCACCAGTAACGCAGCTTCCAGCTGTTCGCCGCTGTTGAGCGTCACTTGCACCGACTCTGCACTGCGCGATACTGCGGTGACATAATCGGGGCAACGCACCGTCACGCCCGGCGCACTTTTCAGACGCTGAAACAGGCGCTGTCCCACATCGTATAACTCCACTACATGGCCGAGTGCCGGGAGCTGATAGTCATCCGCCTGCAACTGGACGAAGCCGGTGTGACCGCGATCGGAAACGTGAATATCGGTGATGGGCGTAGCGCAATCGGCGAGTGAACGCCACAGATCAATATCCGCCAACTGCTGGCAGGTGCCCGCTGCCAGCGCAATCGCGCGTCCATCAAAGCCGGGATGTGCACGGCTATCCGGCAGGCTGCGTTCGATCAGGGTGACGGGCAGCTGACCTTGCGTAAGGTGCGAAATCGCCAATGCGAGGGTGGCGCCGGTCATGCCGCCACCTGCAATTACAATGCTCATGCGTGACGTGCCGCCGCCATCAATGCTTCAATCGCATCGGCGTCTTTGACGACGCTGTCGGTGAGGTTTTCATTGCCGTCCGCTGTAATCACGATGTCATCTTCGATACGAATACCAATGCCGCGATATTGCGCAGGCACCTTAGCATCGGGCGCAATGTACAGACCCGGTTCAATCGTCAGCACCATGCCCGGCTCCAGAATACGGTCACGACTCGGCGTGCCGTAATGGCCAACATCATGTACATCCAGCCCCAACCAGTGGCTCAAACCGTGCATGAAGAAGGGACGATGTGCCTGCTCTTCAAACAAGGTATCGATGTTGCCTTCAAGAATGCCGAGATCAACCAGGCCGGTGATCATGATATGCACCACTTCGTCATTAACGTCGTGGATGCTAATGCCTGGACGGAACATTGACAGTGCTTTGTAGAGAGAGGCGAGCACGATGTCATAAATCTCGCGCTGTGGCTGGGTGAATTTGCCGTTCACCGGGAAGGTACGGGTGATATCACCGGCATAACCGTGAAACTCACAGCCGGCATCAATCAGCACCAGGTCACCATCCTGCATTTCACTTTCGTTCTCGGTGTAATGCAGGATGCAGCCGTTTTCACCCGAGCCGACGATGGTGTTGTAAGACGGGAAGCGCGCGCCGTGGCGATTGAATTCATGATGAATTTCGCCTTCCAGCTGATATTCGAACATACCGGGGCGGCAGGTTTGCATCGCGCGGGTATGTGCCAACGCGCTGATCTTGCCAGCGCGGCGCAGAATCTCGATCTCTTCTTCGCTTTTAAACAGGCGCATGTCGTGCACCCACGGACGCCAGTCGGTGACCGTGGCCGGTGCGCTCAGATTTTGACGGAATCCACGGCGCAGTTTTTCCAGCGCGCTGAACACCAGCTGATCAGATTCTGCATACTCACCCTGGGCGTGATAGACCACATCCAGACCATTCAGCAATTGATGCAGCTGTTCCCCGATGTCATCCCATGGCAAGGCGCGATCGACACCCAGCCTGGCGGGGGCGGCGTCTTGTCCAAGACGGCGACCAAACCAGATCTCTGCCGTCAGGTCACGCACACGGTTAAACAGCACGCTGTGATTATGCTTGTCGTCACTTTTGATCAACACCAAAAGCGCCTGCGGCTCATTGAAGCCCGTGAAATACCAGAAGTCGCTGTTTTGGCGGAAGTTATATTCGGTATCGTTGCTGCGCGTCACTTCAGGTGCAGCAAAAATCAAAGCGGCACTGCCAGGCGCCATACGGGCAATCAGCGCCTGACGACGTTGCTGGAAAGTTTCCAGTGTAATCATGTTTGCACTCCCTGTTGAAACGGGCACCTCCGCCCGCAATGACGCGCTTAGTGTAACGTAGGCTTTTTAACTTCAGGTGCGGTTGGCGTTTGCGCGCGCGCGAAGGTGTCATGGCACAACAACGCTGCCACGCGCACATACTCAATCACCTCTTCCAGTGACTGCTCCAGCTCTTCCTGATCTTCGTCTTCGTCATAACCGAGTTGCGCGATAGTGCGCAAATCGTCAATGGCTTCACCGGTCTCGCCGGTCACTTTTTCCAGCTTAGGCTGCGTCACCCCTAATCCCAGCAGGAAGTGATTCACCCAGCCCGCAAGTGCATCGGCACGGTCAAACACAGTGATGTCGTCATCTTCCGGCAGCATCAACTGGAACATAAATCCTTCGTCTTCCAGCGTACTTGCCAGGCTCTCATGCAGCGCCTGCAGAGGCTGAGACAGGCTTTGCGAAAACGCCATGCCTTCGTTGGTGAGGTCATGGACCAGGGTTTTCCAGCTGGTGTCCTGATTACCACCGCACAAAATGCCAGAGAGTAATCCGTGCATTTCGGCAGGTGTCATACCGACACCTTGCTGTGAGAGTGCCGCGGCAAGCGCGTTGTAACCAGGAGTTGCGTTCTGTAATGACATAAGCTTTGGTCGTCGTTGGCAGAATAAGTTCGTGTTATGCTACCACCAGGTGCCTCTGAGTTTCCAGAAAAGGGGTTGTAACTTATAACTCGGGTATATATAGTTGCGCACCTCCCAACCCATTGAACGGTAAGGGAGAGCGAACGAAGTAATCAGTTAGGATGGTGGCATGTCTGCACAACCGGTAGATATTCAGATTTTTGGTCGTTCATTGAGAGTGAATTGTCCGCCTGAACAGCAAGAAGCGCTGAATCTGGCAGCAGAGGATCTCAATCAACGGTTGCAAGATTTAAAAGTTCGCACTAGAGTCACCAATACAGAGCAGCTGGTGTTCATCGCCGCCTTAAACATCTGCCATGAATTGGCACAGGAAAAAGGCAAAACGCGCGACTATGCAGCAAACATGGAACAACGTATCCGCATGCTGCAGCAGACGATTGAACAAGCATTAGTTGAGCAAGGTCGCATAACTGATCGCCAGGGCCCTAAATTCGAATAACACTTCATGGTACTCGTGGTAGAGTGACGGTGAAGTCAATTTTCTCTGAGATGTTTGCAAGCGGGCCCGTCCCCTGAGCCGATATTTAATACCAACAGAATGTGACGATCCACAATTTGTGCGCATGCTCGGTCCGTCCGAGAAGCCTAATAATTGTGACGGCATGTTCACCTTGAACCATGGGTTCAAGGGTTACAGCCTGCGGCGGCATCTCGGAGATCCTCTCTTAGTTCCAACCTGTTAATTCCCGGTATGATATAGTGGCTGGCAACAGCCGACTCTGCCGGGGTTATCATGTCAGCACCCTCCCTTCTCGACCGTCAGGACATCCGTCAGCATGTGCGCCATCTGCGCCGCAATCTCACGTCTGAGCAACAGGAACACGCCGCCGATCTGCTGGCTGAGCACGCTATTAATTTCGCACCCATTGCCAACGCACAGCGCATCGCACTGTTCTTGTCTGTAGATGGCGAAATCAGCACTCGCCCACTGATTGCCAAACTCTGGCAGCAAAAAAAACAGGTTTACCTGCCAGTACTGCACCCCTTTGCGCCGGGCAATCTGTTGTTTCTGCGCTATACCCCAGATACGCCGCTCAATCCCAACAAATTACGCATTCCCGAGCCACCTCTGGATATCACCCAGATGGCCACACTTGACCAGTTAGATGTGATGCTGGTGCCGTTAGTGGCATTTGACCATCAGGGACAGCGTCTGGGGATGGGGGGCGGATTTTACGATCGCACGCTGCAAAACTGGCAGCAGCATGGTTTTTTACCGATGGGTATTGCCCACGATTGCCAGCGCGTGGAGGCATTGCCGATAGCTGCGTGGGATGTGCCGTTGCCCGCCATTTTGACACCGTCAAAATTGTGGCAGTGGGATAACGCGTAGCGGTTTGAGAGGGGCGCGCCAAGACGCGCCCGATAGCAGCAAATCAGTACAGCAGACGAGCGCGAATGGTGCCCGGAATGGCTTTCATCAGTTGCAGCGCTTTATCCGCCACATCTTCTTCCGCATCAATGTCGATAACCACATAGCCCATCAGCGGGGATGTTTGCAGATACTGGGCGGCAATGTTGATGCCCTGCTCAGCAAAGATCTGGTTAATCGCAGTCAACACACCTGGACGGTTTTCGTGGATGTGCAGTAAGCGGCTGGCGCTGGCGGCATGCATCGGCAGTGATACTTCCGGGAAGTTAACCGCAGACAGCGTAGAACCGTTGTCAGAGTACTTCGCCAGCTTGCCAGAAACTTCCAGACCGATATTTTCCTGCGCTTCCTGAGTAGAACCACCAATGTGTGGCGTCAGGATCACGTTGTCGAACTCACACAGCGGCGAGTTGAACGGATCGCTGTTGGTCGCTGGTTCAACCGGGAACACGTCGATCGCCGCGCCTGCCAGATGTTTGTTCGCCAGCGCATTACACAGCGCCGGGATATCAATCACGGTGCCGCGTGCGGCGTTGATCAGCAGTGAACCCGGCTTCATCAGCGCCAGCTCATCAGCACCGATCATATTTTGCGTGGTGTGGTTTTCTGGCACATGCAGGCTGACCACATCGCTCATATTCAGCAGGTCAGACAGATGACGCACCTGAGTCGCGTTACCCAGTGGCAGTTTAGTCTCGATATCGTAGAAGAAGACGTGCATGCCCAGGCTTTCTGCCAGCACGCCCAACTGCATACCGATATGACCGTAGCCAATGATACCCAGCTTCTTACCACGCGCTTCATAGGAGCCGTTGGCCACTTTATTCCAGATACCACGGTGCGCTTTGGCGTTGGCTTCAGGAATGCCGCGCAGCATCAGCAACATTTCACCAATCACCAGCTCAGCCACTGAACGGGTGTTAGAGAATGGCGCGTTGAATACCGGCACACCGCGTTTCGCTGCTGCACCCAGGTCAACCTGGTTGGTTCCGATACAGAAGCAACCTACAGCCACCAGCTTTTCAGCTGCCGCAAAAATCTCTTCGGTCAGTTGGGTACGGGAACGGATACCAATGAAGTGCGCATCGCGAATCGAGGACTTCAGCGACTCCGCATCCAGTGCCCCTTTATGGAATTCGATGTTGGTGTAACCTGCAGCGCGCAGATTATCCAGTGCACTCTGGTGAACGCCTTCCACCAGCAGGAACTTAATCTTGTCTTTTTCCAGTGATACCTTTGCCATTTCCCGACCCTATTCTGAATTCAATGAGGACTACCATAAGCTAGCCTTCTGCCAAAATATCAAAAATTTCGTGCGCAGCAATACAAACGATTGCCTCACCACCAGCATGCGCCCACGCTCAGGCAGCACAATGCCGTACAAAATCGTGACATGCGTGTTCCGTGAAGTACGAACCCGCGATTGATGAATCTTTTGTGACATAAGTCACCAAATTTCACCCTGGCGAGAAAAGATGTTTTGCGAATGGAAATAACCGGCGCGGGCTGCGCGCCGGACAGATCAATTAGTGATGGTTTTCACGCCATCTGCGGTGCCGATCAGCGCAACATCGGCCCCACGCGCGGCAAACAGGCCAACCGTCACCACGCCAGGCAGCGCATTGATGGTTTTTTCCAATGCAATCGGGTCAAGAATACGCAGATTATGCACGTCGAGAATAATGTTGCCGTTATCAGTGACCACGTTTTGGCGATACTCTGGCAAGCCACCCAGCTTCACCAGTTCACGTGCCACAAACGAACGCGCCATCGGGATCACTTCCACCGGTAACGGGAAATGACCCAGCACATCGACTTCTTTGGAGGCATCTGCGATGCAGACGAATTTCTTCGCCACCGCCGCCACGATTTTCTCGCGGGTCAGCGCGGCACCGCCGCCTTTGATCATCTGCATCTGTGGATTGATTTCATCAGCACCATCGACATAAACCGACAGCTCATCCACCTCATTGAGGTCAAAGATATGGATGCCTAACGCTTTGAGTTTTTCGGTCGAGGCTTCCGAGCTGGAAACCGCGCCTTCAATTTGATCCTTCATGGTGCCGAGCGCATCAATGAAATGCGCCGCAGTAGAACCGGTGCCAACGCCCACAATTGTGCCTGGCTCAACGTACTGCAACGCTGCCCAACCTACTGCTTTTTTCAGTTCATCCTGGGTCATGATATGTTTAAAACCTGTGCGACATCGAAGTGCGCGTAGTATAAAACAAGGCGTCGTAAAATTGCGCGGCTGTTGATGCATCGATTTAATCCTTTGGAAGCCAGCCCGCAAAAAACCACCGCAGCACAATATTACCGTTTTGTGGCATAGTACTTTCCATCCTGAACGAGAGAGAAAAAAATGAAACGCCCGGATTATCGAACGCTTCAGGCGCTGGATGCTGTGATTCGCGAGCGCGGCTTTGAGCGCGCCGCCCAAAAACTCTGCATCACGCAGTCCGCGGTGTCTCAGCGCATTAAACAGTTAGAGAATTTATTTGGTCAGCCGCTGCTGGTGCGCACCGTGCCGCCGCGTCCGACAGAACAAGGGCAGAAACTGCTGGCGTTATTGCATCAGGTTGAGCTGCTGGAAGAGGAGTGGCTGGGTGATGACAACAGCGGCGGCACGCCATTGTTGCTGTCACTAGCGGTCAACGCCGACAGTCTGGCCACCTGGCTGCTGCCCGCGCTGAAAGATGTGCTGGCTGATTCGCCAGTGCGCCTGAACTTGCAGGTAGAAGACGAAACCCGCACTCAGGAACGTCTGCGTCGCGGTGAAGTGGTGGGTGCAGTGAGTATCCAGCCACAGCCGCTGCCAAGCTGCCTGGTGGATCAGTTAGGTGCGCTGGATTATCTGTTCTGTGCTTCGCCCGACTTCGCCGCACGTTACTTCCCCAATGGTGTGACGCGTTCTGCTTTGCTGAAAGCCCCAGCGGTGGCGTTTGACCACCTTGATGATATGCATCAGGCGTTTTTACAGCAGAACTTTGACCTGTCGCCCGGCAGCGTGCCGTGCCACATTGTTAACTCGTCAGAAGCCTTTGTGCAGTTGGCGCGTCAGGGTTCGGTGTGCTGTATGATTCCGCACCTGCAGATTGAACGCGAACTGGCACAAGGGGATTTGGTGGATTTGACGCCAGGCCTGTATCAGCGCCGTATGCTTTACTGGCACCGCTTCGCGCCGGAGAGCCGATTGATGCGCAGCGTGACCGACGCATTGATCGCGCATGGTCATCGCGTGTTGCGTCAGGATGATGTGACGGCGTAAAAAAGGTCGCCATAAATGGCGACCTTACACCGATCGTGCGTGGTTTGCACCTTAATGCGCACCGGGTCACATCAAGGCGTATTCGGCTTGATCTCGAACACCACATCCACCTGGTCATCGAAGTGAATGCTCTGCTGTTCATAGGTTTGCTGCGCGGTGGTATCCGCTGGTGCCGCAGCGGCTTTGTACATGCGCGCCATTGGCATCGGCTGATAGTTGGCCACGTGGTAACGGATGCTGTACACCGAACCTAACTTGGCGTTAAAGCCTTCAGCTAAAGCATTTGCTTGCTGCGTTGCATTGGCAATTGCTGCTTTACGTGCCTGCTCTTTGTAGTTATCCGCATTCGCCACGCCCAACTCGACGGAACGGATTTCGTTCAGGCCGGACTTCAACGCACCATCCAGCAACTCATTCAGTTTATCCAACTGGCGCAGTGTCACCTGCACCTGACGCACCGCGCGATAGCCTTTCAGTACCGACTTACCCTCTTTGGTGTAATCATACTCCGGTTGCGTGCTCAGGTTTGCCGCATCAATATCTTTCTTCTCGATACCGTTCTTTTGCAGGAAATCGAAATATTGCGCCACGCGGTCATCCGCTTGCTTTTTCGCATCGGCCGCGTCTTTCGACGAAACATTCACCACGATTGAGAGCGTCGCGATATCTGGACGGGCGTCTACGCTGGCCTGTCCTGAAGTCACAACATGTGGGCCATTCGGGACTTCACCCGCCTGTACCATGGCGGACAGAGCGCCCGTGCTCATTAAGGCGGCCAGCGCCAGTGCTTTCAGTTTCACGAAAGTCCTCCTTGAGGGTTCAATTTGCAGGTCGCCACTATGGCTAAACCTAAAACACATTACTATGCGTGATGGTCTGAGTTTGAAATCACCAAAAAGTTCGGATTAAGGGATGTTTTAACGTATCCGCGATCGCAAAACGATGCTGACAGATTCGCTCAAAGCACGCCTTGATGTTTCTATTAAAGAAACAATTCTAGCCTCTGGGAGAGTTGTAAATGACAGAACAGCCACTTAGCCAAACCGCTGTGGGCGTCCGCGCAGGGCGCACACGTTTCCTGATGCTCGCCCTGGTGTTTATCAACATCATCATCAACTACATGGATCGCACCAATCTTTCGGTGGCAGCCACGCAAATGGCTGGCGAACTGCGTTTCACGCCGATGGAGATGGGATTGATCTTCTCCGCATTTGGCTGGATCTACGCCGCGCTGCAAATTCCCGGCGGCTTTCTGATTGACCGACTCGGTGCCCGTCTGGTGTATGGCGTGGGGCTGTTTGCCTGGTCGTTGATCACCGCTTTACACGCGTTGGCCAGCAGTTTTGGTGCGCTGTTTGGCCTGCGGCTGGGTGTTGGTGCCTTTGAAGCCCCGGTCATGCCCGCCAACAACCGGGTAATCTCCAGCTGGTTCCCCGAGCAGGAGCGCGCCAGCGCCATCGGCATTTATTCGTCTGCTCAGTTTGTCGGTCTCGCCTGTATGACCCCGCTGCTGTTTCATGTGCAGGATGCATGGGGCTGGCGTGGCCTGTTTTTAATCACCGGCATCGCCGGAATGATCTGGGCGCTGGTGTGGTATCTGTTGTATCGCGAACCGCATGAACACAAAGGCGTGTCTGAGGCCGAACTGAATTATCTAACCAGCAACGGTGCCCTGCTGAAAAACCATCAACAGCCCAAGGCCCGCTGGCGCGACCTGGCGCAGATGTTCCGCAGCCGCAAACTGGTGGGGATCTACATCGGCCAGTTCACCATCTCCGCCACCTTTTGGTTCTTCCTGACCTGGTTCCCCACTTACCTGGTGGAATATCGCCATATGGGCTTTATCAAAAGCGGCTATGTCGCCTCGGTGCCCTACTTCGCGGCATTCTGTGGCGTGTTGCTGGCGGGATTTGCCTCCGACCGCATGATCCGACGCGGCGTGTCAGCCAGCGTGGCACGCAAACTGCCGGTGATCCTCGGCCTGTTCCTGACGCTGTTTATCCTCGGCGCAAATTACACTGACGACGCCACGCTGATCATCCTGTTTATGTCGCTGGCATTCTTTGGCAACGGGCTGGCGACCATTACCTGGGTGTTTGTCACCGCACTGGCGCCACGTCATTTGATTGGCCTCGCCGGTGGCGTATTCAACTTTACCGGCGCGCTCTCCGCGATTGTGGTGCCCATCGCGATTGGTGCCTTAATCGATGGCGACAACTTCGCCCCGGCCCTCGGCTTTATCGCCGTACTGGCGGCGATTGGCATCTGCAGTTATCTGTTTATCGTTGGGAAAATTGAGCATGTCAGCGCGCGCTGAGCAAAATCTTCGCCAGCGCCTGCAACTGCTTCAAGCGCTGCTGCAGGTGAGCGTCATCGGCCTGCCAGATTTTGGCAAAGGCGATGGCAGCACGGTTGTTGTTGATCGGCTGCGCCATACTCACTTCCCCGTCATCGCGATGCCAGATCAAATAACTTTCTTCACGTTTGCGCGTCAGCAGCGGCGCAATCTGCGCCCACTGTTCATCGCTAAAACGCGGGCGAAGTGCCTCATCACTCTCAGCGGCCAGCAGCGACACACCAATCACCGACTGCCAGGCGGGCAGCATGCGGAATCCTGCCAGTGCCTGGCTGGCATTGGTGCGCTCACCCGGCTCGGAGTGCCAGATGTAGATCACCTGATCCTCCCACAGCACGCCCAAGGCCACCACGATATCGCGCGGCGCGTGGACTTCCAGTTGTGGCAGTGCCTGGGCAAACAGCGAAGAACCCCGGATAGACTGCGCCGCCAGCGCATGAATACCCGGACCGGGCAAGTAGCGCCGATGCTCATCCTGTATCGTCAGGCCTATCGACGCCATGGTCATCAGCAAACGGTTAACGCGTGTGCTGTTCATTCCCATTTGTCGCGCCAGTTCACGGCAGCCCACCGCTTTATCGCTGGAAACCAGATACTGCAGGCAGCGAATCCCATCAATCAGGCTTTGGTTGGGTTGAGAAGACATAGTTCACCCTGTGGCGCTCAAAACACCAATCTTAGCTCCAGCATGACAGGAAGCAAATGATGCAGAATTTCTCCTCGCAAAATGCGCGCCACTTCCCACAACAGCAGCTTCAGGCCGATTTACTGGTGGCGGGCGGCGGTCTGGCGGGCGTGTGTGCGGCACTGGCGGCGGCACGTGACGGGCTTCAGGTGGTACTGATTCAGGATCGTCCCGTGCTGGGCGGGAATGCCTCCAGCGAAGTGCGGTTGTGGGCCAACGGTGCCACCTCGCATATGGGCAACAACAATCGCTGGGCGCGTGAAGGCGGCATCATGGGCGAAATCATGGAGGAGAACCTGTGGCGCAACAAGGAGGGCAATCCGGTGCTGTTCGATATGGTGTTGCTGGATATCGTGCAGGCTCAGCCCGGCTTAACGCTGCTGCTGAACACCGTGGTGAGCGATGCGGAGAAATCCGGCCGACGACTCAACGCGGTGCAGGCTTTCAACGCCATCAACCAGATGCGCTATCACGTGCGGGCGAGTCAGTTTATCGATGCCAGCGGCGATGGGGTGCTGGGTTATCTGGCCGGTGCGGCGCACCGCATAGGTGCTGAAACCGTGGAGGAGTTTGGCGAGAAGATGGCGCCAGGCGAGCATTTCGGTCACAAACTCGGCCACTCGATTTACTTCTACACCAAACGCACCACGCAGCCGGTGCGCTTCGTGCCGCCCTCTTTCGCCCTGAAAGAGATCACTGCCATTCCCCGCTACAAACGTTTGACCTCCGATCTTAACGGCTGCGATCTGTGGTGGCTGGAATGGGGTGGACGGCTGGATACGGTGCACGAAAGTGAAACCATCAAATGGGAGCTGTGGAAAATCGTTTGGGGGGTGTGGGATTACATCAAAAACTCCGGTGAATTCCCGGATGCGGATACGCTGACTATTGAGTGGGTTGGCCTGATCCCCGGCAAGCGCGAGAGCCGCCGCTTCCTCGGCGATACTTTGCTGTGCCAGCAGGACATCATCGAACAGCGCGATCACTATGATGCGGTGGCGTACGGTGGCTGGTCGATTGACCTGCATCCGGCCGATGGCGTCTACAGTGAGCACGACGGCTGCCGCCAGTTTCATAGCAAAGGCACTTACACCATTCCGTTTCGCGCGCTTTACAGCCAGTCACTGGATAACCTGCTGCTGACCGGCCGTTTGATCTCTGCCACCCATGTCGCCTTTGGCAGCGCACGGGTGATGTGCACCTGCGGCGTATTGGGCGAAGTGGTGGGACGTGCCGCCGCCATCTGCCACCAGCAACAGCTCACGCCAGCACAACTTGCGCAGCCGGAACGTGTGCCGCAGCTGCAACAGCAATTGCTGCGCCAGGGTGCATTTATCCCGCGACAGGTGTTAGAGAATCCGGTTAATGACGCGCGCATTGACGTCAGCAGCACGCTGCAACTGAGCGCCCTGCCCGCCGATGCCGGTTGGCACGCCTTACAGTCTCGCTGCGCCCTGCTGCTGCCGTTAAAAGCGGGCGAGCGTCTGCCAGCCCTGTCGCTGCGTTTGCGTGCGGCACAGGCGCAGAGATTGCAGATTTCGTTGCTCACCAGCGACAACCCGGCAAATACCTGCGGCGACCGTCTGCTCGCCAGTCAAACTCTTACTGTGAATGAACAGGGCAACTATCGCCTGAGTTTTGATTATCGGGCTGATGTCGATCGCTACCTGTTTATCGCCTTTGAGGAGAATCCCGCGATTGAAGTGGCCCTGACGCGTCAACGCCTGCCGGGGGTGATGATGGTGTTTAATAGCCTCAACCCGCGCGTCGCCAAACGCACCCGCCAGATTAACGATGGCGATTACGGCGTGGATGAGTTTGATTTTTGGCTGCCGCGCCGAGCACCGCATCAGATCCTGTTGGCCTTCGCGCTGGAAACGCCGCTGAAACTCTGGCATCGCGACTATCTGCTCAACGGCAAACTGCGTCCTGAGCAGCACACCAACTGCTGGGTTCCGGCACTGGATGATGTGCAGCCGAACGTCACCTGGCGTTGGGATGAACGGCAACAAGCGCAGCAAATCACGCTAATGTTCGATAACGATTTCGATCATGCGATGGAGACGGTGCAGATGGGCCATGCGCAGGCGGTAACGCCGCACTGCACCACGCATTATCGGCTCTGGCTGGATGAGATGTTGTTAGATGAAGTAACGGATAACCATCACTCGCTTTGCCATCACCCGGTGCCGCCAGGCGTGAGTTTTCGGCAAATACGCTTAGAACTGATTGCCAGTGCGGGCGCGGTGCCCGCACTGTACGGCCTGCATCTGCATCAGAAAGCAGCGATGCCCTGACGCGCCAGTTGGATAGCGATAAACCACATCACGCCGCCCACCAGCAGGTTGATGATGCGCTGTGCACGCACCGTGCGCAGCCGTGGCGACAGCCATGCGGCCAGCAGTGCCAGACCAAAGAACCAGATAATCGAGGCGCTGACCGTGCCCAAAGCAAACCACTGCCGTGCTTCGGTTGAAGGCAACTGACTACCGAGGCTACCCAGCACCACAAAGGTATCGAGATAGACATGTGGGTTGAGCCAGGTCACCGCCAGCATGGTAGCAATAATCCGCCAGCGCCCCTGCTTCATCGCCGCATCAGTCCCCAGGGTGACATCGCCCAGCCAGGCACTACGTAGAGCGCCCCAACCGTACCACAGCAGGAAGGCCACGCCAGCCCAGGTGATCAGCATCAGCAGAATCGGCGACTGACTCAGTAACGCGCTGCCGCCGAAGATGCCGCCGCAGATCAGCGCGATATCGCTGAGGGTACACAATCCTGCCGTCATTAAGTGGTAATGGCGTTTAATGCCCTGATTCATCACGAACGCGTTTTGCGGACCCAATGGCAGAATGAGTGCCGCCCCGAGGGCAAGCCCTTGTAAGTAAACAGATAACACAGCGATAGTCCTGAATAACGAGATAATGCGATGCAGTATAGTGACGCGAGGTTATTAGAGGAAATTGAAAGATTTAATTGGGCATTAGATAAACTAATAAGGTCGCCATAAATGGCGACCTTACAAGGTTTAAGCCTGCTGCTCGCTTTTCACCTGATGCAGATGCACATCCATCTGCGGGTACGGAATACCGATGCCGTTAGCATCCAGCGTGCGCTTGAAGTTCTTCATCAGATCCCAGTATACGTTCTGCAGGTCACTGCTTTTGCTCCAGCAACGCACGACAAAGTTAAGCGATGATGCGGCCAGTTCGTTCAGACCGATCTGGATCCCCATATCTTTCAACACGCGCTCGTCGGCTTCCACCACTTCCTGGAACAGCGCAATCACCTTATCGACGTCCGCATCGTAGGCCACGCCAATGATGAACTCATTACGACGAATCGGTTCGCGGGAATAGTTGATGATATTACCGGCAATGATTTTACCGTTTGGCACCACAACGATTTTGCCGTCAGCGCTTTTCATGGTGGTGGAGAAAATCTGCACGTTCTGGACTGTACCCATCACGCCGCCGAGATCGACAAACTCACCGGTTTTGAACGGACGGAAGGTCACCAACAGCACGCCTGCCGCAAGATTCGACAGCGAACCTTGCAGTGCCAGACCCACGGCCAAACCGGCGGCACCCAACACGGCAATAACCGATGCGGTTTGCACCCCGACGCGCCCCAAGGCGGCAATTAAGGTGAAGGCGATGATGCCATAACGCACCAGTGCAGAGAGAAAGTCAGCGACGGTGGCATCAATATGCCGCGCCTGCAGAACACGATTCACCGCGTTAGAGATAAGGCGCGCGATGAACATACCGATGATGATGGTGATGATCGCGGCAACGATATTCACCGCGTAGCTCAGAATCAGCGCCTGATTACGTACCAGCCAGCCGCCGGCACTGTTGATGCCGTCAACGACATTTAAGTCTTCCATTTGTTAGCCCTGTTGTTGAGTTTCCCGCAGGAAAATGCAAAAACGGCCAGAATTAATCCGGCACTCCCGTGTACAAGGGTAAACAAAAATGTGACGAAGCGCCAAAGATGGCCTGAATTTACTCACTATTCTGAATGAAACGCATAAAAAAAGGCCCTTTCGGGCCTTTTTTGTACTGTAAGGAAAAATTACAGCACGTCGACAGCGTTAAGCTCTTTGAAAGCCTGCTCCAGACGCACAACCATTGAAGCCTGTGCAGAACGCAGCCATACGCGTGGGTCGTAGTATTTCTTGTTCGGGCTATCTACGCCATTTGGGTTACCCAACTGGCCTTGCAGATAGTCTTCGTTCTTTTTGTAGTACTGCAGAATACCGTCCCATGTTGCCCACTGGGTATCGGTATCGATGTTCATCTTGATGACGCCGTAACCAATAGACTCTTCGATTTCTGCCGCAGAAGAACCAGAACCACCGTGGAACACGAAGTCCAGCGCGTTGTGCGGCAGGTTGTGTTTCTTGGTCACATATTCCTGAGAATCACGCAGGATGGTCGGGGTCAGTTTCACGTTGCCTGGCTTGTACACGCCGTGAACGTTACCGAAAGAAGCCGCGATGGTGAAACGTGGGCTGATTTTGCTCAGCTCAGTGTACGCGTAATCAACGTCTTCTGGCTGGGTGTAAAGCGCAGAAGCGTCCATGTGGCTGTTGTCCACGCCATCTTCTTCGCCACCGGTGCAACCCAGTTCGATTTCCAGGGTCATGTCGATTTTCGCCATGCGCGCCAGGTACTTAGAAGAGATCTCGATGTTCTCTTCCAGTGACTCTTCAGACAGGTCAATCATGTGAGAAGAGAACAGTGGCTTACCGGTTTTCTTGAAGTGCTCTTCACCGGCATCCAGCAGACCGTCGATCCACGGCAGCAGTTTCTTGGCGCAGTGGTCGGTGTGCAGAATCACTGGTACGCCGTACTGTTCAGCCATCAGATGCACATGGTGCGCACCGGCGATAGCGCCGAAGATTGCCGCGCCCTGTGGCTTGTCGGTTTTGAAACCTTTACCGGCGATGAAGGCAGCACCACCATTGGAGAACTGAACGATGACCGGCGCTTTAACTTTGGCCGCAGCTTCCAGTACCGCGTTGATGGAGTCCGTGCCGACGCAGTTAACTGCAGGCAGAGCGAATTTGTTTTCTTTCGCTACTTGGAAAACTTTCTGAACGTCATCACCAGTGACAACGCCGGGTTTTACGAAATCAAAAATTTTAGACATGGTTGTGTCCTGTTTCGTTACCGTTCATCCCACAAAGGGACGTCGATTTTTTGCCCAGGATGGGCAAGCCTTCAGACGGCGCCGAAGCGCCGCCCCCAAAAATTACTGCTTAGCGCGCTCTTCCAGCATCGCTACTGCTGGCAGTTTTTTGCCTTCCACGAACTCGAGGAATGCGCCACCGCCGGTAGAGATGTAGGAGATCTTGTCTTCGATACCGAACAGATCAATCGCTGCCAGAGTATCGCCGCCACCCGCTACAGAGAACGCTTCGCTGTCTGCAATCGCGTTAGCGATGATTTCGGTGCCTTTACGGAAGTTCGGGAATTCGAACACGCCAACTGGACCGTTCCACAGGATGGTTTTTGCATCTTTCAGCAGTTTTGCCATCGCCAGTGCGGTTTCGTCACCGAAGTCCATAATCTCTTCGTTATCTGCCACTTCGGAAGCCTTTTTCACGGTTGCCGGTGCAGTTTCAGAGAATTCCGTTCCAACGCGAGAGTCGGTTGGAACCGGAATGCCGTACTGATCGCGCAGGCCTTTTGCCGCTTCAACGAAGTCTGGCTCGTACAGTGATTTACCGACGTTGTTGTCGATAGCCACGAAGGTGTTAGCGATACCGCCACCGACGATCACGGTATCCGCGATTTTCACCAGAGACTGCAGCACGTCGAACTTGGTAGACACTTTAGAACCACCCACCACCGCCACCAGTGGGCGCTGTGGGTTGCTCATGACTTTGCCCAGTGCTTCCAGCTCAGCTGACAGCAGCGGACCGGCACACGCGATAGGCGCGAACTTGCCGACACCGTGGGTAGAAGCCTGCGCGCGGTGAGCGGTGCCGAAGGCATCCATGACGAAGACGTCGCACAAGGCGGCATATTTCTTCGACAGGGTCTCTTCGTCTTTCTTCTCGCCTTTGTTGAAGCGCACGTTTTCCAGCACCACCAGCTCACCCGCGCCGACTTCAACGCCGTCGAGGTAGTCTTTGGCCAGGGTCACAGTCGTGCCGCTCAGTTTGTCTTTCAGGTAGTTAACAACAGGCAGGAGGGAGAACTCTTCATTGTATTCACCTTCGGTCGGACGACCCAGGTGAGAGGTAACCATCACTTTCGCGCCCTGTTTCAACGCCGCTTCGATGGTAGGCAGAGAAGCACGAATACGTGCATCTGACGTCACTTTCCCTTCTTTTACTGGCACGTTGAGATCGGCACGGATCAGAACACGTTTACCAGCAAGATCCAGATCGGTCATCTTAATTACAGACATGGTGAACCCTCTCGTTGATTCTCATAAGTTTTGCCAGACGCAGTCCGCGTCTTACCTGAAACCGCTTGCGGCCATTGCTAACGTGGTGTCGATCATGCGGTTAGCAAAGCCCCATTCGTTGTCACACCAGACCAAGGTCTTGATCAGGTGGTGACCACTGACCCGCGTTTGTGTGCCGTCCACAATGGCACTGTGCGGATCATGGTTAAAATCTACTGAGACTAACGGTAATTCCGTATAGTCAACTATACCACGAAACGCCCCTTCTGACGCGTTTTGCAGCAACGCATTGACCTCACAGGCCTTCACCGCTTCACGTACCGAAACGCTCAAATCAATGGCTGTCACGTTGATGGTGGGCACACGGACAGCGATGGCTTCAAAACGATCGTTAAATTTCGGAAAAATACGGGTGATGCCAGCAGCAAGACGCGTATCCACCGGGATGATCGATTGGCTGGCCGCACGCGTACGACGCAGATCGCTGTGATAGGCGTCAATCACCTGTTGGTCGTGCATCGCCGAGTGAATCGTGGTCACAGTGCCCGACTCAATGCCGAAGGCGTCATCCAGCAACTTGATCACCGGAATAATGCAGTTGGTGGTACAGGATGCGTTGGAGACAATGCGGTCAGTTTGTTTAAGAGCCTGTTCGTTCACGCCGAACACCACGGTGGCATCCAGATCGTTACCGCCCGGATGCGAGAACAACACTTTCTTCGCGCCTGCTTGCAGATGGGCTTCACCGTCTGCGCGGCTGCCGTAGACGCCGGTGCAATCCAGCACGATATCGACGTTCAATTCCTGCCACGGCAGCGCATCAATCTCGGCCAGATGCAGAATGCGGATGGTGTCATCGCCGACGAACAGTTGATCGCGCTCCTGGCGCACATCAAAGGCAAAACGGCCATGGCTGGTATCGTACTTCAGCAAATGCGCCATGCCGGTGGCTTCCGCCAGTTCGTTGATGGCCACCACGGTAATCTCCGCGCGGCGACCGGTTTCATACAACGCACGCAGCACATTGCGTCCGATACGGCCAAAACCATTAATTGCGATGCGAATGGTCATCTCACTTCCTGCAACAACACCCAAAAAAACGTGCCAAATACCTTGAGCGTTTCGCTGCGTTTTGTACAGGGAATTATTGCCCGCTTAACGTTGCAAAATGATGCCACTGCATTACGACTGAAACGGTTCAGCCAGAATAAAGCATGCAAGGAATAACAGGAATGATTGCGATCAATTGCGCTGCTGATTATTGGATCTACGTCACAAATTTCGCGATAAAAAATTATTACTGCAGGAATAATTGAAGCGTTTCAGGTGGGAGATGGAAAGTCGGATAAAACAAAGGTGCGCATAAATGCGCACCTTACGGCTATCGGAATCTGTAGGGTCGCCATTTATGGCGACCACGGATTACAGAATCGATTTCGCGGTCTTCACTACGTTTTCTACGGTGAAGCCGAACTCTTTGAACAGCAACTCTGCCGGAGCAGACTCACCGAAGGTGGTCATGCCCACGATAGCGCCGTTCAGGCCGGTGTATTTGAACCAGTAATCGGCGATACCGGCTTCAATAGCCACACGCGCTGCAACCGCTTTCGGCAGCACAGACTCACGGTAAGCCGCGTCTTGCTTGTCGAAGGCATCGGTAGACGGCATAGACACCACGCGCACTTTACGGCCTTCGCCGGTCAGTTGCTCGTAAGCGGCGACAGCCAGTTCCACTTCTGAACCGGTGGCGATCAGGATCAGCTCTGGCGTACCTTCGCTGTCTTTCAGCACATAACCACCGCGTGCCACGTTAGCCAGCTGCTCAGCAGTACGATCCTGCTGCGCCAGGTTCTGACGTGAGAACACCAGGACTGATGGGCCGTCTACGCGCTCAATTGCGTACTTCCACGCCACAGCAGATTCGACCTGGTCACATGGACGCCACAGGCTCATGTTTGGCGTCACGCGCAGGCTGGCCATCTGCTCAACCGGCTGGTGCGTTGGGCCATCTTCGCCCAGACCGATTGAGTCGTGGGTGTAGACCATGATCTGACGGATCTTCATCAGTGCAGCCATACGAGCGGCGTTACGCGCGTATTCAACAAACATCAGGAAGGTTGCGGTGTACGGCAGGAAACCACCGTGCAGCGCCAGGCCGTTGGCGATAGCGGTCATACCGAATTCGCGCACGCCGTAATGGATATAGTTACCGGCAGCATCTTCGTTGATCGGCTTAGAGCCAGACCACATGGTCAGGTTGCTGGGTGCCAGGTCAGCGGATCCACCCAGGTACTCTGGCAGGATCTTACCGAAGGCTTCGATAGCATTCTGAGAGGCTTTACGGCTGGCGATTTTAGCGGGGTTAGCCTGCAGCTGTTCGATGAACTTCTGCGACTCAGTTTCCCAGTTTGCTGGCAACTCGTTGTTAGTACGACGGGTGAACTCAGCAGCCAGTTCAGGATGTGCAGCGGCATACGCGGCAAATTTCTTATCCCATGCAGATTCTTTTGCCTGGCCAGCTTCTTTTGCATCCCACTGCGCATAGATGTCTGAAGGAATTTCAAACGGCGCGTGGTTCCAACCCAGTTGCTTACGGGTCAGTGCGATTTCGTCATCACCCAGCGGTGCGCCGTGTGAATCGTGGGTGCCTGCTTTGTTCGGCGAACCGAAACCGATGATGGTTTTGCACATCAGCAGTGAAGGTTTATCGGTAACCGCTTTCGCTTCTTCTACCGCTTTCTTAATCGCTTCAGCATCGTGACCGTCTACGCCACGCACCACGTGCCAGCCGTAGGATTCGAAACGCATCGCGGTGTCGTCGGTGAACCAGCCATCAACGTGACCGTCGATAGAGATGCCGTTGTCATCATAGAAAGCAACCAGTTTGCCCAGCTTCAGGGTACCGGCGATGGAGCACACTTCGTGTGAGATGCCTTCCATCATGCAGCCGTCGCCCATGAACACATAGGTGTTGTGGTCGACGATGTCATGGCCAGGACGGTTGAACTGTGCCGCCAGCGTGCGCTCTGCAATCGCGAAGCCCACAGCGTTAGCGATACCCTGGCCCAGTGGACCGGTGGTGGTTTCAACGCCGGCGGTGTAGCCGTATTCCGGGTGGCCTGGAGTTTTAGAGTGCAGCTGACGGAAGTTCTGCAGTTCGCTCATCGGCAGGTCGTAACCGGTGAGGTGCAGCAGGCTATAGATCAGCATTGAGCCGTGACCGTTAGACAGCACGAAGCGGTCACGATCTGCCCACAGCGGGTTAGTCGGATTGTGGTTCAGGAAATCACGCCACAGCACTTCAGCGATGTCCGCCATGCCCATAGGGGCACCCGGATGTCCCGATTTGGCTTTCTGTACTGCATCCATACTTAACGCGCGAATGGCGTTGGCAAGCTCTTTACGAGAGGGCATCTTCTACTCCAGGTCGGATTAATGCTCCGCCGCGCTTAACGTATTGTAATTAATCAGTTATCAGGCGAAGCGAGAAAAAAGTCGCACATCAATGTACATGAATATCGGGGCAAAAGTACATGCGTCGACGTGCTAAATAGCGGGTAAACGGTTGCAATTCGGGGCTTGTCTGCTAGCCAGTGAACAAGATGCAGGCTATAACCAAAGCGTTTGAACACCGATCTCAATTTCAGGTGTTTGTTTTCTCTACCTTGTTACGCAAAGGACCTCTAAATGAAAATCCGCGCCACCATACTTGCTGTGGGAATCGCTTCGCTGCTGAGCGGCTGCGAAGGGATGGACAATAACGCGCTGCTGCAATCGGGCGCGCAGGCCTATCAGGCTTATACCCTGAATGATTCACAGGTGAAGCAGTTGAGCGACCAGTCCTGTGCCCAGATGGACAAAGATAATCAGGTTGCCCCGGCTAACAGCGAATACCAGCAGCGCCTGAACAAAATCGCCGCCGCGCTGGGCGATAACATCAACGGTGTTCCGGCCAACTACAAAGTCTATCTGACCAAAGATGTGAACGCGTGGGCGATGGCGAACGGCTGCATCCGCGTCTACAGCGGCTTGATGGATATGATGACGGATAATGAAGTGGAGGGCGTGCTCGGCCATGAAATGGGCCACGTGGCGCTAGGCCATACACGCAAGGCGATGCAGGTCGCCTACGCCACCACGGCTGCGCGCACCGCCGCGGCATCGGTGGGTGGTGTGATTGGCCAGCTTTCGCAGTCACAGCTTGGAGACCTGAGTGAGAAATTGGTTAACGCGCAATTCTCGCAGACACAGGAATCGCAGGCCGATGACTACTCTTACGATCTGATGAAGAAACGCGGCATCAATCCGTTGGGCTTAGCCACCAGTTTCGAGAAGCTGGCGAAAATGCAGCAGGGCCAAACCAGCTCGATGTTTGATTCACACCCTGATTCCGCCGCACGCGCGCAGCACATCCGCGATCGCATTGCGGCCGACGGGAAATAGCGGTTTAGATGTTGCAGGGGCGGCTTTTCAGGTCGCCCCGATCCCTTACCGCTTAAACAACCCATCCACCATCGAACCCAAATCCATCTGGCTGTTATTCACACTCTGCTCATCCAACTGCCCTTGTGGCGACATCTTATCAATCAACTGTGGTAACAGCGCCGCCAACGTACCCGACGCGCCATTCACATCGGTGCCCAACTTATCGGCTAGCGACTGCAACTCATTCTGGCCAAAGGCATTTTGAATCTCACCGCCACCAATCGGCTGATTGCCGCCGGTCCCAATCCATGAACTCAGCACTTCACCCAACCCGCCCTGTTGAAACTTCTGCAGCAGCACTTCAACCCCGCCCTGCTCCTGCACCCAGGTCCAGATAGCCGCCAGTTGACCCAACTGATTGCCCTGCCCGTTACCGTTGCTGTTCCCCAGCGAACCGACTAATTCATCCAGAAAGCCCATGGTGACCTCCGAAGATTATGTAACTGTTTCCCCTGCGAAATAGCTGACTGTAACGTAGGGGCATGCCTTGGCGCGCCCATGCAGAACCGGAGCGCATGCGATTTTCACTTACCGCCCCAAAGTATAGCCATACACCGCCGATAACGATTTGACACTATTCAATTGTCGAAGTGTTGATGTACAGAACGTGATAATGGTTGGAACAAAGCAGTCCGGGCCATGTCATATTTAGCATGGTCTACAATGACCTTTTTATAGCTAGCAGGCGACATCAGAGAGAGTCACAGGAGCATCACATACTATGCTGACCATTCTGATCATCATCGCCGTCGTCATCGCAATTGTGCTGCTGGGCGTGTATCTGGTGATACGCTCCGCTTCGCAGGACATAAATGACGATTATTAAGGAACCGGGGACGTCGAGGGCAAAGGAACGCCCCATCAGTTTCCCTCTCATTTTTCCCCTTCTTTATCTTCTTCGCAGTGAATCGTAGCGGCGCGATTTATCGCGCAAGTCAGCAGCTTGACCCGCAGCAACCCAACACACATCACATATTCATTAAACATCCATAAACCCCGACCAGACGTTGTCGATAACCTTAAGTAGTTGAAGATTCGTTGGGAAAGAAAAAAGCAGAAACGTGACGATGGCGTGAAACAGCAGAAAGTGAGTGTGGCAAAGTCAGTTAGGGCAGAAAAGATTTTATCTTGCGTGGTTGGCTCTTAGAGAGCCCAGGAGCGTTGAATGCTGACAATACAGATTGTGACCGCTGTAGCGATTATGGCGAGTGCCGGACGCCATTTTTTACGTTCAACCATTAATGATGTAGACAACGATTACTGATCAAAGGCCAGCCAAATCCTGATGCTGATTTTGTTCCTGTAGGCGCGCACCTTGGCGCGCCCCAGGGCAGCTCTTAAGCCGCTTAATTCACTGCCCCACTTAACCTTTATTCGCCGCCTGCACATGCAGCATATCCAGCGCCAGCGTAGCCGCAGCCAGAGAAGTGAGGTCTGCGTGATCGTAACCTGGCGCCACTTCCACCAAGTCCATCCCGACAATATTCATCCCCTGCAAACCACGAATCAGCTTAGTGGCTTTATCGCTGGTCAGGCCGCCAATCACTGGCGTACCGGTGCCTGGTGCATGAGCCGGATCAAGGCAATCAATGTCAAAGGTCAGGTACACCGGCAAGTCACCCACGGTGCGCTTCACTTCAGCCAGAATATCGTCAACGCTGCGATCGTTAACCTGCGCCGCATCAAGTACGTTAAAACCGAGGCTCTTATCAAACTCGGTACGAATACCGATCTGCACTGAATGGTTAGGATCGATCAATCCTTCCTTCGGCGCGGTGAAGAACATGGTGCCGTGGTCAAACGTCGGGCCATTAGAGTAGGTGTCGGTGTGCGCATCGAAGTGCACCAGCGCCATCTTACCGAAATGCTTGGCGTGCGCACGCAGCAGCGGCAGCGTGACGTAGTGGTCACCGCCGAAGGTCAGCATACGTTTACCGTTAGCCAGCAGCTTTTCAGCGTGCGCCTGCAGTTTGTCTGACAGATCTTGTGAATCACCGAACGCATAAACCAAATCACCGCAGTCCACCACGTTCAAACGCTGACGCAGATCGAAATCCCACGGCCAGCGGCAGCCTTCCCACGCGAGGTTAGTGGAGATCTGACGAATCGCGCCTGGTCCTAAACGGCTGCCCGGACGGCCCGAGGTCGCCGCATCGAAAGGTACACCGGTAATCACCCACTCAGCATCGCTGTCATAAGGCTGGAAGTTTACCGGGAAGCGCATGAAACCGAAGGCATTGGAAACCAGGGAGTTATCGTACTGATTGCCCAGGGTGTTATACATAACTTGTCCTCTTTAGATCCGTGAGTCGGTTAGTCACTAAAATATAGATAAAAAAAATCCCCTCCGCGTCGTTAGGCCCGACGAGGAAGGGATTTGTTGAAGCTGATTATCGCCAAGATTCCCGCTATCTGCAATCGGCACTTACGAATCGCTCCAACTACTACTTTTTGTAAAAAACAGTGAATTATATCGCCATGGGATTCATTAGCCGAATTGATTGCAACCTCAAAAGATTCAACCATACAAAAACCAGCGCGTTAAAATAAAACCATAAAAATCAATGTGATAAACAAAAAACAAGTAACAGAGACATTTAATAGGATTTACTAATTATTTGCAGAATATTAATAGAGGAAAACGTTTAGGATTATTTTGACATGCTCTGTAACGTACAGCCTCTAAATTAGGGAAATTCTTACAGACAAGCAGGGAATGGCGATTCACATGGATGCAATAATTTCGTAACGAAAGCATCCTATTGAACGCATTAGCGTCACCATTTCCACGTATTGATCAGAACTCATAATCTGAATTTGCGTAAATATGCTGAATTATTCAGCACACCCTCTCGTCTTGAAAACCCCACCCTCTCCCCTACACCGCCCGAATTGTACCCAGTGCATTGGTAGCTATTGAGCCAAGGGCGGTAGCGTGCACAAATTCAACCCAACGATAATGAGTTTTTGAAATGGCCAGAAGTGGATTTGAAGTCCAGCAAGCTGCCGTTAAGGCACTTTTTCTACGCGAAATACGAACACGATTTGGAAAATATCGGCTGGGTTATTTTTGGGCGATATTGGAACCTGCTGCGCATTTATTAGTTTTGTTAGGTATCTTCGGTTTTATTATGCATCGCACAATGCCTGACATATCATTTCCGGTTTTTTTGCTAAATGGAATTATCCCTTACTTTATTTTCAGTAATATCAGTAATCGCTCAGTGGGAGCAATTGAGGCAAATCAGGGGCTATTTAATTACCGTCCCGTAAAACCTATTGATACGATAATTGCAAGAGCAACTCTCGAATCTCTAATTTACATATTTGTATATGCGATTTTAATGCTTTCAGTTAGCATTGCCGGGGAATATTTCTCAATAACCAATCTATTACAATTAATATCCTCATGGATGCTTTTGATAATATACTCAAGCAGCATCGGTATTATATTTATGGTGATAGGAAATGAATATAAGGAAACACAAAAGTTCCTGCCAATTATATTAAAGCCATTGTATTTCTTATCATGCATAATGTATCCATTGCATACTATTCCACGAGAATATTGGCCCTATTTTTTATGGAACCCCATTGTCCATGTGGTTGAGCTAAGCAGGGAATCTGTAATGCCCGGTTATATCAGCGAAGGGATAAGCTTAAATTATCTAGCATTTTGCACATTAGCTATATTATTTCTCAGCCTAACGATGTATCGCGTTAATGAGAAAAAAATGCTTATGAGCAAGTAACTAACAAAACAAAGAGATAAAAATGAAAATACTTTTCTATATAAATCCATTTTTTGTCAGAGGCAACCCAGCATTTTATGATGGTGCTATTAAAAAGAAAATTGCTAAACAAGCGGCTAAGCTTTACGCAAACAATTGTGATATATATATACTCACAAATGAATACAGCCAAAAGTTGGCTGAAGAACAAGTACCTTTCGCAACAATAATTCCAATCAAGCAGTGTGATATATCCAACTCTAATCTAAAAAATGTTAATGTTGAAAAAAATCTTTATGAGAATTGCTTTGAAACAGAACTTGAATTAAAAAAATTATTGAGAGATAAAATCCCACTAGATTTAGACTGTATCATTTCATGGGAAACACCCATTGATTTTTTAAAACACGATTATCCTAATACCCTTCTCGTTCATCAAATGCCCGGTTTTTTAAGCAGAGTGCCATTCCCAGAACTATTAACATTTGATAGTGAAGGACTATTCAATAAAGGTAAAATTAACTCTGACATTTCGAATTATAAAGCAAACCCAAAATCTGCAGAGCTACTGGGCTACATTAGAAATGATTTGTTAAGCTTCATTGAAGAACATAATCCCTTTGAACGCTGTGAATTAGATCCAGAATCTGAATTTGAAAAATTAATTTTACTTCCGCTTCAAATTACAGATCAATATTCATTCCTTAGTGAGACTAATTATAAAAATCAACTTGACTTAATGATTGATGTCTTAAGTAATACACCGACCAATATAGGTGTTATTGTAACTCAGTATAAAACCGGGAGCACTGCAGAAGAAGTCATTAATGAAGAAAACTATCAAGATTATAAAAACATTTATCCTAATCTTATTTGGTCTGAAAGTTTTAGTTTAATTGATAACTCTAGCCAATATTTGATCTCTTCTGTCGACGCGGTTGTGACCGTATCATCTTCAATAGGAATTCAAGCTCTATTATGGAATAAGCCACTAATTTCTATTTGTAACAACTATTTGAATTCTCACAGCGATTACAAATCGTTGACTAACTATGCCAAAGGTATTGAAAACAAAAAAGAAGTAGAAACTGATTTGTTTTTAAAATGGCTATTATCATCTCACCAACCTTTAGTTTCTTTGCTTTTTGAAAGTTCAGACTTCCTTATAAAGCTATTAGAAAAAATAAAAACAAAAAATAATAACTATAGCTTTTATGATTTAGATGAGGATTATAACAATCATTTCCGCAATGCTATAAAAAAAGATATAGCTGAAAGTATTATCAGACAAAAGTTTACAATTAAAAGCACAAGTACTTTAGTCGAAAAATTTAAATCAAAAATATCAGAATTAAAGCCAAACCTTATTTCATTTGACATTTTTGATACATTGGTTGATAGAAAGGTTGAACAACCTGCTCATATATTTAGCTTAATAGAGAGAAAGGTAGAAAAATTAACCTTTGGAAAAATAAGTAATTTTTGCACTATTCGACAATCATCTGAACGTTACTTGCGAGAAAAATTATCTGGTGGCATGCAAGAAATAACATTGCAGGAAATATATGCTGAAATTGAGAGGCGATCAGGTATATCGAAAGAACAAACATTCGCTGTGAAGGAATTAGAAATAAGTGAAGAATTAAAAAGTCTTGACTCAAGATTGGCGGGTAGAAAACTCTTTGACGCTGCATGTAAAACTAATGCTAAAATAATATTAATAAGCGACATGTATCTTGATAATGAGACAATATCCAAGATACTTCATAAAAGTAACTATCCGAGCATTAAATTATACCTGTCCTCCGACATCGGCTTGAGAAAGCATGAAGGGGATCTATTTGATTATGTTTCAAATCTAGAAAATGTAGACCATAAAAAATGGTTGCACGTTGGTGATAACACCCATGGTGATATTAAAATACCAGCATCTAAAGGAATTCAAACATTTCATATAAAAAGTGCCTTTAGAAACATTGAAACAAATGAAAAGCTTTTTAATTTAATTAAGCCTGACAGAAAAACACGTTCTTTAGCTGAATCGGCAATATATGGACTAATTCAGAAGAAGTATTTTGATGACCCCACTTCGTTAATACCATCAAACACTCATGTCGGAGGTGATGCTTACAAGTTAGGCTATATTGCCATCGCTCCTCTAATGTTTGGCTTTTTACAATGGATTATGACTCAAGCTAAAAGAGATGGTGTTGATCAATTACTTTTCTTGTCGAGAGATGCTCAAGTCTTATATCGGATGGCGAATGTTTTATTCCCAATCGAAGATGGCTGGCCTGAAATTAAATATGCATTGAGTTCACGAAGGTCTGCCAGAGTCGCTTCTATTTTCCATAAAGGTGATATTTCAGAGCTTATTGATTCTGCAATATCAAACTGTAAGTTGAATGAGTTTTTCTCTGGGAAATTTGGGTTTGACATATTCTCAACTGATGTTGAATTAATTCATAAGCATGGATTTAATTCGTTCGATCAACAAATATCCCACCTAAATAGAGAGCAGCTAAGAGAACTTTCATATGATATTTCAAATGAAATTATCGCTGCAGCAAAAAAAGAACGCGAACACTTAAGAGACTACTATGTAAAATTAGGGGTGACCGAAAAAAATAGTATTGGTTTAGTCGATATAGGCTATGCTGGAACTATGCAAGCAGCGTTAGAAAAAATAACTGATGCGGAACATATTAAGGGATATTATTACATCACCTTTGAATCTGCTCTAAATCAATTGGAACGCACTGGCTCAATGCGGGGTTATGCTGGTGAGTTTGTAAAGCGCCAAATACATAGCGACCCTATTTGCCATAATGGTTTTTTATACGAGACTATTTTCTGCAGTTCAGATTCATCATTTATTGCATTCAAAGAAAAAAATGAAAATCATGCCATGCCAACTTTTATTAATAATAGTTTCGATTATAAAAGAAGAGGTATAGTGGATAAAATTCACAATGCTTGCGTTAGCTTTGCTAGAGATCTTCGCTCAACTTACGATAGTGATGTTTCAAGTTTGCTAATCAACTCAATCACTGCATCAAAAATATTTAATGATTTCATAATTAACCCTAGTGGTCGTGATGCTGAGATTTTTGAAGGGTGTATATTTGAAGATGCATTCTCTGGTAGCAAGCTAAGATACATTGTTCCACCTAGAAACTTGATAATAGCTGGCAAGCTATCTCCAGGAGATTTTATTTGGAGGGAAGGAACAGCCGTTTTTAGCAGACGTCCAGATATTAAAAATTCAGATGGCAAACCAGTTAGCAAAATTGAGTTAAAAAATAGCGAAAAATCTAAGATTCTGAATAGTAATCTTAAACATTCATTACCTAGTAGTAACGAGGCCAATAAGAGACCAAATAGCACGCAAAGCTCATCACTCAACGCCACATCAAAAAAAAGGCGTCGGGAGTCAATTGAGATTTATCTTGTGAATAAATTCGTTAAGAGTACTAATAAGAAGAATAAATACTTCAAGAATAGAGAGTCATTCTTTAAAGACTCAAAAAGCAGACTGATAAGTCTATACTGGAATAAATTCGGTAAAAGCTTTTAAAATGTCTGGGGGGCCCCCCCCCCAAATAAAACATCATGAGAATACTATGATTGAAATAAAAAACCTAACCAAGTTTTATAAAACGAAAAAGGGGAAGCACTATATATTTAACGATTTAAATATTGTTATCCCTGAGGGTAAAAGCATAGCATTGATCGGCCGAAATGGAGCAGGAAAATCAACTCTAATGCGTCTTATAGGAGGAATAGACTTACCTAATTTTGGTTCAATTAAAACCAATAAAACCATTTCGTGGCCTGTCGGTTTATCCGGTGGATTTCAAGGTAGTTTAACTGGCAGAGATAATGTCAAATTTGTATCAAGATTATATTGCAAAGAAAATGAAATTGGAGAAAAAATAAATTACGTTGAGCAATTTTCAGAGCTAGGAAATTATTTTGATATGCCAATAAAAACTTATTCATCCGGAATGAAATCAAGACTAAGCTTTGGATTGAGTATGGCATTTAATTTTGATTACTACTTAGTTGATGAAGTTACTGCTGTTGGTGATGCAGCATTCAAAAAAAAATGCTCAGAAATTTTTCACGAAAAGACCATTTCGTCAAAACTCATCATGGTATCACATAGTTTATCCTCTTTACGAAAATATTGTGATCATGCTATTTATATAGGCCCTAATTCTTCTGTTCAGTTATATGAAGATATTGATCAAGCAATACACTTTCATAAAATCGATCAAGGTGTATAACAGATACAAATCGCTGAATTTTAATTCATAAAATGGTGAGGTTTTAATGAAGCTGACGAGACGATTGCTATTTAAGAAACTAATGCCATCAACAATACTTAGCTTATTCTCAATATCATGTGCATATGCCAATGAGAAAAATAAAACCGCTTCAAATTCATTAGCCGACCCCATAAAAGAAAAAATAGACGACGTAAATGTCACAATTTCCTCTGATTATTTAAGTGGTAATGAACTTACACAAAGAGATTTAAACCAAGAAGTCATAAACATTAAAATTTTTGGTGCAAAAGGCGATTATAGTCCTGAGAATGGCGGAACCGATAACACCAAAGCTTTTCAAAA